>NZ_JBEOSB010000007.1:0-385186 GCF_040302705.1 Streptomyces sp. NPDC097640
TGCGACATCGGCCTCGTGGGCTACGAGATGGCCCTGCTGGTCGACCGCGCGGGCACCGTCCTCACCCCGGACCTCCGCGCCGAACTGCAAGGCAGTCTTCTCAACTAGCAAACACAAAGATGCGTTTCGCGCCACCGCGCCGTTAGGGTGCGGTGGCGCGACCGGCAGACAGGCGAGTTGGAGGAGGACACGTGGCAACGCCCCCCGGTGGATATCCGTACGGCCATGGGCAACAGGCAGAGCCGCACGGCGACGCCCCGTTGAAGCGCTTCAACTTCCCCTCCACGCCAAGCCGTCAGGCCCGTACGGCCGGGCAGGCCCCTGCGGCGCCTCAGGAGCCCGTTCACCAGGCTCAGGAGGCACAACCCCTGACCCCGCATCCGCAGCCCGTCCAGCAGCCGTACGCGCCCTCCTACGCCCCGCCCGTCGGCTCGGCGGGCCTGTCCGGCGAACCTCAGTCGCACCAGTCGCACCAGTCGCATCAGCCGCGCAACCGGCCCGCGCCGCCCGTGCGGCACCCGGAGCCGTCCTCCCCGGCCACCGGACACAACCCGCTGGTGCGCCCGTACGCCATGACCGGTGGCCGGACCCGGCCCCGGTACCAGCTCGCCATCGAGGCGCTCGTCTCCACCACGGCGGACCCCGCCCAGCTCCAGGGCCAGCTGCCCGAGCACCAGCGGATCTGCCACCTGTGCC
This sequence comes from Streptomyces sp. NPDC097640, assembly GCF_040302705.1. Classification (NCBI taxonomy): domain Bacteria; kingdom Bacillati; phylum Actinomycetota; class Actinomycetes; order Kitasatosporales; family Streptomycetaceae; genus Streptomyces; species Streptomyces sp. NPDC097640. The sequence goes on from NZ_JBEOSB010000007.1 coordinate 697, forward strand.
GCGAGATCAAGTCGGTCGCCGAGATCTCCGCACTCCTGACCATTCCCCTCGGCGTCGCCCGGATCCTCGTAGCCGACCTGGCCGAGGCCGGGCTCGTCGCCATCCATCAGCCCGGCGGCGACGAGTCCGCCGGCGGCCAGCCTGACGTGACACTGCTCGAAAGGGTGCTCAGTGGACTTCGCAAGCTCTAGCGGTGCAGCCCGCTCCACCACCTCCGCGAAAATCGTGGTGGCGGGCGGCTTCGGCGTGGGCAAGACCACGTTTGTAGGCGCGGTCTCGGAGATCAACCCGCTGCGCACCGAAGCCGTGATGACCTCCGCCTCCGCGGGGATCGACGATCTCACCCACGCGCCGGACAAGACCACCACCACGGTGGCCATGGACTTCGGCCGTATTACGCTCGACCAGGACCTGATCCTGTACCTGTTCGGCACGCCCGGCCAGGACCGCTTCTGGTTCATGTGGGACGACCTGGTCCGCGGCGCCATCGGCGCCGTCGTCCTCGTCGACACCCGGCGCCTCGCCGACTGCTTCCCCGCCGTCGACTACTTCGAGAACTCCGGACTGCCCTTCGTCATCGCCCTCAACGGCTTCGACGGACACCAGCCCTACACCCCCGAAGAGGTGCGGGAAGCGCTCCAGATCGGCCCGGACGCGCCGATCATCATCACGGACGCCCGCCACCGCAGCGAGGCCAAGAGCGCACTCATCACGCTCGTGGAACACGCCCTGATGGCGCGTTTGCGATAGCGACGTACAGCGTCGGCGGCGCCCGCCGCCGAACGCACAAATCCCCCGCTCTCCGGGAGAGCGGGGGATTTGTGCGCTTCGGGCCGCGGTCGGGACTGTGCCTGCCGGGCTCGCTTCGCCGGGGGCTCAGCCCTGCCAGCTGTTCGGGGCGCGGAAGCCCCGCTGGCGCTCCAGTCGGCGCCAGCCCGCCGCGCTGCGGCCGGTGCGGCCCGGCGAGCGGCGGTGGACGGCACCCGCGGCCGCGCGGGCCAGGAGCACCGCGGTGACGGCGGCGAGCTCCTCGGCGTCGGCGTGGCCCTTCTCGACGCGGACGAGAGTGGCGGTGCCGACGGCGGTATCGGCGGGGTTATCGGCGATGTCCTGTGAACTGCTCACGGTGGCTTCGTCTCCAATGCTCGCGTTACTGCGGCGGGTTGCCGTGCTTGCGGGACGGCAGGTCGGCGTGCTTGTTGCGCAGCATCGCCAGGGACCTGATGAGGACCTCGCGGGTCTCCACGGGGTCGATGACGTCGTCGACCAGGCCGCGCTCGGCGGCGTAGTACGGGTGCATCAGCTCGGACTTGTACTCCTTGACCATGCGGGCGCGCATGGCCTCGGGGTCGTCGGCCCCGGCGATCTGCCGGCGGAAGATCACGTTGGCGGCGCCCTCGGCGCCCATCACCGCGATCTCGTTCGTCGGCCAGGCGTAGGTCAGGTCGGCGCCGATGGACTGGGAGTCCATGACGATGTAGGCGCCGCCGTAGGCCTTGCGCAGGATGACCGAGATCCGCGGCACGGTGGCGTTGCAGTACGCGTACAGCATCTTGGCGCCGTGCCGGATGATCCCGCCGTGCTCCTGGTCCACGCCGGGCAGGAAGCCGGGCACGTCCAGCAGCGTGATCAGCGGGATGTTGAAGGCGTCGCACATCTGGATGAAGCGGGCGGACTTTTCCGACGCCTCGATGTCCAGCACACCGGCCAGCGACTGCGGCTGGTTGGCGATGATGCCCACCACCTGGCCGTCCAGCCGGGACAGGGCGCAGATGATGTTGGTCGCCCAGCGCTCGTGGACCTCCAGGTACTCGCCGTCGTCGACGATCTCCTCGATGACCTTGCGCATGTCGTACGGGCGGTTGCCGTCGGCCGGGACGAGGTCGAGCAGCGTCTCGCCGCGCCGGTCGGCCGGGTCGTCGGACTCGACGACCGGCGGGTTCTCGCGGTTGTTCTGCGGCAGCAGCGACAGGAGGTAGCGCACCTCCTCCAGGCAGCTCTCCTCGTCGTCGTACGCGAAGTGGCACACGCCCGAGGTCTCGGCGTGCACATCCGCGCCGCCCAGTCCGTTCTGGGTGACCTTCTCGCCGGTCACCGCCTGGACCACGTCCGGTCCCGTGATGAACATCTGCGAGGTCTCGCGGACCATGAAGACGAAGTCAGTGAGCGCCGGGGAGTAGGCCGCGCCGCCCGCGCACGGGCCGAGCATCACGCTGATCTGCGGGATGACGCCGGACGCCTTGGTGTTGCGCTGGAAGATGCCGCCGTAGCCGGCGAGCGCCGAGACGCCCTCCTGGATGCGGGCGCCGGCACCGTCGTTGAGGGACACCAGCGGCGCCCCGGCCGAGATGGCCATGTCCATGATCTTGTGGATCTTGGTGGCGTGGGCCTCCCCGAGGGCCCCGCCGAAGATCCGGAAGTCGTGTGCGTACACGAACACGGTCCGGCCGTGTACGGTCCCCCAGCCCGTGACGACACCGTCGGTGTAGGGCCGCTTCGCCTCGAGCCCGAACCCGCTCGCGCGGTGCCGTCGCAGCGGCTCGACCTCGTTGAAGGACCCCTCGTCCAGGAGCAGATCGATCCGTTCGCGGGCCGTCAGCTTCCCCTTGGCCTTCTGGGCCTCGGTCGCCCGCTCGCTCGGGCCGCGCCGAGCCTGCTCGCGGATCGCGTGCAGCTCGGCGACACGCCCGCGGACGTCGCTCGCCTCATCGGGCGCACCTTCGAGATTGGTCATGCAATGACGGTACGTTCCCGGACCCCCCGAGACGCATGTCAATTCCATACAACGTCGGGCGCGTTTTGGTGGGTAGGCAGAACAGAACTGGACAGCGGATTTCCTGCCACTGTACGCGCCCCTGGGCAATCACCGCTGTCGGCACCCCACAAACCCCGCTCGGGCACGCCCGGGGGCGGCGGACAGGTCCACCCGGATGGGCGCGCCCGGCCGGGGCGCGGGTCAGCAGCCGCCGCAGTTGTAGTAGATGACGTCCCAGTGGTTGCCCTCGAGGGCGTAGATGTTGCCCGAGTTGGACTTGTACTGCTTGGCGCCGTCGCTGCGCAGGCCGATGTAGGCGAAGTTACCGGTGATGTAGTTGGTGACGCAGCTGTTGAGGGCGTAGTCGAGCTTGTAGCCGTTCCAGTGGCTGTAGGTGCCGCTCGCGTGCCCGGTCTCGGTGCCGCCGGTGATGTTCAGGGCGCAGCCGCTGGCGCTCTTGAGGGTCTGGGCCCCCTGCGCGGTCGGCAGGTTGAGCTGTTCGAAGGAGGTACAGGTGGCGTTGTTCCGGTCCGAGCAGCCTCCGGAGGAGGACCAGGTGATACCGCTGGAGCGGAACATCGAGGTGGCCTGGGAGTGGCTGATCTTGGTGACCGCGAACGCCTCCCCGGCGCTGCTGATCACACCGACTCCGGGGGCGAAGAGGACGCCGAGGACGAGGACGAGGGCCGTGACGGCGGAGCTGCCGACGGACCGGAGCTTCATGGGACCTCCTGCTGTGGGCCGTGCTGTGGACGGTGCGGCTGTGCAGGTGGAGCGTGCCGTGCGAGTGAGACAGCCTGCCGAACTTCTACGCGCGTCGCCAACCTTCTCCGGTGAACACTCGTGACGATTTTCGGAAGATTTTGTGTTCGCGGAGAATGGAGTTAGGCTAGTCCCGTTGAAGATTCAACATAACTTCAACGCAACGGCCCCGGCAGAGCTACACCCCCAAGGCTCTGCCGGGGCCGCGAACCACCTGCCGCCCGGCTACTCCTGCGGCTCCACGCCTGCCTTCAGCAGCCCGTAGGCGTACGCGTCGTCGAGCGCCTGCCACGAGGCCGCGATCACGTTCTCCCCGACGCCCACCGTCGACCACTCGCCCTTGCCGTCCGTCGTCGAGACCAGCACCCGCGTCGTGGACTCCGTACCGCCCTTGCCCTCCAGGATGCGCACCTTGTAGTCCACCAGCTCCATCGTGGCCAGCTGCGGGTAGATGCGCTCCAGGCCCAGACGCAGCGCCCGGTCCAGCGCGTTGACCGGGCCGTTGCCCTCGGCCGTGGAGACGATGCGCTCGCCCTTGGCCCGGAGCTTGACCGTCGCCTCGTTGGCGTGGGTGCCGTCGGGGCGGTCCTCGACGATGGCCCGCCAGGACTCGACGGTGAAGTAGCGGCGGGGCCGCCCCTCCACCTCCTCGTGCAGCAGCAGTTCGAAGGAGGCGTCGGCGGCCTCGTAGGTGTAGCCCGCGAGCTCGCGCTCCTTGACCCGCGCCACGACGCGGCCGACCAGCTCCCGGTCGCCGCCGAGGTCGATGCCCAGCTCCTTGCCCTTGAGCTCGACCGACGCCCGCCCCGCCATGTCCGACACCAGCATCCGCATGGTGTTGCCGACCAGCTCGGGGTCGATGTGCTGGTAGAGGTCCGGGTCCACCTTGATCGCGGAGGCGTGCAGCCCGGCCTTGTGCGCGAAGGCCGAGACGCCGACGTAGGGCTGGTGGGTCGAGGGGGTGAGATTGACCACCTCGGCGATGGCGTGCGAGATGCGGGTCATCTCGGCCAGCGCGCCGGCGGGCAGGACCGTGCGGCCGTACTTGAGCTCCAGGGCTGCCACCACCGGGAAGAGGTTGGCGTTGCCGACCCGCTCGCCGTAGCCGTTGGCGGTGCACTGGACATGGGTGGCGCCCGCGTCCACGGCGGCCAGGGTGTTGGCGACGGCGCAGCCGGTGTCGTCCTGGGCGTGGATGCCCAGCCGGGCTCCGGTGTCGGCCAGGACGGTACGGACCACGGCGTCGATCTGGGCCGGGAGCATGCCGCCGTTGGTGTCGCAGAGCACGACCACATCGGCGCCCGCCTCATGGGCGGCGCTGACGACCTGCTTGGCGTAGCCGGGGTTGGCGCGGTAGCCGTCGAAGAAGTGCTCGCAGTCGACGAACACCCGGCGGCCCTGGGCGCGCAGATGGGAGACGGTGTCCCGGACCATCTCCAGGTTCTCCTCCAGCGTGGTGCGCAGGGCGAGTTCCACATGGCGGTCGTGGGACTTGGCCACCAGCGTGATCACCTGGGCCTGGGAATCGAGGAGCGCCTGGACCTGGGGGTCGTCCGCGGCCCGGACGCCCGCCTTGCGGGTGGCGCCGAACGCGACCAGCTGTGCGTGCCTGAAGTCGATCTCGGCACGGGCCCGGGCGAAGAACTCCGTGTCGCGCGGGTTGGCGCCGGGCCAGCCGCCCTCGATGAAGCCCACGCCGAAGTCGTCGAGGTGACGGGCGATGGTCAGCTTGTCCGCGACGGTGAGGTTGATGCCCTCGCGCTGCGCGCCGTCGCGCAGCGTGGTGTCGAAGACATGGAGGCTGTCGTCGGGCAGGTCCTTCATGGTGGTCTGGCTCCTGTGGGATCGATCTCGGTCTACCGGAATAACCGGTTCCGCGCCCTCCTATGATCCCTCGCGCTCCGCGTCCGGCGGGGTGGTCCGGAAAACGAAAAGACCCCTCGCGGGTGCGAGAGGTCTGCGCGCGGGTCTGGGGACACGGTGGTCGCGCCGTACCTGGTCGTACGGGGCGGTCACTGCGGACCGGCGCGCCTGCTGCCAATAATCATGGCGAACGTGAGCACGGGGGCAGTTTGGCACACTCCGCCCCCGCGCTCCCTTCCGTCTCAAAATGCGGGCCGGCGCGCGAACGCGCACCCGGGTCGGGATCGCGGCTCGGAATCGCGTTCGGAGGGGCCGACGCCGTACACGACGTCGACCCGTCTCACCCTTCCGGCTGTGACATCAGCCGCTGCCGCGGCGGGCCCGGCGCCCGGCTCCCCGCGTCAGCCCAGGCGGTGCATCCAGCCGTGGGTGTCCGGGGCGGCGCCGGTCTGGATGTCCAGCAGCGCCTTGCGCAGCTTCATCGTCACCTCGCCCGGCCGACCGTCGGCCACCGTCCAGCTCGCGCGGGCGGACTTGACCGAGCCGACGGGGGTGATGACGGCGGCCGTGCCGCAGGCGAAGACCTCGGTGAGGCTGCCGTCCGCGTTGCCCTCCCGCCAGTCGTCGACGGAGATCCGGCCCTCGGAGACCTCGTATCCCAGGTCGGCGGCGATCCGCAGCAGCGAGGCGCGGGTGATGCCCGGCAGCAGCGAGCCGGACAGCTCGGGGGTCAGGATGCGGTCCCCGTACACGAAGTACAGGTTCATGCCGCCCATCTCCTCGATCCAGCGGCGCTCGATCGCGTCCAGCCAGACCACCTGGTCGCAGCCCTGCTCGGCGGCCTGCGCCTGGGCGACCAGCGAGGCGGCGTAGTTGCCGCCCGTCTTGGCGGCGCCGGTGCCGCCGGGGGCGGCGCGCACATACTCCTCGGAGAGCCACACGGAGACCGGCTTGACCCCGCCGGGGAAGTAGGCCCCGGCCGGGGAGGCGATGACCATGAAGAGGTACTCGTTCGCCGGCCGCACGCCGAGGCCCACCTCGGTCGCGAACATGAAGGGCCGCAGATAGAGCGACTCCTCGCCGCTGGCCGGCACCCACGCCCGGTCCTGGGTGACCAGCGCGTCGCAGGCCGCGATGAAGGTCTCGACGGGCAGCTCGGGCATGCCCATGCGGCGCGCGGAGGCGCGGAAGCGCTCGGCGTTCTCCTCGGGGCGGAAGGTGGCCACGCCGCCGTCGGGCTGGCGGTACGCCTTGAGCCCCTCGAAGATCGTCTGGGCGTAGTGGAGGGTCATGTTGGCCGGATCGAGCGAGAGGGGCGCGTACGGCACGAGCTGGGCGTCGTGCCAGCCGCGCCCCTCGGTCCACTTGACGGTCACCATGTGGTCGGTGAAGTGGCGGCCGAAGCCGGGGTTGGCCAGGATCCGCTCCCGCTCCTCGTCGGAGAGGGGGTGTGCGGAGGGCTTGAGCTCGATCGTGGGCGTCGTCATGAGTGGTAGTCCTTCACCGTTGGTTGTAGCGGACCGCGCCCGCGGCGCCCCGGTACCCGGAGGTACTAGGACGTCCGAGCTTCCTCTCACGCGACGGCCCCACGTCCGATTATCGCTCGGAGTGGGGCCGGGGAAGAGGTGCGTGCGTCAGCGCGGCCCAAGGTCGATGGTCGCACCCAGCCGCGCGTGGGCAGAGGCTGGGGTCAGCCCGATACTCGTGCGGCGAGCGCGTCGCCGATCTCGTCGGTGGTGCGCGGCGTGTCGCCACTGCGCTCCGCGAGGTCCTGGGCGACGGCGGTCTCGATACGGGCCGCCTCGGCCTCGTATCCGAGGTGCTGGAGCAGCAGGGCCACCGACAGCACGGTCGCGGTCGGGTCGGCCTTGCCGGTGCCCGCGATGTCCGGCGCGGAGCCGTGGACCGGCTCGAACATCGACGGGAAGGTGCCGGAGGGGTTGATGTTGCCGCTCGCGGCGAGCCCGATGCCACCGGTGACGGCGGCGGCCAGGTCCGTGAGGATGTCACCGAAGAGGTTGTCGGTGACGATCACGTCGAACCGCTCGGGCTGGGTGACGAAGAAGATCGTCGCGGCGTCGACGTGCAGATAGTCGGTGGTGACCTCGGGGAACTCCGTGCCGACCTGGTCGAAGATGTTCTTCCACAGGTGGCCCGCGTGCACCAGGACATTGTTCTTGTGCACGAGGGTGAGCTTCTTGCGCGGCCGGGCGGCGGCCCGGGCGTACGCGTCGCGCACCACCCGCTCCACGCCGTACGCGGTGTTCAGGCTGACCTCGGTGGCCACCTCGGCCGGGGTGCCGGTGCGCAGCGAGCCGCCGTTGCCCACGTACGGGCCCTCGGTGCCCTCGCGGACGACGACGAAGTCGATGTCGGGGCGGCCGGCCAGCGGGGTGGCGGTGTTCGGGAACAGCTTCGACGGACGCAGATTGACGTAGTGGTCGAAGGCGAAGCGCAGCTTGAGCAGCAGCCCGCGCTCCAGCACGCCCGAGGGCACCGACGGGTCGCCGATGGCGCCGAGCAGGATCGCGTCGTGGTTCTTCAGCGACTCGAGCTCCGCGTCCGGCAGGGTCTCGCCGGTCGCGTGCCAGCGCCGGGCGCCGAGGTCGTACTCCTGGGTCTCCAGCTTCACGTCCTGAGGGAGGACGGCGTCAAGGACCTTGAGGCCCTGGGCCACGACTTCCTGGCCGATACCGTCACCGGGGATCACTGCGAGGCGAATGCTGCGAGACATACCGGGACCCTACCCCTCGTCCCAATCAATGACATTGAACGTCCGACATGTGGACGGATGCTCATCCGGATGGCTCACGTTCACCCTGTGTACCGCGTGAAGTCGCCTTTCAGGGGCAGATTCCGGCACATGGCTGACTTCTCCCGGGGCACGCCCCCCACCTCCTCCGATGTCCCGCGGGTCGGCATTCCCGAGCGCCTGGCGCGCCGGATGACGATGGCCGAGCAGCACGAGTATCTGCGGACCAGGCTCTCCCGGCGCGGGGCGCTGCGCGGCGGCGTCGCGGCGGCGGGCACGGTGGCGGGGGCGGGGCTGCTCACCGGGTCGGCGAGCGCCGTGGAGAGGCGGCCGTCGCCGACCCTGCTCGCCGGCCCGGTGTCGCGGAAGGTGGACGGCTCGCTGGTCGCGCCCTTCGGCCGCCATCTCGCCTTCGGCGCCGACCCCAGGACGCAGATGCGGATCTCCTGGCAGGTCCCTCTCGCCGTCAAGGCCCCGTATGTGCGGATCGGCCTCCAGCCCTGGGAGCTGAGCCAGAAGATCGAGGCCGAGGTGCGCCCGCTGCACACGCCCTCGCTCACCGCCAAGCTCCCGGCCGTCGACCAGTACTACCTGCACGCCGCCCTGGACGGCCTGCGGCCCGGCGTCACCTACTACTACGGCGTCGGCCACGACGGCTTCGACCCGGCCGACCCCCGCCGCTTCTCGGCCCTCGGGACGTTCCGCACGGCCCCCGAGAAGGCCGAGTCCTTCGTCTTCACCGCCTTCGGCGACCAGGGCGTCAGCTATGACGCGCTCGCCAACGACCAGCTGCTGCTCGGCCAGGACCCCTCCTTCCATCTGCACGCCGGGGACCTGTGCTACGCGGACACCAGCGGCCACGGCTCGGCCTCGGACGTGTACGACGCCCGGGTGTGGGACTCCTTCCTCGCCCAGACCGACTCGGTCGCGGCGAGCGTGCCGTGGATGGTGACCACCGGCAACCACGACATGGAGGCCTGGTACTCCCCCGACGGCTACGGCGGCCAGCTGGCCCGCTGGACGCTCCCCGACAACGGCCCCGATCCGCGCAAGGCGCCCGGGGCCTACTCCTTCACCTACGCCAATGTGGGCGTCGTCGCGCTGGACGCCAACGACGTCAGCTACGAGATCACCCCCAACACCGGCTACACGGGAGGGGAGCAGACGCGCTGGCTGGACCGGAGGCTCGGGGAACTGCGCGCGCAGCCCGGCATCGACTTCGTCGTGGTCTTCTTCCACCACTGCGCCTTCTCGACCACCAGCGCCCACGCCTCGGACGGCGGGGTGCGCGACACCTGGGTGCCGCTGTTCGAGAAGCACCAGGTGGACCTGGTCATCAACGGCCACAACCACGTCTACGAGCGCACCGACGCCATCCGCGGCGGCAAAGCCGCCAAGCAGGTCCCGATCGGCGGCAGCGCCGACGCGGTGCGCGACGGCATCGTCTACGCCACGGCCGGCGGCGCCGGGGCGCGGCTGTACGAGTTCCCGGTGCCCGACAGCTACGAGGGCCAGGTGAAGGACCTCGACGAGGTGAACAGCTACCACTGGGCGAAGGACGGGTCGAAGAGCAAGGAATCGGTGGAGTGGTCGCGGGTGCGCTACACCGGCTTCTCGTTCCTCGTGGTGAAGGTGGATCCGGGCCCCAACCCGAAGCTGGAGGTCACCACGCTCGCCGAGTCGGGCGAGCGCGTGGACCACTTCGAGGTGGTGCGCACGCCGGGGCGGTGACCGGCGTCAGTGCCCGGTGGCGCCGCCGTTGTCGCGGCGGTCGAGCGCGCGCTGGAGCGCGGCGGCGGCGTTCTTGCGGTCGGTGTTGTCGGTCTTGCTGCGGGTCCTGCGGCGGGCCGTCTCAGCCATGATCGCGTCTCCCTGTGTCCCAAGCAGGTGCTGCGGAAGATGCCGGAGGGGCGGGGGCCTTGAGTGCGGCAGGGGTCACCTGCGCATGCGCACCGGCCGCGGCCGCCATCGCTCGATGGAGCGAGACGTTCGGCTTCCACAAAAATAAGGCCTCGGGGCCGGACTGTCCCCACAATTACTCGGACGTCCTACTATCTGAGACGCAGGCAGGAGTCATGGGTGGTCGAGGCCAACCCCCGTTCGGCCTCGACCAACCAGTATTCGCGCCGTTCAGAAGGTGCTTACTCGTTGGTTATCTTCGTAAACTGCCGTGAATAACGGCTACTTGGCTGTCAGACGCTAGCACCGCCGCGCCTCCCCCGTCCATGACTTTTCGGCTTGTCACACGGCGACGGCCGCCGTCCGCGCGGGGGCGCGGAAGGCGGCCGTCATCCGGCTCGACCAGGGGTTCGAGCAGGGGTTTCGAGCAGCGGGTTCGACCGGGGCCGGCCGGGGCGGGTCAGCCCATGTGCGGGTAGCGGTAGTCGGTCGGCGGGACCAGGGTCTCCTTGATGGAGCGGGTGGAGGTCCAGCGCATCAGGTTCTGCTTGGCGCCCGCCTTGTCGTTGGTGCCGGAGGCCCGGCCGCCGCCGAAGGGCTGCTGGCCGACGACGGCGCCGGTGGGCTTGTCGTTGATGTAGAAGTTGCCGGCCGCGAAGCGCAGCGCCTCACAGGTGGCGGCGGCCGCGGCGCGGTCCCGGGCGATGACGCAGCCGGTGAGGCCGTACGGCGACGCCGACTCCATCTGCGCCAGCATCGCGTCGTACTCGGCGTCCTCGTAGACGAACACCCCGAGGATCGGGCCGAAGTACTCGTCCCTGAAGATCTCGTTGTCCGGGTCGGTGGAGACGAGGACCGTCGGGCGGACGAAGTAACCCTCGCTGTCGTCGTAGCCGCCGCCCGCCACGACCTCGACGGTCGGGTCGGACTTCGCCCGGTCGATGGCCGCCTTGGACTTGGCGAAGGCGCGCTCGTCGATGACGGCGCCGATGAAGTTCCCGAGGTCGGTCACATCGCCCATGGTCAGGCCGTCGACCTCGGCCGCGAACTCCTCCTTGAAGCCGCTCTCCCACAGCGAGCGCGGGACGTAGGCGCGCGAGGCGGCCGAGCACTTCTGGCCCTGGTACTCGAAGGCGCCGCGGGTCATCGCCGTCTTCAGCACCTTCGGGTCGGCCGACGGGTGGGCGACGATGAAGTCCTTGCCGCCGGTCTCCCCGACCAGGCGCGGGTAGGTCTTGTACGCCTCGATGTTGGTGCCGACCGTCTTCCACAGGTACTGGAAGGTGCGGGTCGAGCCGGTGAAGTGGATGCCCGCGAGGTCCGGGTGGGCCAGGGCCACCTCGGAGACGTCCTTGCCGTCGCCGGTGACCAGGTTGATCACGCCCTTGGGCAGCCCCGCCTCCTCCAGCAGCTCCATCAGCAGCACGGCGGCGTGGGTCTGCGTCGGGGACGGCTTCCAGACCACCACATTGCCCATCAGGGCGGGGGCGGTGGGGAGGTTGCCCGCGATGGCGGTGAAGTTGAAGGGCGTGATCGCGTAGACGAACCCCTCCAGCGGCCGGTGGTCGCTGCGGTTCCAGACCCCCGGGGAGTTGGTCATCGGCTGCTCGGCCAGGATCTGGCGGGCGAAGTGGACGTTGAAGCGCCAGAAGTCGATCAGCTCACAGGGAGTGTCGATCTCGGCCTGCTGGGCGGTCTTGGACTGGCCGAGCATGGTGGAGGCGGCCAGCGTCTCCCGCCAGGGGCCGGAGAGCAGGTCGGCGGCCTTGAGGATGATCGCGGCCCGGTCGTCGAAGTCGAGCGCGCGCCAGGCCGGGGCCGCGGCCAGGGCGGCGTCGATCGCGTCCTGCGCGTCGGCCTGGGTGGCGTTGGCGTAGGTGCCCAGGCGGGCCGCGTGGTTGTGCGGCTGTACGACGTCGAAGCGCGTGCCCCCGCCCATCCGCTTCTCGCCGCCGATGGTCATCGGCAGGTCGACGGGGTTCTGGGCCAGCTCCTTGAGCCTGGTCTCGAGGCGGGCGCGCTCCGGGGTGCCGGGGGCGTAGGTGTGCACCGGCTCGTTCACCGGCACGGGGACCTGGGTCACGGCGTCCATGGTGGCCTTCGTCTCCTTCGAGCGTCGGGGTCGATCGTCGTTGAGTGAGGGGGTGGGGGAGCGTTCCAGCCGGTCAGCGGCGGCCGGCCAGCGAGCGCAGGAAGAACGCAAGGTTCGCGGGGCGCTCCGCGAGGCGCCGCATGAAGTACCCGTACCAGTCTGTTCCATACGGGACGTAAACCCGCATACGGTGCCCCTCGGCAGCGAGCCGCTCCTGCTCGGCCGGGCGGATCCCGTACAGCATCTGGAACTCGTACTCGTCGAGCTTGCGGCCGAGGCGGCGCGCCAGCTCCTGGGTGATGGCGACCATGCGGGGGTCGTGGGAGCCGATCATCGGGTAGCCCTCGCCCGCCATGAGGATCTTCAGACAGCGCACATAGGCCAGGTCGACCTCGCGCTTGTCCTGGTGCGCGACGCTCGCCGGCTCCTTGTACGCGCCCTTCACCAGCCGCACCCGCGACCCCTCCCCGGCCAGCGCCCGGCAGTCGTCCTCGGTGCGGAAGAGATACGACTGGAGGACCGCGCCGGTCTTCGGGAACCGCCGGCGCAGCTCGGCGAGGATCGCGAGGGTGGAGTCCACGGTGGTGTGGTCCTCCATGTCCAGGGTGACCGTGGTGCCCGCCGCGTCCGCGGCCTCCACCACCGGGGTCACATGGGCCAGGGCCAGATCGTGGCCGCCGGGCAGCGCCTGCCCGAAGGCGGACAGCTTCACCGACATCTCCGCCCGGCCGGCCAGGCCCTCGGCGGCCAGCGCCTCGGTGAGCGCGAGATAGGCGTCCCGGTTGCGCAGCGCTTCCGCCGGATCGGTGATGTCCTCGCCCAGGTGGTCGAGCGTCACCTCCAGGCCGCGGTCCGCCAGTGCGCGTACGACCGGGACGGCCTCGGCGAGGCGCTCGCCCGCGACGAACCGGTCCACCGTCGGGCGGGTGACCGGGGCGGCCGAGACGATGCGCCGGATGGCGGCGCTGCGGGAAGCGGCGAGCAGCACGGGACCCAGCACGGGGCACCTCCACGATGACGGCCGTCGGACGGCTTTGTTGACTCACCGTGAAACTTAAGGATCGCTCGGATCCCGGGCCATCGACAGCTGTCACGCATCCGTGTCCGGGATCTCAGACAGATGTATGAGAATGGGAGAACGGCCGGAACCCGGAGCGGCGGGAGGAGGAGAGAGACCGGTGCTGGACGACTATCAGCAGCTCGTGGACGAGATCTCGGCGGCGCTCGGAGCGCCCGCGACGCTCGAGAACCGCGACTTCGGGCTGATCGCCTTCGGCGCCCAGGACAGCGGAAGGTACTCCGATGAGGCTGACGAGGCCGACGGGGCCGACGAGCCGGCGCTGGACCCGGTGCGCACCCGCTCCATCCTGCGGCGCCGGTCCACCGCCGCGGTGCGCGCCTGGTTCGAGGGCTTCGGCATCGCGCGGGCCCAGGCCCCGCTGCGGATCCCGCCGGACCCGGGGGCGGGGGTCTTCATGGGCCGGATCTGCCTGCCGGTGCGCCACCGGGGCGTGGTGCACGGCTATGTGTGGCTGCTGGACGACGGCCATCTGTCCGACCTGGAGCTCGGCGGCCCGGCCGGCCCGCCGGACCCCCGGCTCGCCCGCGCCATGGAGACGGCGGCGCGGATCGGGGCGCTGCTGGCGTCGGAGGCCAGGGCGGACGAGGAGCTCGGCCGGATGCTGCGCGATCTGCTCACCGGGGAGCCGGGCGGCCGCGACACCGCGCGCACGGCACTGCGCGCCGCGCTGCGCGGGGCGGCCGACGGGCCGCTGGCGCTCGTCGCGGTGACCCCGTGGGCCCCGGGGGATGGCGCGGACGCCGCGGACGCCGTGGATTACCGCTCCGCCCGGCTGCCCAGCCCGCCCGGGGTGGCCGCCGTCTGTGTACTCGCCGGGGCCGGTCCCGCTGTTCCGGCCGGGCCGATGACGAGCCTGGCCGCGCTGGTCCGGCTGCGCGCCTCGACGGCCCTGGACCCGGCCCGTACCGCGGCCGAACACCTCCTGCGCTCCCCGGAAGCGGCCGCTCCGGCCACCGCCTCCGGCTCCGGCTCCGGCGCGGGGACCGGGCGGGGCGGAGGGTTCGCGGGGGTCAGCGAGCCGCGCCGCGGCCTGGACGACCTGCCCGCCGCCTGGCCCGAGGCGCTGGCCGCCGCACGGGCCGCGCGGGCGGACCCGCGGCTGGGCCCGGTCGCGGAGTGGTCCGCCATCGGCCCGTACCGGCTGCTGGCCGCGCTGCCCGCCCGGACCGGCCCCGACCCCGCCGTACGAGCCCTGCTGGCGCCCTCGCACGCCGAACTCGCCCGTACCGCGGAGGCGTTCCTGGACTGTGCGGGACAGGCGAGCCGCACCGCCCAGGCGCTCGGCATCCACCGGCAGACGCTCTACTACCGGCTCTCCCGCGTCGAGCAGCTGACCGGTCTCGACCTCGACGCGGGTGAGGACCGGCTTTTGCTGCACATGGCCCTGAAGTCCGCGCGCCTGTGACCGGCGGGCCGCGCCCGGGGCGCGGCCCGCTGTCGGTGGCGGGTGTCACAGTGGAGGGAAGCGGGGGAAGCCCGTGCGACGAGGGCGATGGCGACGGGGGCGGCCGATGGGTGACTACTTTCAGCGGATCGTCGATGTGGAGGCGGCCGGTGACGAGGCCGGGGCGCTCGCGGAGCGGATGGTCGGCTGGCTGGTCGCCGAGGGCGTGATCACCCGTGAGACGTCAGGCGAAGGGGTGTACAGCCAGACCGCGGACGAGGGTTATGTGCCCGGCCCCCGCTGGGACCGGGCCGTGGAGGGTTCCGCGGAGACGGGGTGGCCGCCGGGCCCGGTGGCGGTCATGGCCGGGCGGGACTACTACGTCGGGGGCCAGGGGCAGGACGAGGCGGACTCCGCGGTCTGCCCGCGGTGCGACACGAAGACCGTGATCATCGACTATCCGGAGCAGTTCGAGGCGGACGACGAGGTCTGGCGGCCGTTCCGGGAGGCCATCGCCGCCTGGAAGGAGACCGGCGAGGGAAGCACGGCCTGCGCCGCGTGCGGTGCGGTCGTCCCGGTCACCGAGTGGCGGTTCGGCTCCGGCTTCGACCTCGGGGCGCTCGCGTTCGACTTCTGGGGGTGGCCACCGCTCGGCACGGCCTTCCTCGCGGAGTTCTCCAGGCGGTTGGGGCACCGCACGGAGGAGCAGGGCGGCAAGTTCTGAGATCCTCGGCGCCCGCGAGCGGGACGACCGCGCCGGGCCCGGCGCCCCGCCCAGGGGTGACGCGGGGTCAGTCGGCCGGGTCGGCTGCCGGGCCGGTGAGGATGCGGCGCATCGCCTCGGTCAGATCCCCGGCGAGGGGCGTGGCGTCGGGGTCGATGGCCATCTGCACGGCCATGCCGCCCACCAGCGTCATATAGAACGAGCCCAGGATCCGCGCGCTCTCCTCGTCGACCTCGTCCTCCGGGATCCCGTGGAAGAGGGCCACCAGCCCCTTCCGCCCCTCCGGCTGCGCCTGGCCGAACGCCGCGCGCAGCTCCGGGTCGCCCTCGACCCGCATGACCGCCTCGAGCTGCACTCGCCACAGCGCCTGGTGTTTGCCGAAGAGTTCGAGCATCCGGGTCCATCCCGCCTCGAACCGCACCGCCCGGCCGGCGCCGGAGCCCTCGGCGCCCGGGCCCTCGGCGCTGCGGGCCTCTTCCTTCAAGGACCGCTCCACGTCGTCCGCCCACTCGCCCATGGCCGCGAACAGGGCCTCTCTCATCAGGGCGTCCTTGGAGCCGTAGTGGTAGCCGATGGACGCCAGATTGGCGCCCGAGGCGGCCACGATGTCCCGCGCGGTGGTGCGTGACCAGCCCTTTTCCAGCAGGCAGCGCTTGGCCCCCGCCAGCAGATCCTCTCGGTGTCCCATGCCGTCCACCCTATCCCGAGACCCATACAAACGTCCAAGACGAGCGTCTTATACGAGCGTATTAGACAAACGTTTATGACGTTCGTATAGTCCTCGGCATGACTTCGACTTCCGCCAACTCCCGGGCCGGTCGCAAGGAGTGGACCGCCTTCGCGGTGCTGATGCTCCCGCTGCTCCTGGTGTCCATGGACGTGTCGGTGCTGTACTTCGCGCTCCCCGAGATCAGCGCGCAGCTGCGCCCCAGCTCCACCCAGCAGCTGTGGATCTTCGACATCTACGGCTTCGCCCTCGCCGGGCTGCTCATCACCATGGGGTCGCTCGGCGACCGGATCGGGCGCCGGAAGCTGCTGATGATCGGCGCCACGGCCTTCGGCGCCGCCTCGGTGGCGGCCGCGTACGCGAACAGCGCCGAGATGCTGATCGCGGCCCGCGCGCTGCTCGGCATCGGCGGGGCGACCCTGATGCCCTCGACCATGGCGCTCAGCCGCAATCTGTTCCAGGACCCGAAGCAGCGCGCCACCGCGATCGGCATCTGGTCCGGCGCCATGGCCGGCGGGGTCGCGCTCGGCTCGGTGCTGGGCGGGTTCATGCTGACCCACTTCTGGTGGGGCTCGGTCTTCCTCGTCAACCTCCCGGCCATGGTGCTGCTGCTGGTGCTCGCCCCGGTCCTGGTGCCCGAGTTCAAGGACCCGGCCCCCGGGAAGTTCGACCTGCTGAGCGTCCCGCTGTCCATGGGCGCGGTGCTGCCGGTGATCTACGGTCTGAAGGAGGCCGCGGCGCACGGGTTCAGCGGGCCGCGCGCCACCTGGATCGCGGCCGGGCTACTGGTCGGCGCCGCCTTCGTACACCGCCAGCGCACCCACGCACACCCGATGATCAGCCCCGACCTCTTCCGCAGCCGCGGCTTCGGGTCCTCGATCGGGCTCAACCTCATGGCCCAGTTCGCCGTGATGGGCTCCGCCCTCTTCACCACCCAGTACTTGCAGTCGGTGCTCGGCAAGAGCCCGCTGGAGGCCGCGCTGTGGAGCCTGCTCCCGTCCGTCGTGGTGGGCGCCGCCGGACCCGCGTCGGCCGCGATCGCGCAGAAGGTGAACCGGGCGTACGTCATCAGCGGCGGATTCCTCGTCGCGGCCGCTGGCTTCGGGCTGCTGACCCTCGCCGGCACCGACTCACTGTGGCTCGTGCTGATCGCGGCGGGCGTCCTTGCCTCGGGCATCGTCACCGTGATGTCGCTGATCACCGACATGGCGCTGGGCGCGGCCCCGGCGGAGAAAGCCGGTTCCGCCTCGTCCCTGCTGGAGACGGGCCAGGAGTTCGGCGGGGCGCTCGGAATGGCGCTGCTCGGCGTCGTCGGCAACGCCGTCTACCGCCACGACATGAGCGACAAGCTGCCCGCCGACCTGCCGTCCGGCCTGCCCTCCGAGGCGCTGGACGCGGCCCGCGAGACGCTGGGCGGCGCGACGGCGGTGGCCGGCCGGCTGACCGGTCCGGCCGGGGACGAGCTGCTGGGCGCGGCGCGCGAGGCGTTCACCCACGGCATGCGGGTGGCCTCGGTGGCCGGGGTGCTGGTCCTGGTCGCGGCCGCGGTCGTGGCGGCCCTCGCCCTGCGGCACATCCGGGCCGCGGCCCCCGACGCCGAGGACACCGCGAAGACCGCCGAGGAGGGCGCGCGGGAGCACGGGGAGCCGCTCGCGTCCGGTGCCGAGCAGGGGACGGCACCGGGCGAACTCCGGCCGGAGACGGTGGCGGGCCGCCGCTAGGCCGCGGCCCCGCGCCCCTCACCGACGCGACCCCGCCCGGGACCCCGGGCGGGGTCGCGTCATGCCGGGCGCCGCCACTCAGTTCCTCGTCGAATCCGATGGCAACCTTCCTGCGGGCGGCGGCAACCAGAGGCACGGAGAGCTACTCGTTTCTCTCTGCCAACTGACGTCACAGAAAACACCAAAGTCCCCTGTATCCCCCCGAGAGGACTGATGCACCGTGCGCCTCCCCCGAGCCTTAGTGACCGCCGCGCTCGCCACCGCATTCCTGGTGGGGGCGGGCCATGCGCCCCAAGCCGTCGCGGGTGAACTGCCCGCCGACACGAGCTTCTTCACCGACCCGGACTCCCAGGTCAACAAGTGGGTCGCCGCCAACCCCGGCGACTCCCGCCAGCCGCGCATAGCCTCGCGAATAGCCAGCCAGCCGCAGGCCGTCTGGTTCGCCCGCTACTCCCCCTCCACCGTCACCGCGGACGTCCGCAAGGTGACCTCCGCGGCCGCCTCCAAGAACCAGGTCCCCGTCCTCGTCGCGTACATGATCCCCAACCGCGACTGCGGCGGCGCCTCCGCGGGCGGCGCCCCCGACCTCACCGCCTACGACGCGTGGGCGCGCAACTTCGCCGCCGGGCTGGGCAGCGGGTCCTCGATCGTCATCCTCGAACCGGACTCGATCGCGCTCATCAGCTGCCTGTCGTCGAGCGAGCTGAGCGCCCGCTACGCCTCGCTCGCCCGGGCCGCCTCCGCCATCCACGCCGCGAGCCCCAAGGCCCGGGTCTACTTCGACGCCGGGCACTCCGTGTGGAACAGCGCCTCCGTACAGGCCTCGCGGCTGCGCTCGGCGGGCGTGCTGACCAGCGGCGACGGCATCTACAGCAATGTCTCCAACTACAACCGCACCGCGAACGAGGTCGCCTTCGCCAAGAGCGTGCTCGGCCAGCTCGGCGGCTCGGGCCTGACCGCAGTCATCGACACCAGCCGCAACGGAAACGGCCCCGCCCCCGACAACGCCTGGTGCGACCCGCACGGCCGCAAGGTGGGCGAGAACCCGACCGCGAACACCGGCGACCCGGCCATCGACGCCTATCTGTGGATCAAGCTGCCGGGCGAGCTGGACGGCTGCGCGGGCGCCGCGGGCAGCTTCTCCCCCGACTACGCGTACGAGCTGGCGGGTTAGCCGTGCTCGGACGTACGTCGTACGCCCTGGCGGCCTCGCTGGTGTGCGGGCTTCTGGCCGCACCCGGCGGGGCCGCCGCCGCGCAGCGGGGCCTGCCTCACGACCGGCCCACCGGCTGGGCCACGGCGGGCCCGGGCACCACCGGGGGCGCGGGCGCCGCGCCCGACAGCAGGCATACGGTGCACAACCGGGCCGAGCTCAAGGCCGCCCTGGCCAACCACGGCGACCCCACCGCACCCAAGGTCATCACCATTCGCGGCACCGTCCACGGCAACCAGACCGACGACGGCCGCCTCCTCGGCGAACAGGACTACGCCCCCGGCTGGGACCTGCGCCGGTACATGGACTGCTTCGGCCCCGACGGCACATCCTGGAGCGACGACCGCTACGAGTGGTGCAAGCGGATGCGTACGCTGCGGATCACCGGCTCGAACGCCCAGAAGCAGCAGATCCAGCTGACCGTCCCCAGCAACACCACGATCCTCGGCGCGGGCGACGACGCGGCCCTCCTCGGCGTCGACCTCACCGTCAACACCGGCCAGAACATCATCGTCCGCGATCTCCGCTTCGAGGCGCCCATCGACCACTTCCCCAGCTGGGATCCCGGCGACGGCGACCAAGGCGCCTGGAACGCGCGCTTCGACGCCATGTCGGTGGTCACCGGCCGCAACCTCTGGATCGACCACTGCGCCTTCGGTGACGGCCGCTACCCCAACAGCCAGGCCCCGGCCGGCTTCCACGGCAAGCCCGTCGAGCGCCATGACGGGCTGCTCGACATGGAGGACGCCACCGACTTCGTCACCGTCTCCTACAGCCGCTTCACCGACCACGAGAAGACCGTCCTCATCGGCTCGGGCGACGGCAAGGGCGACCGCGACCGCGGCCATCTGCGGATCACCTTCCACCACAACCTCTTCGCCGACACCGCCCAGCGCTCCCCGCGCGTCCGCTTCGGCCAGGTCCACACGTACAACAACTACTTCCGCGGCTCCACCGTCGATCCCGACTACCCGATGCGGGGCGAACGGCTCGGAGGCAGCGCGTACTTCCTCGGCATGGGGCTCGAATCCAGGCTCGTCTCCGAGTACAACGCCTTCGACCACTCCGGCCCCGGCGCCTCCCCGGACATCGTGCTGGCCAACTTCCACGGCCACCAGTTCCATGACACCGGGTCCTGGTACCGCGGCCGCCCGCTCGACATCGACGCCGTCGCCCGGCGGAAGTTCGAGACCGCGGCCGCCAGGGCGCGTGCGGACGCGGAGGCGTCGGGCACCCGGCCCCCCGAGTGGGCGACCCGCACCTTCACCACGGACGTCGGCTGGTCCCCCGCCGACGTCTACCGCTACCGGCCGCAGCGCTCGGCGGCGGCCGTCAAGCGTACGGTGCTCCGCGAGGCGGGCCCCAGGAAGGCCGTAGCGCCGTACCCGGCCCACGAAAAGTCCTCTTCGGGATAATCCGCCACGGATCGAGATTGCTACCCTGGCAGACATGACCGCCATGGCACCCTCACGCACCGAACCCGACCTGTCGTACCTGCTGGACCACACCAGCCATGTCCTGCGCACCCGGATGGCCGCGGCGCTCGCCGAGATCGGGCTGACGGCGCGCATGCACTGTGTGCTGGTCCACGCCCTGGAGGAGGAGCGCACCCAGGCCCAGCTCGCCGAGCTCGGAGACATGGACAAGACCACGATGGTGGTGACGGTGGATGCCCTGGAGGCGGCCGGCCTCGCCGAGCGCCGCCCCTCCAGCCAGGACCGGCGGGCCCGGATCATCGCCGTCACCGAGGAGGGCGCCCGGATCGCCGAGCGAAGCCAGAAGCTCGTCGACCAGGTGCACGGGGATGCCCTGAGGGCGCTCCCCGAGGCCACCCGGACCGCCCTGCTCCAGGCCCTGAACCAGCTGACCGAAGGGCATCTGGCCACCCCGGCGGAGAGCCCCCGGCCCGCGCGGCGGGCACGCCAGTGACACACATAGAACCGAAATAGATCGTCTGCAACAGAACTATCTGCTACGGTCTCTCCTGTCGCCATCACGCGACGGCATCGACAGGAGAGACGTTATGTCTGCTGGTTCCGCTTCCCCTCCCGCCATTTCCCGCTCGCGCTGGCTGGCCCTCGGCGTGATCGCGACGGGGATGCTGATGGTCGTCCTCGACGGCTCCATCGTGACCGTGGCGATGCCGGCCATCCAGGACGACCTGGGCTTCTCCCCCGTCGGTCTGAGCTGGGTCGTCAACGCCTACCTGATCGCGTTCGGCAGCCTGCTCCTGCTCGCGGGACGGCTCGGCGACCTGATCGGCCGTAAGCGCATGTTCCTGGCCGGCGTCGGGGTCTTCACCGCGGCCTCCCTGCTGGCGGCGGCCGCCACCACCCCCGCGATACTGATCGCCGCCCGGTTCCTCCAGGGGGTCGGCAGCGCGATGTCCTCCGCGGTCAGCCTGGGCATCCTGGTCACGCTGTTCACCGAGCCCAGGGAGCGCGCCAAGGCGATCGCCGTGTTCAGCTTCACCGGAGCGGCCGGCGCCTCGATCGGCCAGGTGCTCGGCGGGGTCCTCACCGACGCGCTCAACTGGCACTGGATCTTCCTCATCAACCTGCCGATCGGGCTGGTGGCCCTCGCGATCGCCGTCCCGGTCCTGCCCGCCGACCGCGGGCTCGGCCTGCGCGCCGGAGCCGATGTCATCGGCGCCCTCCTCGTCACGGCGGGGCTGATGCTGGGCATCTACACCGTGGTCAAGGTCGAGGAACATGGCTGGACTTCGGCGCACACCCTCGGCTTGGGAGCCCTCTCGCTGCTGCTGCTCGCCGGGTTCGTCGCCCGCCAGGCCACCGCCCGCACCCCGCTCATGCCGCTGCGGATCCTCCGGTCGCGCAGCGTCGCGGGGGCCAATGTCATCCAGGTCCTGATGGTGGCCGCCCTGTTCTCCTTCCAGATCCTGGTCGCCCTCTATCTCCAGCGGGTGCTGGAGTACGGCGCCGCCGAGACCGGCCTGGCCATGCTCCCGGCCGCCGCCGTCATCGGCGCCGTCTCCCTGGGCGTCTCCGCCCGGCTCAACGCCCGCTTCGGCGAGCGCAAGGTGCTGCTGGCGGGGATCGTGCTCCTGATCGGGGTCCTCGGGCTGCTCACCCGCGTCCCCGTGCACGCGGACTACGTCACCGACCTCCTTCCCGTGATGCTGCTCGCCGCCGGCTTCGGCCTCGCGCTCCCGGCGCTGACCACCCTCGGCATGTCCGGCGCGAAGGAGGACGACGCCGGTCTCGCCTCCGGGCTGTTCAACACCACCCAGCAGATCGGGATGAGCCTGGGCGTCGCGGTCCTGTCCACCCTGGCGGCGTCCCGCAGCGACAGCCTGCTGGCCCAGGGCCGGAGCCGGGCCGAGGCGCTGACCGGCGGCTACCGGCTGGCCTTCACCGTCGGCGCCGGGCTGCTCGTCGCCGCCTTCGTCGTCGCGTTCACCGTGCTCGCCCAGCCCCGGCCGCGGCCCACCGCGGTGACCGAGGAGGCCGCCGACCCGGCCGCCGACCCCGCCCCCGTCGCCTGACCCCCTCCCCCTCCCCCACCGCCACCGCCACCGAAAGGCCCGGCCCCATGAACACGAACGTGGTCGAGAACACCAGCCCGGCGAACGAGGAAGAGCACAAGCCGGGTTCCGGACCCGCGCCCCGGCCGCTCACGGACGAGGAGTTGTCCCGGGTGCTGCGGGAGGGGCAGTTCGCGGTGCTCGCCACGGTCAAGCGCAGCGGCCACCCCCACCTGTCGACCGTGGTCTACCGCTGGAGCCCCGAGGAGCGGGTGATCCGGATCTCCACCACCGCCGACCGCCTCAAGGTGCGTCAGCTGCGCCGCGACCCGCATGCCGCCCTGCACGTGGGCCCGGATGTCTGGTCGTTCGCCGTCGCCGAGGGCGACGCGGAGATCTCCGAGGTGACGACCGTGCCCGGCGACGCGATCGGGCGGGAACTGCTCTCCCTGACGCCCGGCTTCGACGACCCGCGGGACGAGGCGGCCTTCCTGGAGCAGGTGGTGGCGGACCGGCGCGTGGTGATCAGGATCCGGGTGTCCCGCCTGTACGGAACGGCCCTCGACATCCCCGCCGCCGACTGATCAGACGCCTGACCGATCAGACGCCCGACCGATCAGACGCCCGACCGATCAGACAAAAGCCGCCGCAGCGCCGGACCGATGTCCGGCGCTGCGATCGCGCCGTAGCCGAAGACGAGACCCGGGCGTACGGAAGGGCTCATGGCGACCTCGGACAGGGTGTGGACCGCCACCCCCGAGGCGCGGGCCCGGCCCACCAGTTCGGCGAGGTCGCCCGTGGCGTAGGCGGTGACATGCAGACCGGCCGAGGACGGGACGACGTCGAGCCGATCCGGGAAGTCCTGGGCGAGCGCGGTCGTGATCCGCTGGTGCCGCGCCGCGTACTCCTGCCGCATCCGGCGGATGTGGCGGGCCAGCAGGCCGTCGTCGATGAACCGGGCCAGCGCCGCCTGAGTGGGCAGGGAGGTGCTCCAGTCGGTGACGTACTTCGCCGCGCGCAGCGCGTCCCGCAGCGGGGCCGGCGCGATCAGGAAGCCGAGCCTCAGCGAGGGCAGCATGACCTTCGAGAAGGAGCCCACGTAGATCACATGTCCGGCCCGGTCGACGCTCTGCAACGGGTCGATCGGCCGCCCGCCGAACCGGAACTCGCTGTCGTAGTCGTCCTCGATCACGACCGCGCCGTGTCGCTCGGCCCACTCGACGAGCGCCATCCGGCGCCGCAGCGACATCGGCATGCCCAGCGGGAACTGGTGGGAGGGCGTCACATAGACCACGCGCACCCCGTCCGGCAGGGCGTCGACGCACAGCCCCTCGGCGTCCACCGGGACCTCCACGACCGTGGCGCCCAGCGAGCGGAAGAGCATCCGGGCCGGCGGATAGCCGGGGTCCTCGACCGCGACGCCGTCGCCCGGCCCGACCATCACCCGGCAGATCAGGTCGAGGGCCTGCTGGATGCCGTTGGTCACCACCACATCGTCGGCGGACGCCCGCACCGCCCGGGAGAGGCCGATGTGGCGGGCGATCGCCGCACGCAGCCCGCCGTGGCCCGCCGGATGTCCGAGGCCCCGCGCGACCGAGGCCGACGGGCGCAGCTCGCGGGCCACCAGCCGCCGCCAGGTCTGATACGGGAACAGCCGGGCGTCCGGCAGCCCCACGCGCAGGTCGTACGCGACGGAGGCCGGCTCGTCGTCGGCCCGGGCCCGCCATAGCGACACCACGTCCCAGACGGGGCGCGGCCGCAGGACCGACGGGGTGCTCGCGGCGCCCGACGTCCGGCCGACCGCCCGTACGAACGTCCCCGCGCCGACCCGGCTCTCCAGATAGCCCTCGCTCGCCAGGCGGTCGTAGGCGACGCCGACCGTGTTGCGGGCCACCGCGAGACGCCGGGCCATCTCCCGGGTGGGCGGCAGGGCGTCGCCCGGTCGCAGCCGCCCGTCGAGGATGGCGGCACGGACCTGTCGATAGATCTGGCCGGACAGGTCGCGCTGCCCGTCCAGGCTGATGTGGACCTCCATATTGGCTCAATCGTATGAGGGTTTATTGGACCTGGTGTTGGTCCACTGCCATTTTTAGGCTCGGGCCATGGAAATTCAAAAGGCGGACGTCCAAGAGCTCGACCGCCGCGCGCTGACGCTCCTGGGCGAGGTCGTGGGCAGGATGAAAGACGATCAGCTGCCGCTCCCGACGCCGTGCCCGGACTGGACCCTGCACGGCCTGATCCGCCATCTCGTCAGCCAGAACGAGGGTTTCGCCGCCGCGGCGCGCGGCGCGGGCGGAACGCTCTCCGCCTGGCGCGAGGGCGACCTCGGCGGCGACCCTCGCGCCGCGTTCGAGGCGTCGGCTGCGCTGGTCGGCGAGGCGTTCGCGGAAGACGGCGTGCTCGACCGGCCGTTCGCCCTGCCGGAGGTGCGGGAGGGCGGGGGCTTCCCCGGTCGGGTCGCGATCGGCTTCCACTTCCTCGACTGCGTCGTCCACGCCTGGGATGTCGCGGTGACGATCGGCGCCCCGTGGGAGCCCGATGAGGAGCTGACCGCCGCCGCGCTGCGGATCGCCGAGAGGGTGCCGGAGGAGGGCCGCGGCCCCGGCGCCGCCTTCGACCGGCGCCTCCCGCACCCGGACGGCGCACCGCCGCCCCACCGGCTGCTCGGCCTGCTCGGCCGTACCCCGCGCGGGGCGGGCGGGCCATGCTGAGAACCGGCTGGCGCCCCGGGCCGGAGGCGGGCACGGACGGTCCGGTGCTGGTCAGCGTCACCGACTTCACCTTCGCCAGACGGCTGGACCTGCCCGGCATCGCCCGCGCGGCCGTCCGGCTGCGGCGCGGCTGGCCCGCGCTCGACGGGGCGGTCGGCCTGTGGCTGTGGACGGCGCCGCGGGCCCGGCGCTGCGGCGCGGTGTCCGTGTGGACCGGCGATCAGGCCCTGTACGGATTCGTGGGTCTGCCGGACCACGTCGCGATCATGCGCAAGTACCGTACGCGCGGCGAGACCAGGGTGACGACCTGGATGTCCCCCGCGTTCGACGAGGCCCGCGTCTGGCGGGACGCCTATCGCGTGCTCATGGGATCCGAAGACGCCGGAGCCGCCCCTGACGGGGGTAGGGGCGGCCCCGGCGCGGATCTCTCCACCCCGGACGGGGCTATCCCAGGTGCGCCGGGAGCGGCGCCACCTGCTCCGCGTCGGGCTGACGGCTCGGCCGCGGGGTGTTCATCAGCAGGCCCACCACGACCGCCGATACCGCGAGGATGACCGAGGACCAGACGAAGGCCTGGGAGAACCCCTCGACCAGGCCTTCCTTGGCCATCTGCGGGCTGACCTCACCGGCGCGGACCGCCGGGGCCAGGTAGTCGTCGGTGGCGCTGGTGGCGATCGTGTTGAGCATCGCCGTGCCGATCGAGCCGCCGATCTGCTGGGCGGTGTTGACGGTGGCGGAGGCGATGCCCGCGTCCTGGGGCTGGACGCCGTGGGTGGAGTAGTTCATCGACGGCGCCATCGTCAGGCCCATGCCGAAGCCGACGAGAAGTTCGGCGGGCAGGATGCCCGCCGCGTACGAGCTGCCGGGCTCCAGGGGGACCAGCAGCGCGACGCCGAGGGCGGCGATGAGCATGCCCGGGACCATGAGGACGCGGGGCGCCACCTTGGGGAGCAGCCGGGACCCGACGCCGGCGGCCGAGACCAGCACGGCCGCGGTCATCGGCAGAAAGGCCACGCCGCTGACCAGCGCCGAGTAGCCCTTGACGCGCTGCATGTAGTACGTGAGGAAGAGGAACATCGCGAACATGCCGACGACCGCCATCCCGACCGCGAGATAGGCGCTGCCGCGCGTACGGTCCGTGATCACCCGCAGGGGCAGCAGCGGGTGCGGGACGACGCGCTCGGTCAGGACGAACGCCGTCAGCAGGACCACCCCCAGGGTGAGCAGCCCGGTCACGGTCAGCGAGCCCCAGCCCTCGGACTCCGCCTCGCTGCACCCGTACACCAGCGCGACAAGACCGGACACGGCCAGCAGCACGCCGGGCACGTCGAAGCGGGCGCGCTCGCCCTTGGCGGGCTCGTCGGCGGGCAGGACGTACCAGCTGAAGACGGCGACGGCGGCGACGGGCACGTTCACATACAGGCACCAGCGCCAGTTCAGATACTCGGTCAGCAGCCCGCCGAGCACCAGCCCGATCGCGCCGCCACCCGCCGCGATGGCGCCGAAGGCGCCGAAGGCCTTGGCGCGCTCGCGCGGTTCGGTGAAGTTCACCGAGATCAGGGACAGCACCGTGGGGGCGAGCAGGGCGGCGAACACACCCTGGAGCGCGCGGGCGGCGAGGAGCATCCCGAACCCGGAGGCCGCGCCGCCGAGGGCGGAGGCCGCGGCGAAGCCGATCAGACCGATGAGGAAGGTGCGCCGGCGGCCGGTGTAGTCGGCGATCCGTCCGCCGAGGAGCAGCAGGCTGCCGAACGCCAGGGTGTAGGCGGTGACCACCCACTGCCGGTCGCCGTCGGAGATCCCGAGGTCCTGCTGGGCCGAGGGCAGGGCGATGTTCACGACGGTGATATCGAGGACGATCATCAGCTGGGCCAGGCCGATGAAGAGCAGTGCCAGCCAGCGCCGGGGGTTGACCGCGGGCTGCGTGTCGAGGGGCTGGGCCATAGCGGTGCCTTTCTGGGGCGAATATGGAGATTTCGGGCTTAGAGAGGCTTCCCCGGCAGGGTTTGCCCGGGCAGGGGGGTCCTCCGGAAGCGACTGGACGGGTCAGTCCGACCCGCCGCCCATCACCTGTCCTCTGAGCCGCTTGAACGCGGCGGAGTCCAGTGCCGGACCGGACAGCGGGGTGTTGGGCCGGGGGCTGCCGGCGGGGCGCAGGCCGTCGAGATATACGTCCAGATGGCGGTGCGCGAGCGCCTCGTCATCCGGGATGAGGCCGCCCGGCAGCGGGCGGGCCAGCCGGATGAGCAGCAGGGTTATGTCGCCGAAGACGACGTCGGAGCGGACCAGCCCGGCCTCGCGGGCCTGCCGGAGCAGCTCGTCCACGGGGTCGGCGGCGTCCTGGCTGACGGCGTCCACGAGCTCGTCGACCGTGACCCGGCCGAGGAGCGAGGGCACCACCGAGCCGATCTTGAGATCGAGGGCCGCGTGCATGAAGCGGCGCAGCGCGTCCAGCGGGTCGGACGCCTCCTCGGCCGCCCGGTGCGCGGTCTCGACCAGCGCGGTGAACACGTCTATCGCCACCGCGCGGATCAGATCGGCGCGCTCGGGAAACCGCCGGTAGAGCGTCGCGATGCCCACGCCGGCCCGGCGCGCGATCTCGTCGAGGGGTGCGTCGGGGCCCTGTTCTGCGAAGACCGAGCGGGCGGCGCACAGGATCTGCTCGCGGTTACGGCGGGCGTCGGCCCGCATCCGGGGCGGCCCGGACCGGTCGGCGGCGCCGGGCACTTCGGGGGCCTCGGCCGCGTCGGCGTCGGGGGTGGTGGACACGGCGGACCTCCCACGGGCAGCGCACATGGCGAGCTAGGTGGAGACTTTTTCTCCACTTAGCTGTTTTAGCGTAGCCGCTGAGCGCACGCCATTCAACACATGATGAAAAACTCCGGCGAGTCCCGAACACACCCACGGACGCCCCCGCGGACGCCCCCGCGGCCCCCGGGCACGACAAAGCCCGGCCCCCGCCGAAGCGGGGGCCGGGCCCTGTGCTGCTCTGTACGGTCGGGGACCGTCCTACGGTCTCGCTCAGTCGACCAGGTTGACCGAACGGGCCGACGTGGCGCCGATCTCCTCGGCGATCTCGGTGAGGACCGTCTGCGGGATCGTGTCGTCCACGGTCAGCGCCACCAGCGCCGCGCCGCCCGCCGCCGAACGCGAGACCTGCATACCGGCGATGTTGATGCCCGCCTCGCCGAGGATCCGGCCGAGCGTGCCGACCACGCCCGGGCGGTCGGTGTAGCGCAGGAAGGCCATGTGGTCGGCGAGCGCCAGGTCGACGTCGTACTCGCCGACCGCGACGATCTTCTGCTGGTGCTTGGGGCCGGCCAGGGTGCCGGAGATCGAGACCTCGTCGCCCCCGGAGAGGGTGCCGCGGACGGTCACCACATTGCGGTGCTCCGAGGACTCCGAGCTGGTGGTCAGACGCACCTCGACGCCGCGCTCCTGCGCGAACAGCGGGGCGTTCACATACGACACGGTCTCGTCGACGATGTCCTCGAACACGCCCTTGAGCGCGGAGAGCTCGAGCACCTTGACGTCGTGCTGGGTGATCTCGCCGTACACCTCGACGTCCAGCCGGACCGCGACCTCGCCCGCGAGCGCGGTGAAGATCCGCCCGAGCTTCTCGGCCAGCGGCAGCCCGGGGCGCACCTCCTCGGCGATGACGCCGCCCTGGACGTTCACCGCGTCCGGGACCAGCTCACCCGCAAGCGCCAGGCGCACCGAGCGGGCGACCGCGATGCCCGCCTTCTCCTGGGCCTCGCCGGTGGAGGCGCCCAGGTGCGGGGTGACGACCACGTTGTCGAACTCGAAGAGCGGGGAGTCCGTGCACGGCTCCTTGGAGAAGACGTCCAGGCCGGCGGCCGCGACCCGGCCCTCCTTGAGGGCCGCCGCCAGCGCCTCCTCGTCGACGATCCCGCCGCGCGCGGCGTTGACGATCCGGACCTCGGGCTTGACCTTGTGGAGCGCCTCTTCGCCGATCAGGCCGACGGTCTCGGGGGTCTTGGGGAGGTGGACCGTGATGAAGTCGGAGACCTCGAGCAGCTCGTCCATCGTCAGCAGCTTGACGCCCATCTGGGCGGCGCGCGCGGGCTGGACGTAGGGGTCGTACGCGACGATCTTCATGCCGAAGGCGGACATCCGCTGGGCGACCAGCACGCCGATGCGGCCGAGGCCGACAACGCCGAGGGTCTTCTCGCTCAGCTCCACGCCGGTGTACTTGCTGCGCTTCCACTCGCCGTTCTTCAGCGCCGCGTTCGCCTGCGGGATGTTGCGGGCGGTGGCGACCAGCAGACCACAGGCCAGCTCGGCGGCGGTGACGATGTTGGACGTCGGGGCGTTGACGACCATCACGCCGGCCTTGGTGGCGGCGGAGACGTCCACATTGTCGAGACCGACGCCCGCGCGGGCGACCACCTTGAGCTTCTTCGCCGCGGCGATGGCCTCGGCGTCGACCTTGGTGGCGCTGCGCACGAGGATCGCGTCCACGTCGGCGATGGCGGGCAGCAGCTCGGCCCGGTTCCCGCCGTTGCAGCTGCGGATCTCGAAGTCCGGGCCCAGGGCGTCCACCGTGGCGGGCGACAACTCTTCGGCGATGAGTACGACGGGTTTACCCGTGGAAGCAGTGCTCACGTGGTCTTCAGTCCTCACTAGTCCTATGCGGACGGCCGTCCCGACGGCCGCAGGCGTGAAGGGGGGCAGCCGCGTGAAAGACGCACGACGCTGTGAGCCCTGACGCGCTTGTTCCGTCAGTGTAGTGGCGCCCCGCGGCCGTTTTGCGCCATAGCGGCAGGATCACCCGCACGTGGTCTTGCATGATGGACAAGTCCGGGACCGGACCCGCGAGGTGCGGGCTCGCGGGTCCGGTCCCTGAGGACTCAGGCCTCGTCGTCGACCCAGCTCATCAGCTTGCGCAGCTCCTTGCCGGTGGTCTCCAGCAGGTGGTCGCCGTCGGCCTTCTTGTACTCGTTGTACTTCGGCAGACCCGCGTGGTACTCGTCCATCCAGTTCTTGGCGAAGGTGCCGTCCTGGATCTCGGCGAGGACCTTCTTCATCTCGGCCTTGGTCTGGTCGTTGATGATCCGCGGGCCGGTGACGTAGTCGCCCCACTCCGCGGTCTCGGAGATCGACCAGCGCATCTTCTCCAGGCCGCCCTCGTACATGAGGTCCACGATCAGCTTCAGCTCGTGGAGGCACTCGAAGTACGCGATCTCCGGCTGGTAGCCGGCCTCGACCAGGGTCTCGAATCCGGCCTTGACCAGCGCGGAGGTGCCACCGCACAGCACCGCCTGCTCGCCGAAGAGGTCGGTCTCGGTCTCCTCGGTGAAGGTGGTCTTGATGACGCCGGCGCGGGTGCCGCCGATGCCCTTGGCGTACGACAGGGCGAGCGCGAAGGCGTTGCCGGTGGCGTCCTGCTCGACGGCCGCGATACACGGCACGCCGCGGCCCTCCTCGTACTGGCGGCGGACCAGGTGGCCCGGGCCCTTGGGGGCGACCATGCAGACGTCCACGCCGGCCGGCGGCTGGATGAAGCCGAACCGGATGTTGAAGCCGTGGCCGAAGAACAGCGCGTCGCCGTCCTTCAGGTTGGCCTTCACCGACTCCTCGTAGACCTTGGCCTGGATCGGGTCCGGGACCAGGATCATGATCACGTCGGCCTCGGCGGCGGCCTCGGCCGGGGTGACGACGCGCAGCCCCTGCTCCTCGGCCTTGGCCTTGGACTTCGAGCCCTCGTGCAGGCCGACCCGGACGTCGACGCCCGAGTCGCGCAGCGACAGCGCGTGGGCGTGGCCCTGGCTGCCGTAGCCGAGGACCGCGACCTTGCGGCCCTGGATGATGGACAGGTCGGCGTCGTCGTCGTAGAACAGCTCGGCCACTTCGGGATTCTCCTAGCGTTTTCGGGTTGTGCGTCCCACCGTATGACGGGCGGGCGGATGAAGGTTGCGGGGTCTCGCCATACGGGCCCCGGGTCGGCCATGATCAGCCGCCCGGCGCCGCAGGTCAGGCGGTCCGGTCGAGCGCGCGCAGGCTCCGGTCGGTGATGGAGCGGGCGCCGCGCCCTATGGCGATGGTGCCGGACTGGACCAGTTCCTTGATGCCGTACGGTTCCAGCATCTTGAACATGGCCTCGAGCTTGTCGCTGCTGCCGGTGGCCTCGATGGTCACGGCCTCCGGGGAGACGTCCACGGTCTTGGCGCGGAACAGCTGGACGATCTCGACGATCTGGGAGCGGGTCTCGTTGTCGGCGCGGACCTTCACCAGGACGAGTTCCCGCTGGATCGCCTGGCTGCCCTCCAGCTCGACGATCTTCAGAACGTTGACCAGCTTGTTGAGCTGCTTGGTGACCTGCTCCAGCGGGAGCTCGTCGACATTGACCACGATGGTGATCCGGGAGATGTCGGGGTGCTCGGTGACGCCGACCGCGAGCGAGTCGATGTTGAAGCCGCGGCGGGAGAACAGCGCGGCGATCCGGGCCAGGATGCCGGGGGTGTTCTCCACCAGGACGGAGAGCGTGTGCTTGGTGGACATGGCCTGAAGTCTCTCTTCTCTCTGCTGTCCTGGCCTCAGTCGTCTTCGCCGTCGCCGAAGTCCGGGCGGACGCCGCGCGCCGCCTGGATCTCGTCGTTGGAGGTGCCGGCCGCGACCATCGGCCAGACCATGGCGTCCTCGTGGACGATGAAGTCCACGACCACCGGCCGGTCGTTGATCGAGTTGGCCTTCTCGATGACGGCGTCGAGGTCGGCCGGGTCCTCACAGCGGATCCCGATGCAGCCCATGGCCTCGGCGAGCTTGACGAAGTCGGGGACGCGGGTGCCGGCGCTGGTCTGGGCGGGGGCGTCCGGGCCCGAGTGCAGCACGGTGTTGGAGTAGCGCTGGTTGTAGAACAGCGTCTGCCACTGGCGGACCATGCCCAGCGCGCCGTTGTTGATGATCGCGACCTTGACCGGGATGTTGTTCAGCGCGCAGGTGACCAGCTCCTGGTTGGTCATCTGGAAGCAGCCGTCGCCGTCGATCGCCCAGACCGTACGGTCCGGGGCGCCGGCCTTGGCGCCCATAGCGGCGGGGACCGCGTAGCCCATGGTCCCGGCGCCGCCGGAGTTCAGCCAGGTCGCCGGCTGCTCGTAGTCGATGAAGTGGGCGGCCCACATCTGGTGCTGGCCGACGCCCGCGGCGAAGATCGTGTCCTCCGGCGCCAGCTGGCCGATCCGCTGGATGACCTGCTGCGGGGACAGGCTGCCGTCGGCGGGCTGCTCGTACCCCAGCGGGTAGGTCTCCCGCCACCGGTTCAGGTCCTCCCACCAGCCGGAGTAGTCGCCGGTGTGGCCCGCGTCGTGCTCGGCCTGGACAGCGACGACCAGGTCCGCGATGACCTCGCGGGCGTCACCGACGATCGGCACGTCGGCGGCGCGGTTCTTGCCGATCTCGGCCGGGTCGACATCGGCGTGGACCACCTTGGCGTTCGGGGCGAAGGTGTCGAGCTTGCCGGTGACGCGGTCGTCGAAGCGCGCGCCCAGGGTGATGAGCAGGTCGGCCTTCTGGAGGGCGGTGACGGCCGCGACGGTGCCGTGCATACCCGGCATGCCCAGGTGCTGGCGGTGGGTGTCGGGGAAGGCGCCCAGCGCCATGAGGGTGGTGGTGACGGGCGCGCCGGTCAGCTCGGCCAGCACCTTCAGCTCGGCGGTGGCCTGGGCCTTGATGACGCCGCCGCCCACGTACAGCACCGGGCGCTCGGCCTGGGTGATCAGACGGGCGGCCTCGCGGATCTGCTTGGCGTGCGGCTTGGTGACCGGGCGGTAGCCGGGCAGATCGGTGTGCGGCGGCCAGGAGAAGGTGGTCTGCGCCTGGAGCAGGTCCTTGGGGATGTCGACCAGGACCGGGCCGGGGCGGCCGGTGGAGGCGATGTGGAACGCCTCGGCGATCGCCCGGGGGATGTCCTCGGCCTTGGTGACCAGGAAGTTGTGCTTGGTGATCGGCATGGTGATGCCGCAGATGTCCGCCTCCTGGAAGGCGTCCGTACCGATGGCCTTGGAGGCGACCTGGCCGGTGATCGCGACGATGGGGACCGAGTCCATGTGCGCGTCGGCGATGGGGGTGACCAGGTTGGTGGCGCCGGGACCCGAGGTGGCCATACAGACGCCGACCTTGCCGGTGGCCTGTGCGTAGCCGGTGGCGGCGTGGCCCGCACCCTGCTCGTGACGGACGAGCACATGGCGGACCTTGGTGGAGTCCATCATCGGGTCGTAGGCGGGGAGGATCGTGCCGCCGGGGATACCGAAGACGGTGTCGGCACCGACCTCTTCGAGCGAGCGGATGAGGGACTGCGCGCCCGTGACGTGCTCGACGGGGGCGGGGTGGGAACCGCCGTTTCGGGGCCGCGGCTGGGGATGGTGGGCCCCGGTGGCCTGCTCGGTCATCGGCATTCTCTTCTCGGATGAGGGTCTGTGCGGGGAGTGGGAGAGCGGTACGACTTGTGCCAGTGCAACAAAAAACCCCTCGTGCCGTGAGGCAAGCGAGGGGAGCGCGCCGGAGAGGTCCGCAGGGCTTTCGGGGTGGCCCTGCTCAGCCGACGCGCTGTCCAAGTACGAGAATTCGGGTGCGCATGGCTCCGACCCTCCCCCCGGCGCATATCGGGTGTCAAGTGGGTGGGACGGGCGTCTCAGTATTTGAGCGGGACGGAGGGTGGCTGTGGGACTCCGCCCGCCGCGGCCCGTGACCCGCGCCATGCCCGGCGGCGTGTCCCGCCGGGTGCCCGGCCCCATGGAGCGCGACATGGCCCAGGTGCCGCACCGGCAGCGCGCCGCCGACCAGCACGGGGCTGTCCGCGCGCGACACAGGGTACGAGCCGCGGTTCAGGGCGCGGCGCAGCCGGTGCTCGTCCAGCGGCCCGGAGAAGGCCGCCCCCTGGGCATGGGAGCACCCCATGGCCCGCAGGGCGACGATCTGCTCGGGCAGGTCGACCCCCTCCGCGAGGGACTGCATGCCCAGGTCTCCGGCGATCCGCAGCAGCCCTGATGTGATCTTGTGCAGCCGGGAGGACTCGACGACGCCCTCCACCAGCCCCCGGTCCAGCTTGAGCACATCGATGGGGAGTCTGCGCAGCGCCCGGATCGCGGCATAGCCGCTGCCGAAGCCGTCGAGGGCGATGCGCACCCCCAGCCGCCGCAGCGCGCTCAGCCGGTGCTCCAGCTCGTCCAGCGGCACCCGGGGGTCGCTGTCGGTCAGCTCCAGGATCAGCGCGCCGGAGGGCAGGCCGTGCCGGGCCAGCAGGGCCTCGACGCTCTTCGGCGGCATCGACCTGTCCACCAGGCGGCTCGCCGGGAGCCGTACGCACACCGGGACCGGGAATCCGTCACGGCGGCGCTCCGCGGCCTGCTCGACGGCCGCCTCCAGCGTCCAGCGGGCCAGCTCGGCGGTGCGGGCCGCGTCCTCGCCGCCGCGGCCGCCGCGCGCGGTGTCGTGCCCGCTGTCGGCGACCCGCAGGAACTCGGCCGGGGTGAACAGGATGCCCTGGGCGGAGCGCCAGCGGGGCTGGGCGGCGACGGCGGTGATCCGGCCGCCGGCGAGCTCGACGACGGGCTGGTTCAGCAGCACGAACTCGCCGTCGTTGAGCGCGGTCCGCAGCCGGGTGGCGAACTCGGCGCGGCGCGTCACATCGGCCTGCATCTGCGGCGCGTACAGCTCGACCCGGTTCTTGCCCGCGGCCTTGGCGCGGTACATCGCCAGGTCGGCGTTGCGCATCAGCTCTCCGGGGCTGGTGCCGGGCTCGGCGAAGGCGACGCCGATGCTGGCGGCCACCCGGACCTCGGTGCCGCCCACGACCTGGTAGGGCTGGGAGAGCCGGGCGCGCAGCCGGTCGGCGATCTCCAGGATGCGGCACTCGCGGGCGTCGGTGTCCCGGTCGCCGTCGCCGAGGATCAGCGCGGCGAACTCGTCGCCCCCGAGCCGGGCCGCGCAGTCGCCGGACCCGGACCGCACGGACTCCTGGAGCCGGCGGGCTGCCTGGACCAGCAGTTCGTCGCCCGCCTGGTGGCCGACGGTGTCGTTGACCGCCTTGAAGCCGTCGAGGTCGATGAAGAGCACGGCGGTGCCCGCGTCCGTACGGCGCCGCCCGGCGAGCGCGTGGCTGACCCGCTTGGTGAACAGGGAGCGGTTGGGCAGGTCGGTGAGCGGGTCGTGCTCGGCGCTGTGCTGGAGCTGGGCCTGGAGCCGCACCCGCTCGGTGACGTCCCGGCTGTTGAAGATGAGGCCGCCGTGGTGACGGTTGATCGTCGACTCCACGTTGAGCCAGTCGCCGGAGCCGGAGCGGAAGCGGCACTCGATGCGGGTGGTGGGCTCCTCCCCCGGCGAGGCGGCCAGGAAGCGCCGGACCTCATGGACGACCGAGCCCAGGTCCTCGGGGTGGATGAGGGAGGCCAGCTCGGAGCCGACCAGATCGTCGGCTTCGCGCCCGTAGACCCCGGTGGCGGCCGGGCTCACATAGCGCAGGATCCCGGTGGGCGCGGCGATCATGATGACGTCGCTGGAGCTCTGCACCAGGGAGCGGAAGTGGTTCTCCTTCTCCGCCAGCTCCTGGGTGAGCGAGATGTTGTCGAGCAGCATGATGGCCTGGCGGACGACGAGGGCGAGCACGACCGCGCAGGCGGTGAAGAGCATCACCCCGTCGATCGGCCGGCCGTCCATCACGTTGTAGAGGATCCCCAGGGTGCAGACGGCGGCGGCGAGATACGGCGCCAGGGCGGCGAGGGAGCCCGCGCTGGCGCGGCTGGGCTGCGCGGGGCGCGCGGGGCGGCGGACCGCGGTGGGCGGGGC
Organism: Streptomyces sp. NPDC097640; assembly: GCF_040302705.1. Classification (NCBI taxonomy): domain Bacteria; kingdom Bacillati; phylum Actinomycetota; class Actinomycetes; order Kitasatosporales; family Streptomycetaceae; genus Streptomyces; species Streptomyces sp. NPDC097640. The sequence goes on from NZ_JBEOSB010000007.1 coordinate 36,668, forward strand.
CTGAGCGGCTTCGCGCCGGGCCACCCAGGGGGCGTACGCGAGCAGTATGGAGCCCGCGAACCACCCGGCGTCAAGGATCTGTCCGGAGCGGTAGTGCTCGCGCAGCAGCGGCGAGGTGAACAGCGCGTCGCACAGCACGGTCAGGGCGAAGGCGGCGATCGCGGTGTTGATCGCGGAGCGGTTGGTCGAGGAGCGCCGGAAGTGGACCGCGACGACCATGCTGACCAACACGATGTCCAGCAGCGGATAGGCGAGCGAGAAGGCCCTGCGCGCCACGGACTCGCCGCCCCCGCCGAACTGGGCGGTGTGCGCGAGCGCCAGGCTCCAGGACAGGGTCAGCAGCGAACCGGCGATCAGCCAGGCGTCCAGCGCCAGGCAGATCCAGCCGGCGCGGGTCACCGGGCGCTTGGCGAGCACCAGCATGCCGACGATCGCGGGCGGGGCGAAGAGCAGGAAGCAGAAGTCGGCGGGCGAGGGGCTGGGGACGGGGCGGCCGAGCACCACCTCGTACCAGCCCCAGACGCCGTTGCCCAGCGCGGCCATGAACGAGGACGCCGCGAACAGCAGCCAGGCGGGGCGCAGCCGCCCGGAGCGCGTACGGCCGTACCACAGGCAGGAGACGGAGGCGGCCAGGGCGGCGGCGCTGAGCCCGAAGTCGCCCATGAACACGGCCAGTCCGGACGAGCCCCAGCCGAGCACGGCGCCCGCCGCGTATCCGCCGCACACCAGGGCGAGCATGACCTGAGGCAGCAGCCCCGCCCCGCCGCCGGACACCGCCGGCCGGGCGAGCACCGCTCCGGTGGCGCTCACCGGACGGCCTTCGAGTGCCGCGCGAGGGCGCGGGAAGCTAGCTGTCGACGCCTGAGTCGCGTCGGGTCGTCGGTCCATTGGCTCCACCGGCCATGCATCGCCCGTCGCCCCCCTTGAGTTCCGGTCCATCGCTGACGCCATTCGGTCAGTGGCGCCAGCCCCCGCTCGGGACGATACACCAGACCCGTCACTCAGGGACATAGGTCATCTACACACCGTAACCGACAACGGCGTTGTTTATACGGAGTGCAGTCATACCGTGTCTGTATGTGGTGCCACGGGCAGTTCATCCGGTCGTTGTGACGATATGACTCAGCGGTTCTCCGGCCGCGAAACGGCGCAGCTGGTCACGCAGCAGCCGCTTCGCGCGGGGCAGGAAGGCCGACGAAGGACCCCCCACGTGCGGGGTGATGAGCACTCCTGGAGCGTGCCACAGCGGATGCCCGGCGGGCAGCGGTTCGGGGTCGGTCACATCCAGCGCGGCCCGCAGCCGGCCCTTCTCCAACTCGGCGAGCAGCGCCTCGGTGTCCACCACCGGACCGCGCGCGACGTTCACCAGCAGCGCGCCGTCCTTCATCCGGGCCAGGAAGTCTGCCCCGGCCAGGCCGCGGGTGGCAGGGGTGAGGGGCGTGACGAGCACCACCACATCGGCGTCCGGAAGCAGTCGGGGCAAGTCGTCGATCGGGTGCACCGGACCGCGCTCGGTCGTGCGCGGGGAGCGCGCGACGCGAAGGACCCGCTCGCACTCGAACGGCACAAGCCGGTCCTCGATCGCGGCGCCGATCGACCCGTAGCCGACGATCAGCACGGACTTGTCGGCGAGCGCGGGACGGAAGCCCTGGCTCCACCGCCCGGCGTCCTGCTCGCGCACAAAGCCGGGGATGCCGCGCAGCGAGGCGAGGATGAGAGTCAGGGCCAGCTCCGCGGTGCTCGCGTCGTGCACCCCGCGCGCATTGCACAGCCGCACGCCGGGCGGCAGGTCCGCGATGACCGACTGCACATGGTCTATGCCGGCGGTGAGGGTCTGCACGACGCTCAGATTGGTCATGGCGGGCAGCGGCCGCACACCCTCTTTGTTCTTCATGTACGGCAGGCAGTAGAACGAGCAGCGGGCGGGGTCGGTGGGGTAGTCGGACTCGCCGTCCCAGTAGGCGTATTCCAGGCCGTCGGGCAGCCCGTCGATCTCGTCCGCGGGGTAGGGCAGCCACGCGAGGGGGCGCGAGTCGTCGGGCACCGCGTTGCCGGGGAGCGGGTTGCCGGGGACCGGGTTGTCGGGGTTGTCGCTGTGATCTGCGCTCATGCCTGGAGGCTATGCGATCACCGGGCGCACGCAGACGTTAGTTTGGTGCGGGAAACGGGAGGGGTCTGGCCAGGTGGAGCGCAGGAGAATCGGGGCGGCGACGCTCGAGGTGGGCGCGATAGGCCTCGGGTGCATGCCCATGAGCTGGGCGTACACCGCTTCGCAGCGGAGCGGTGAGGACTCGCTGCGCGCCATGCACGCCGCGCTCGACGCGGGCGCGAGCCTGCTGGACACCGCCGACATGTACGGGCCGTTCACGAATGAGCGGCTGGTGGGGCGGGTGCTCAAGGAGCGGCGCCGGGACGCCTTCGTGTCCACCAAGTGCGGGCTGCTGGTGGGCGAGACGCACATCGTGGCCAACGGCCGCCCCGGCTATGTGAAGCGGGCCTGCGACGCCTCGCTGCGCCGGCTCCAGACCGACGTCATCGACCTCTACCAGCTGCACCGGGCCGACCCGGAGGTGCCGATAGAGGAGACCTGGGGCGCGATGGCGGAGCTGGTCGCGGCCGGAAAGGTGCGGGCGCTGGGGCTGTGCGCGCTGGGGGTGCGGGCACAGCGGCGGGCCGGGGGCGGGATGCACGACGCCACGGTGCGGCAGCTGGAGCGGGTGCAGCAGGTCTTCCCGGTCAGCTGTGTGCAGGCGGAGCTGTCGGTCTGGTCGCCGGAGGCGCTGGAGGCGCTGGTGCCGTGGTGCGCCTCGCGGGGGGTCGGTTTCCTGGCCGCGATGCCACTGGGGAACGGCTTCCTGAGCGGGACGCTGACGCCGGGGCAGGGCTTCGAGCCGGACGATGTACGGGCCAGACATCCGCGCTTCACGGCGGAGATGATGGCGGCGAACCAGCCGATCGTGGTTGGGCTGCGCCGGGTGGCGCGGCGGCACGGGGAGTCGGTCACGGCGGCGCAGGTCGCGCTGGCGTGGCTGCTGGGGCAGGGGCGGCATGTGGTGCCGGTGCCGGGGACCAAGCGGGAGCGGTGGGCGACGGAGAACTGCGGCGCCGCCGGACTCCGGCTGACGGACGCGGACTTCGCGGAGATAGCGGCGCTGCCACCGGCCCAGGGGTCATGGGACTAGGGGTCGGGAGGCTCGGGTTCGGGGCCTCGGGCTCTTGGGGGCCGGGCTTGTGTGCGGGGGTTTCCGCGGTGGGAACCGGCGGCGGGGCTGCGGTGTATAAGAATCAGTGCCGTGCCGAGGCACATGTGCCCACGGAGAGGAACCGAAGGTGCGACGTCCTGGTGTGATCCCTGTGCTCGCCTCCGCTGCCGCGCTGCTGCTCGCGGCGGGCTGCTCGTCCGGTGACGGACAGGGCCCCTTCAACCGCCGCCCGAGCACGCCCGGCCCCGAGAAATCCGGGTCCGACGGCGATTCCCCGCCCAAGGGGGGTCCTTCCTCCTCCCCCTCGTCCTCCGCCCCGGCAGCCCCGGCCAAGGGCTCGGTGAAGGTGGACCGCACGCTCACCACCAAGCTGGACTCTCCGTGGGGGATCGCCCCGCTGCCCGACGGAAGTCTGCTGGTCTCCTCCCGGGACACCGGCAAGGTCTTCAAGGTCGACGCGGACAGCGGTAAGAAGACGGAGGTGGGCTCGGTCGCGGGTGTCTCCCCTGGCGGGGAGGGCGGTCTGCTGGGCCTGGCGATCTCCCCCGACTACGGCTCGAACCCGATGGTGTACGCGTACTTCACCACCGCCTCGGACAACCGCATCGCCCGCATGTCGTACGACGCCAAGCGCCCCACCGGCTCCCAGCTCGGCGCCCCGGACACGGTCTTCAAGGGCATCCCCAAGGGCGCGATTCACAACGGCGGGCGGATCGCCTTCGGCCCCGACAAGATGCTCTATGTGGGCACGGGCGACAGCGGGGACCGAAGTCTCGCCCAGGACCAGGAGTCGCTCGGCGGCAAGATCCTGCGGATGACCCCGGAGGGCGAGCCCGCCCATGGCAACCCCGAGGCCGACTCGGTGGTCTATTCCTACGGCCATCGCAATGTCCAGGGTCTGGCCTGGGACACGGACAAGCGGCTGTGGGCCTCCGAGTTCGGGCAGGACACCTGGGACGAGCTCAACCAGATCGAGCCCGGCAAGAACTACGGCTGGCCGGATGCCGAGGGCAAGGCCGGCAAGGAGGGGTTCGTCGACCCGGTCGAGCAGTGGAAGCCGGAGGACGCCTCGCCGAGCGGCATCGCCTACGCCAAGGGCTCGATCTGGATGGCGGGGCTGCGCGGGGAGCGGCTGTGGCGCATCCCCCTGGACGGCACCCGCTCGGCGGGGAAGCCTCAGTCGTTCCTCGACGGGAAGTACGGGCGGCTGCGGACGGTGGTGGCCACGGACGACGGCGGGCTGTGGGTGACGACGAGCAATACGGACGGGCGCAAGAAGCCGGGCGCGGAGGACGACCGGATCCTGCGGCTGGAGATCTCCTGACGGGAGGCCCTCGTGGCGGGCGGATCCCCTGGTGGGAAGGGTCTCCGATACGCCAGGGGAGATCACCGGGGCAGCGCCTAGACTGGCAGAAGTCGCTTGCCCCTGGGGGTCACCGTGTTCAACATCATCGAGGAACTGTTCTCGCCGGGCCGAAAGCACACCGAGGAAGAGCGCAACCGCCTGGAGTTGACCGTGGACGACGTGGGCGATGGCGACAAGCCGTGGCGGGGGCCGATCGACCTGGACTCCGGCCGGGTGGTCGTCCGCCCCCGCGAGGGCTGAACACGCCAGGGCTGAACACGCGGCCTGGGCTCCGCCGGGCTGAACCACCCGCCCGCCGATCGCAAGCCGCCGCGCGGGCACCGAGTCCCGCGCGGTCCGAAGACCGCCGTGCGGGCCGAACCGCTCAGGGGTCTCCGGCGGATCTTTCCCTTACCCGCACCTTCCCAGCTCCGGCCGGGCCCGCCGAAACGCGGCCCCGCGGAAACGCGGCCCCGCCGTGTGGCCGCCGCATGCATCGGGATCCGCCGGACACGCCCCGCCCGGGCGCCCGGCAGCGGGGGGCGGGGCGGCCTGCGGCCCGTCGGCTCAGCGCGCCGCGGCCTCGTCCACCAGACCGTCCACCAGCCGCAGCCGGTGTGCCACCGCCGCCGCCTCGCCGCGGCCCGACACCTCCAGCTTGGCCAGGATGTTGGACACATGCACACTCGCCGTCTTCGGCGAGATGAACAGCTCCTCGGCGATCTGACGGTTGCTGCGCCCCAGGGCCACCAGCCGCAGCACATCGCGCTCCCGGGGGGTGAGCCCGAGGGCCGCGGCGGGGTCGGCGGGCTCGGCGGCGGGGTCCGCGGGGGAGGCCGCGGGAAGGGCGGCGATCGGGGTGGTCGCGGCGGCCGCCGGGCCGGATGCCAGCGGCAGCCGGGCGCGGCGGGCCAGCAGCTCGATGCCCTCGCGCAGCGGGCGCGCCGCCAGCCGGAGCGCTGTGGCGTGGGCCGCCGCCAGGGGCTCCGCGACCCGCTCGCGGGCGGCGCCGGAGGCCAGCAGCGCCTCCGCCCAGCGGAAGCGGGCCCGGGCCAGGGGGTCCGGGCGGTCCAGCCGCTGGAAGGCGGCCACCGCCTCCGCCCAGCGGTCGGCGTCGTCGTGCCCCTCGGCGCGCGCCAGTTCGGCGTCCACCAGCAGGCCGTAGGCCCGCCACACCGGCACCGGCTGCGCCACCTGCTTGGCCGTCGCCCGGATCCGGGCCAGGGCCTCGGCCCGGCCCGGCTCGGCGGCGGGCAGCCCCCGGGCGTCCGCCTCGGCCGCGGCGGCGGCAGCCAGCAGCGGCCAGGTGTAGCGCTGCATGCCGACGCGGAGGCTGTCCCCCAAGGTCTGGCCGAGAAGCTCGCGAACCTCCAGGATCCCGCCGCGGGCCGCCGCGAGTTCGAGGGAGAAGTGGGTCAGCGGAATGGAGAACTGCGGCTCGGGGATGAGGTTCTTCTGCTCCCGGGCCACCGACAGCTCGCGCTCCGCGGTGTCCCAGTCGCCCCGGGCCAGCGCCAGCCGGGCGAAGCGGTTCAGCGCGATACGGCCCGTCTTGTTGCCGATCGCCATGCGCCGGGTGGTGGCCGCGGCCTCTTCCGCCTCGGCCCAGCGGCCCAGCGACAGCAGCGACTCGGCCATGTTCCCGAACACCCACGCCAGGGAGTCCGGCAGCCCGAAGCGGTCCAGTATCCGCACGCCCTTCTCGGCGACCTCGACCGCCTCGGCCGACCGGCCGAGCCCCTCGAGCCCGGAGACCAGATTGATGAAGCAGCGCCCCACGATGCTCACATCGCCCATCTCGATGGCGGCCTCGCAGACCTCCCGCATCTCGGCGAGGCCGCCCTCCACGTCCCCCGACTCGGCCTTGAAATAGCCCAGCGTCAGCCGGGCGTGCAGCTCGGTGCTCCGGGCGCCGACCAGCCGGGCCAGCTCCACGGCCCGCTCGGCCACCGCGAAGCCGTCCGGCCCGTGCTTGCGGACCATGCTCCAGCTCGCCGCCTCCGCCAGCACATCGGCGTGCACGGCGGACGGCGGCAGTCCGCGCACCAGCTCCTGGGCCCGGCCGAGCTCGGCCCAGCCGTCGCCCCGCCCCAAGGACCCCACCAGCTTGGATTTCTGGGTCCAGAACCACGCGGCCCGCAGCGGGTCCTCGCTCTCGTCCAGACCGCGCAGCGCCCGCTTGGTGACGGTCAGCGCCCGCTCCCGCTGCCCTGACCTGAGCGCGGCCACCACCACCTCGGCCAGCAGGTCCAGATGGCGCAGCGCCGTGTCGTCACAGCCGCACGCGGGATACGCCTCGGCGTAGTCGAGGGGGCGCTGCTCCTCGCGGATCCCCTCGGGGACGTCTTCCCACAGCTCCATGGCGCGCTCCAGCAGCCGCAGCTGCTCGGCGTGCGCATACCGCCGACGGGCCTCGACGGAGGCCCGCAACACGGCGGGCAGGGCCTTGGCCGGGTCGTGTGCGTGGTACCAGTAGCTGGCCAGGCGGGCCGCGCGCTCATCGGCACGCACCAGCGCGGGCTCGTCCTCCAGCGTCTCGGCGTAACGCCGGTTGATGCGGGAGCGCTCGCCCGGCAGCAGATCGTCGGCCACGGCCTCGCGGACGAGGGCGTGGCGGAAGCGGTAGCCGCTGTCGTCGCCCGTGGGCCGCAGGATGTTGGCGCCGACGGCGGCGCGCAGCGCGTCGATCAGGTCGTCCTCGCCGAGCCCGGCGACCGCGCGCAGCAGTTCGTACTCCACGGTGGAGCCGCCCTCGGCGAGGAAGCGCACCACTCGCTGGGCCTCCTCGGGCAGCGCCTCGACCCGCACCAGCAGCAGATCGCGCAGCGATTCGCTGAGGCCCGTCGCGCAGCCCTCGCTGATGCTGCGGGCGATCTCCTCGACGAAGAAGGCGTTTCCGTCGCTGCGCTCGAAGATGCGGTCGACCAGCGCCCGGTCGGGCCGGGCTCCGTGGATCCCGGCTATCTGGGCGCGCACTTCGGAGCGGTTGAAGCGGGGCAGCTCGATACGGCGCACCGCCCGCATCCGGTCGATCTCGGCGAGGAAGGGGCGCAGCGGGTGGCGGCGGTGGATGTCGTCGGAGCGGTAGGTGGCGACGACGAGCAGCCGGGCGCCGATCAGGGAACGGAAGAGATAGCCGAGCAGCTCGCGGGTGGAGCGGTCGGCCCAGTGCAGGTCCTCGATCACGACGACCAGCGTCCGGTCGGTGGCCAGCCGCTCCAGCAGCCGGACGGTGAGCTCGAAGAGCCGGGCGCGGCTGTCCTCGTCACGCGACTCGCGGGCGGTCTCGCCCAGCTCGGGCAGCAGCCGGGCCAGCTCGCCCTCCTGCCCGGCGGCGGCCCGGTCGAGCTCGTCCCCCAGCTTGCGGCGCAGCGCGCGCAGCACGGTGGACACGGGGGCGAACGGCAGGCCGTCGACCCCGATCTCCACACAGCCGCCGACCGCGGCGGCGGCCCCGGCGGCCGTGGCCCCGGTCAGGAACTCGTCCACGAGCCGGCTCTTGCCGACCCCCGCCTCTCCTCCGACGAGCACCACCTGCGGCTCGCCCCCGGCGGCGCAGGCGAGCGCGTCGGTGAGAACGGCGAGTTCCTGGGCGCGGCCGACGAACACCGGGCTGACTGACGTGTGCTGCACGCCGTCGAGCATCGCACAGGGGTCCGACAGCCGGGGGGCTAGGGACCGGCCCCGGGCGGCACCCTGGGCGATGCCGGGGACCGGCACGGTGCGCGGTACGGGCAGCACGGCGCGGCCCGGTCTCAGGCCACGGTGCCGTATGCGCGTGGCGTACGGCGGCCGCCGCCCCGCCGGTTCACGGCCTTCACCCGCCCTTCGGGTTCCTCGACACCGGACCGGCCGCCGCCCTCGCGCCGCGCCTGGCGGGCCACCCGGTACTCGGCGGCCTCGCGCAGCGCCTCGGCCTGGCGGATCTTGTACAGCTCGTGGTGGAACATCGTGTTCTCCTCGGTGGTCTGTCACGGATCCCCGCCGTGACGGGGTTCCCAACGTGCCTCCACTCTCGTCCGCAAGGGGGGTCCGCCACATCGGGAGAGTGCCTGATCTCCGCCCGCGCCGGGGCCTTAGACCTCCTGAGCCCCACCCGGCACCGGGTCCTTAGGACGGCTCAGGGGCCTTAGGCCCGGGGCCAGGGCCAGGGTGACCGTGACGGAGGCCGCTGCCATGAGGGCCATCGCGGTCGAGGGTGAGGTGTACTGGGCGACGGCGCCCGCGAGGGCCGCCCCGACGCCCTGCATGGTGAGCATGCCCGAGGAGTGCAGCCCGAGCGCGTGCCCGCTCAGCTCGTCGGGCGTCAGGGCCATCAGCCGCTCCTGGAGCAGCAGGCTCGCCGCGAAGCCGACCGACGCGAGGGCGACCGCGGCCGCCGCGAGCGGCAGCGGCGGGTGCAGGGCGAAGACCAGGTACGGGGCGGCGAGCAGCAGCCGCAGCGGGGCGCCCAGCCGCTCGCGCCACCACGGCGGTACGAACCGGCCGGTCAGGGTGTCGCCGACGAGCATGCCGAGGGCCGCGCAGGCCAGCAGCAGCCCGGCGTGCCCGGGAGCGTAAGGGACGAAGAGGGATTCGCAGCCGACGATCAGCCCGTTGGGCACCCACAGCGCGAGATAGACGTAGCGGCGTGGCACCGAGGACCACAGCCGGGCGTTGTCGCGCCAGGTCGCGGCGATCGACGGCCGCCCGGTGGCGCGCGGCGGCCGCCGGCCGAGCCCGAAGCGGGCGACGGCCGCGGCGGCGAGGTAGAGGGCGGCGGCGGTGAGCAGGGTGCCGCGCGGCGACAGGGCGGTTACCAGGACGCCACCGACCGCGAAGCCGCAGATCTGGGTGGTGCCTGCCGACATGTTGAGCACGGAGCGGCCGAGCAGATAGCCCTCCCGCGCCAGGATCTCGTTGAGCAGCCCGGAACGCACCCCGCCGCCCAGCGAGGCGGTCGCCCCGAGAGCGAGGAGGACCGCGAAGAGGGCCGCCGTCGGCAGGCCGGGGACGGCCTGGACGGCGGTGCCGAGGGCGAAGAGCAGCGACAGACCGCAGAGCGCGGCGCGCGGCGGCAGCCGGTCGGCGGCCGACAGCAGCAGCGTCGCGCCGACCACCTGGGCCAGGTTGGGGCCGAACATGCTGAGGGCGGACAGCAGCGGTGAGCCGGTCGCCGCGTAGACCAGCGTGCCCAGGGCCAGTCCGCTCACCGTCGAACCGGCCACCTGCAGCGTGCTGGTGAGGAAGAGCGGTGTGAACTCCGGTGCGGCGAAGAGCTCTCGGTAGGTGCGCATGGCCCTAAGGCTCAGCGGTCCCCGCCCGGGGCCGTTACAGTTTCGCGCGCACGCGAAACGATGACGCGAAGCGACGGGGCGAAACGACGGGGCGGGCTGGGCAAAACCATGGGCTGGTGGCTGGTCAACGCGGACACGCTCGCCGGGAGCCGGTTCGTCGTCTCACCGCTCGCCGAGGCCGTCGCGGGCCTGATCTCCCTGGAGCGGGGCGTGGCCGGGCACCCGGGCGAGCGCGCCTGGCTCGACGCCCATCTGCCCGCCTACCGGGCCCGGCTGGCCGGCGATCCGCTCACCGCGCTGACCGTACGGGCCGCCCTGGGGCACCGCTGGCTCGCGGACTTCCTCACCCCCACACCCACCGGCGAGGGTGAGCCGGGCTTCGAGGAGGAGTTGGCGCGGATACGCGAGACCCTGCCCGAGACCGCCCGCGCCAATCTGGCCGTATCGCTGCGCGGTCCGCTCCCCGACCCGCTACGCCACTCCGCCGATCTCGCGGAGCGCTGCGCCGATGTCCTGGAGTGGGTGTGGACCGAGACGGTGCTGCCCACCTGGCCCCGGCGCCGGCGGATCATCGAGGCGGATGTGGTGGCGCGTACGGCGCGGCTGAGCCAGGGCGGCTGGGCGGCCGTGCTGAACGCCATGCGGCCGGGGATGCGGTGGCTCGGGGAGAGCCGGCTACAGATCAACGCGCACGACTACCCGCCGCGGGAGATCTCTGGGGCGCAACTGCTGTTCGTCCCGGTGACCCTGTCCCAGGGCTGGGCCTCTTGGGAAGCTCCGCACCGTTACGCGCTGATCTATCCCTGTTCTGGCGTGCTGGCCGAGGCGGACCGGGCCTCGGTGCCCGAGTCACTGGGCAAGCTGCTCGGCCCGGCCAGGGCGGCCGTCCTCGTCCTGCTGGACACCCCGAAGAGCACCACCCAGCTCGTCGCGCTGACCGGCCAGGGGCTGGGCTCGGTGGGCCGCCACCTCAAGGTTCTGCTGGACGCCGGCCTGGTGCGGCGGCGGCGCGCCGGGCGGTCCGTGCTCTACTACCGGACGGCCGCGGGCGAGGTGCTGGTGACGGCGCGGGAGACCGGCGAGTAACCCGAAGTCCCCCTCAGCGCACGCTTGCCCGCACGGCCCCCGCGGCTTCTTCCTCCTCGGGTACGCGCTGTCCCGGCAGCAGGGACGGTCCGTCCGCCGCGCGTTCGCCCGGCCCCTCGATGCTGATCCTCGGCAGCCAGCGGTCCAGCCGGCGCGGCAGCCACCAGTTGGCCCCGCCCAGCAGATGCATGGCGGCGGGCACCAGGAGCGTACGGAGGACGAAGGCGTCCAGGGCGACGGCGGCGGCCAGGCCGATGCCGAACATCGCGATGATGCGGTCGCCGCTGAGCACGAAGGCCGAGAAGACGGCGATCATGATGACGGCGGCGGAGTTGATGACCCGGCTGGTCTCGGCGAGCCCGACCCGCACCGCGACCCGGTTGTCCCGGGTCTGCCGCCACTCCTCGTACATCCGGCTGACCAGGAAGACCTGATAGTCCATGGACAGCCCGAAGAGCACCGACACCATGATCACCGGCAGGAACGGCTCGATCGGGCCGGCCCGGCCGAGCCCCAGCAGCTCGCTCCCCCACCCCCACTGGAAGATGGCGACGACGACCCCGAAGGACGCGGCGACGGCGACCACGTTCATCACGGCCGCCTTGACCGGAATGCCGATGCTGCGGAACGCGAGCAGCAGCAGGACACTGCCGAGGCCCACGACCACCCCCACGAACAGCGGCAGCTTTCCGACGATCACCATCGCGAAGTCGTCGTAGCCCGCGGTCAGCCCGCCGACGTACACCCGGAGCGAGGTGGCCTCGGCGGCCCTGGGCAGCACCTCGTGGCGCAGCCGGGACACCAGCTCGGAGGTGGCGCGCGACTGCGGGGCGGTCTCGGGGACGACCGTGATCACGGCCGTGTCGCCGCTGGTGCTCAGCTCGGCCCGGCTCGCCGAGGCGACGCCCTCGGTGGTGCGCAGGGTCTCGGGGAGCTTGTCGAACGCGAGCCGGTCGGCGGCGCCGTCGATCCGGCCGACGAGCGTCAGCGGGCCGTTGAAGCCGGGCCCGAACCCCTCGGCGAGGAGGTCGTAGGCCTTCCGGGTCGTCGAGGAGGCCGGGTCGTTGCCCTGGTCGGAGGTGCCCAGCCGGAGCGAGAGCGTGGGCAGCGCGAGGACCAGCATCAGCACGGCCGCGATGGCGCCGAGCAGCTTCGGGCGCCGCTCGACCAGGGCCGACCAGCGGGCCGCGAACCCTCCGCGCGCCTTGGTCCGCGGCCCGCGCTCGGCCAGCCGGCGCCGCTCGCGCCGGCTCAGGGCCCGGGTGCCGATCACCCCGAGCAGCGCGGGCAGCAGGGTGACCGACGCGGCGACGGTGAGCAGGACGGTCAGCGCCGCCGCGACCGCGACCCCGTTCAGAAAGCTCAGCCGCAGCACCAGCATGCCCAGCAGCGCCACACAGACGGTCGCCCCGGCGAAGATCACCGCGCGTCCCGAGGTGGCCACCGCGCGCCGGGCGGCCTCGTCGACCGGCAGCCCCGCCTTCAGCCCCTGGCGGTGCCGGGTGACGATGAACAGCGCGTAGTCGATGCCGACGCCGAGCCCGATCAGCGTGCCGAGCATGGGCGCGAAGTCGGCGACGGTCATGGCGTGGCCGAGCAGCCCGACGCCCGCGTACGCGGTGCCCACGCCGACCACCGCGGTGGCGATCGGCAGGAACGCCGCCGCGAGCGAGCCGAAGGCCAGGAAGAGGACGACGGCGGCCACGGCGACCCCGATGACCTCGCTGAGGTGGGCGGAGCCCATCCCTTGGGCCGCGCCGATGCCCGCGCCGCCCATCTCCACCTCGAGCCCGTCGGCCGCCGCGGCGCGGGCGGTGTCGACCACTTCGCGCACCTGAGCCTCGCCGAGTTCGGAGGCGGGCTTGTCGAAAGCGACTGTGGCGTAGGCGGTGTGCCCGTCGGCGCTGATCCGGGCCGCGTCCACAGCGCTGTCGCCGTACGGCCCGGTGACGGAGACGACTCCCGGCATCTTCTCGACCCGGTCCAGCGCCGCCGCCATGCGCTGCCGCACGTCCACCGCGCGCACCGTGCCCGCGTCGCGCGCCGTGTGCCAGACGATGGTGTCGCTGTCCCCGGCCTGCCCCGGGAACTCCCGCTCCATCAGCTCGGATACCCGCGCCGAGTCCGTCCCCGGGATGCCGTAGTCGTTCGAGTACGCGGACCCCGTGACCGCGGCCGCCACCGACACCCCCGCGAAAGCGGCCAGCCACAGCGCGATGACGACGAGGCGGCGCCTGAGGCACCACCGGGCGAGTGCGGCCATGGCCTGCTTTCCGGGTAACGCGCCGAACTCGCCGGGCCCGGAGGGAGACCGGCCGGACCCGTGGCGGCTAACGCACTGATGAACATGTGAAGGAACGCCGCACGTCCTGAAGCTGGACCGGCGGCGAACTCCCCCTGCACTCTGACAGCCGGAAAAGATCCTTTGCCCCCTTTGTGGACTTTCCCACACCGCCCACGGGAATGCGGTCCGCCACCGGTCCGCCACCCGTCAGCGGCCGTTCAAGGCACCGATGCCGCGTGGCGGATAGCGCGGAGCCGTCGTCCGGGCATGAGCGGCCCGGCCTGCCATAGGCGGTCATTACCCCCACATCCACCGATACCCGCATAAGATCCGTGGTCACATGCCCGCCCGCCGCGCGAGCCGGGAAAGGATTCCGCATCCGCATGAGCACGCCGTTCCCCGCCGGCCGCCGCCCGCGCATCGGCATCGGCGGCATGTCCGTCCGATCCGCCGCCTTCAGCCCGCACCGCACCACGTACGACGACTTCCGCGTCACCCGCGGCGCCGAACTGCTGGCCCGCGACGCCTGGACCCGCCCGGACGGCGACCTGAGCGGCTCGGTCAAGTGGGTCCCGCTGCTCCACGCCGTGGCGGTGCCCGGCGGGCCGGTCGAGCCGGAGGCGTACCGGCGTCTCAAGGGCGAACTGGTGGACCGCATACGGCAGGCCGGCCCGCTCGACGGCCTCGTCTACGAACTCCACGGCGCGATGGGCGTGGTCGGCCTGGAGGACGCCGAGGCCGACCTGACCGAGGCCGTACGGGAGGCCCTCGGCCCTCGCGCGCTGATCTCCGCCGCCATGGACCCGCACGGCAATATCTCGCGCCGGCTCGCCACCGCGCTGGACCTGGTCACCGCGCACCGCCCCACCGGGCACCGCCCCACCGCGCCCGGCCCCGCCGCGCACGGCAGCGCCGCGGGCCAGGACGCGGCCCGGACCCGCGAGCGCGCCGCCCGCAAACTCGTCGAACGCCTCGCCGCGGGCAAGGGCCGCCCCCACCTGGCCTGGGTGCAGGTGCCGGTGCTGCTGCCCGGCGAACGGACCAGCCCGCGCCTGGAGCCCGCCAGATCCCTGTACGGCCGGCCGGCCTCCATCGAGGAGCTGGACGGCATCGTGGACGCGGCGGTCTGGGCCGGCTGGCCCTGGGCCGACGAGCCGCGCTGCAAGGCGGCCGTCGTCGTCACCGGCGACGACCCCGCACTCGCCGTCGAGCAGGCCCGCTCGCTGGCCACGGAGTACTGGGACCTGCGCCACAACTTCGTGTTCGCCGCCCCCGCAGGCGACGCCGACGCGTGCGTCGAGGCGGCCGTCGCCTCCCCTGCCCGCCCGTTCCTCATCAGCGACACCGGCGACAACCCGGCGGCGGGCGGCGCGGGCGACCTCCCGTACATGCTGGGGCGGCTGCTGGCCCACGGGGACCTGGCGGCCGGGCGTGTCACCGCCCTGCACGCCGGCATCACCGATCCGGCGGCGGTCGCGCAGTGCTTCGCCGCAGGGGTGGGGGCGGCGGTGCGGCTGTCGGTCGGCGGTACGCACGAGCCGCACGAGCTGCACGAGCCGTACGAGCTCCTCGGCGAGGTCGTGGCCCTCCGCGAGGCCGACGAGGTCGGCGGCGACGTGGCCGCCGTGCGGCGCGGCGGGGTGACCGCGGTCCTGGTCAGCCGCCGCAAGCCGTTCCGCTCCCGCGCGGACTTCGGCGAGCTGGACCCGCGCGGATACGACCTGGTCGTCGTGAAGGCCGGCTGCCCGGCACCGGAGCTGTCCGACCTGGCGGCCGACCGGCGCCTGGCCCTCACCCCGGGCGCCGTCGACCAGAACCTGGCCCGGCTGGGCCACCGCCGCGTGGAGCGCCCCCTGTTCCCCCTCGACCCGCACATGCCGGCCCCGGACCTCACGCCGGAACTGCTGTAGCGGCGGCCGCGCGGCTCCGGACGGGGCACAAAGGCCGACGGCGGGGTGCGTCCAAGGACGCACCCCGCCGCCGTGCCGTGTCCGGGGGTCAGCCCTGGACGCCGAGCTTCTCCAGGATCAGCTCGCGCACGCGGGCCGCGTCGGCCTGGCCGCGCGTGGCCTTCATGACCGCGCCCACCAGCGCGCCCGCCGCCGCGACCTTGCCGCCGCGGATCTTGTCGGCGATGGCCGCGTTGCCCGCGATGGCCTCGTCGACGGCCGCGCCCAGCGCGCCCTCGTCCGAGACGACCTTCAGGCCGCGGGCCTGGACGACCGCGTCGGGGTCGCCCTCGCCCGCCAGCACGCCCTCGATGACCTGGCGCGCCAGCTTGTCGTTGAGCGAGCCCTCGGCGACCAGGGCGCACACGCGCGCGACCTGGGCCGGGGTGATCGGCAGGGACGTGAGGTCCACGCCGTCCTCGTTGGCCCGGCGGGCCAGCTCGCCCATCCACCACTTCCGCGCCGACGCCGCGTCGGCGCCCGCGTCGATGGTGGCGGTGATCAGCTCGATCGCGCCCGCGTTGAGGACGGACCGCATCTCGTGCGCCGAGATGCCCCACTCCTCGCGCAGCCGGTTGCGGCGCACCCGCGGCAGCTCCGGCAGCCCGGCCCGCAGCTGCTCCACCCACTCACGCGCCGGGGCGACGGGCACCAGGTCCGGCTCCGGGAAGTAGCGGTAGTCCTCCGCCTCCTCCTTGATCCGGCCGGACGTCGTGGAGCCGTCCTCCTCGTGGAAGTGACGGGTCTCCTGGATGACCGTGCCGCCGTCGCCGAGCAAGGCCGCCTGCCGCTGGATCTCGAAGCGGGCCGCGCGCTCGACGGAGCGCAGCGAGTTGACGTTCTTGGTCTCGGAGCGGGTGCCGAACTTGTCGGCGCCGTGCGGCCGCAGCGACAGGTTCACGTCGCAGCGCATCTGGCCCATCTCCATGCGCGCGTCGGAGACGCCGAGCGCCTTGATGAGCTCGCGCAGCTCGGCGACGTACGCCCGGGCGACCTCCGGGGCCCGGTCCCCGGCCCCCTCGATCGGCTTGGTGACGATCTCGATGAGCGGGATACCGGCCCGGTTGTAGTCGAGGAGGGAGTGCTGGGCGCCGTGGATACGGCCCGTCGCGCCGCCCACGTGGGTGGACTTGCCGGTGTCCTCCTCCATGTGGGCGCGCTCGATCTGGACCCGGAAGACCTCGCCGCCGTCGATCTCGACGTCCAGATAGCCGTTGAAGGCGATCGGCTCGTCGTACTGCGAGGTCTGGAAGTTCTTCGGCATGTCCGGATAGAAGTAGTTCTTCCGGGCGAAGCGGCACCACTCGGCGATCTCGCAGTTCAGCGCGAGGCCGATCTTGATGGCGGACTCGACGCCGGTCTCGTTGACGACCGGGAGCGAGCCGGGCAGGCCGAGGCAGGTGGGGCAGGTCTGCGCGTTGGCCTCGGCGCCGAGCGCCGTGGAGCAGCCGCAGAACATCTTGGTCGCGGTGCCGAGCTCGACGTGGACCTCGAGCCCCATGACGGGGTCGTAGGCGGCGAGGGCGTCCTCGTACGACACCAGTTCAGTGACGGTCACGGAAAACTAACCTCTCAGTCCGCCAGGACGTCGTCGTCGCCCATGCGCTTGAGCTCGCGGACGAGCAGCGCGATGGTGGTGACGATCGCGGCGGCCGAGACCACCGCGTCGACCAGCTGGAGCTTGTCGTTCTCGGATCGTGCCTTCTTGACCTGCTTGGCCACGCTCACCGCGCCGAAGAGCGCGGAGCCGATGGACAGGTAGGTGCCGGGCTTGGACTTCTTGAAGCTCTTGGCCTTCTTCAGCGCACCACTCACAGTGACTGTGCCTCCTCAAGCAGCGGGTGCCCCCACTTGTCGACGAATGCGGCCTCGACCGCCGCACCGACCTTGTAGAGCCGGTCGTCGGCCATGGCGGGAGCGATGATCTGAAGGCCCACCGGGAGACCGTCCTCCGGCGCCAGGCCGCAGGGCAGCGACATGGCCGCGTTCCCCGCGAGGTTCGCCGGGATGGTGCACAGGTCGGCCAGGTACATCGCCATCGGGTCGTCGACGCGCTCGCCGATCGGGAAGGCGGTGGTGGGGGTGGTCGGCGAGACCAGCACGTCCACCTGCTCGAAGGCGCGCTGGAAGTCCTGGGTGATCAGGGTGCGGACCTTCTGCGCGGAGCCGTAGTACGCGTCGTAGTAGCCGGAGCTGAGCGCGTAGGTGCCCAGCATGATCCGGCGCTTGACCTCGGGGCCGAAGCCCGCCGCGCGGGTGAGCGCGGTGACGTCCTCGGCGGAGCGCGAGCCGTCGTCGCCGGCCCGCAGGCCGTAGCGCAGGCCGTCGAAGCGGGCCAGGTTGGACGAGCACTCGGACGGCGCGATCAGGTAGTACGCGGCCAGAGCCTTGTCGAACGACGGGCAGGACAGCTCCACGACCTCGGCGCCGAGCTCGCGCAGCAGCTCCACGGACTCGTTGAAGCGCTGTACGACGCCGGCCTGGTAGCCCTCGCCGCCGAACTCCTTGACCACGCCGATGCGCATGCCGCGCACGCTGCCGTTGCGGGCGGCCTCGACGACCGCCGGGACCGGGGCGTCGATGGAGGTGGAGTCGAGCGGGTCGTGCCCGGCGATGGCCTCGTGCAGCAGCGCCGCGTCCAGCACGGTCCTGGCACACGGGCCGCCCTGGTCCAGGGACGAGGAGAAGGCCACCATGCCGTACCGGGACACCGCGCCGTACGTCGGCTTGACGCCGACCGTGCCGGTCACGGCGGCGGGCTGGCGGATCGAGCCGCCGGTGTCGGTCCCGATCGCGAGCGGCGCCTGGAAGGACGCCAGCGAGGCGGAGGAGCCGCCGCCGGAGCCGCCCGGGATACGGGTGAGGTCCCAGGGGTTGTTGGTGGGCCCGAACGCGCTGTTCTCCGTCGACGACCCCATGGCGAACTCGTCCATGTTGGTCTTGCCGAGGATCACCACGTCCGCGTCCTTCAGGCGGGTGACCAGCGTCGCGTCGTACGGCGGGATCCACCCTTCCAGGATCTTGGAGCCGACGGTGGTCGGGATCCCCTTGGTGGTGAAGATGTCCTTCAGGGCGAGCGGAACGCCGGCCAGCGGGCCGAGCTCCTCGCCGCGCGCACGCTTCTCGTCCACGGCCCGGGCCTGGGCGAGCGCGCCCTCCCGGTCCACGTGCAGAAACGCGTGCACCTTCTCGTCGACGGCCTCGATACGGGCCAGGTGCGCCTCGGTCACCTCGACGGCGGTGACGTCGCCGGAGGCGATCTTCTCGGCGATGCCGGAAGCGGTGAGCTTGATCAGATCAGCCATGCGGGTTACTCCTCCCCCAGGATCTGCGGCACCTTGAACCGCTGCTGCTCCTGGGCGGGGGCGCCGGAGAGCGCCTCCTGCGGGGTCAGCGACGGACGGACCACGTCCGCGCGCATGACGTTGGTCAGCGGCAGCGGGTGAGAGGTCGGCGGTACGTCTTGGTCGGCGACCTCGGAGACGCGGGCGACCGCGCCGATGATGTCGTCGAGCTGTCCGGCGAAGTGATCGAGCTCTTCGTCCTTCAGCTCCAGACGCGCCAGCCGTGCGAGGTGGGAGACCTCCTCGCGCGTGATGCCAGGCATGCAGCGATCCTCAGGGTGAGTGTGGTGAGTTTTCGCCCCAATCCTATGGCTCCGGCCACCCTGCGGGCGAAACGCTTTGCCCACCCCGCCCTCCGCGCGCATCGCCATGCGGCTCGCCCACGTGGTCCCTTCAGACCCCGACGGTCCGTTCTCCGGCCTGCCCGCACCCTCCGGACAGCCTCCCCGCCCGACGGGCCAAGCGACGGATCCCCGGCAAGAGCCCCGGGTCGGGAAGGGGCGGCGTGGGGGGAAACCCTGGCTAGGTGACCGGCTGGTCCGCGTCTTCCTCGGCCGGGGCCGTGGCGGCCGTGGCAGCCGGGGCGACGGCAGGCGCAGAGGCTGGAGCAGGGGCCGGGGTGGCGGGCGTGACCGCGGTGGCCTCCTCGCGCTGCCACCCGCGCTCACCCCGGGCGCGCAGCCACGCCGTCATCTCGTCGGGCGGCATCGCCGCCGCGACCAGCCAGCCCTGCACCGCGTCGCACCCCAGATCCCGCAGCCGCTCCCAGGTCTCGTCGTCCTCGACGCCCTCCGCGACGACCAGCAGCCCGAGCGAATGCGCGAGGTCGACCGTGCAGCGGACGATCTCCGCGTCCTCGGTGTCCACGGCCAGCCGGGCCACGAACGACCGGTCGATCTTGAGCTCGCTCACCGGCAGCCGCCGCAGGTGGACCAGCGAGGAGTAGCCCGTGCCGAAGTCGTCGAGGGACATCCGCACGCCGTGTCCGGTGAGGCTGGCCAGCGTGTCGGCGGCCCGCTGCGGGTCCTCCAGCAGGACGTGCTCGGTGATCTCCAGCTGGAGCGCGCCCGCCGGGACCCCGTGGCGGGCCAGCCGCCCGGCGACCGCTCCGGCGAAGCCGGGGGTGTGCACATCGCGCGGCGAGACATTGACCGCGACGGGCACGTCGAGGCCGTCGGCCCTCCAGCGGGCGACCTGGCCGAGCGCCGTCTCCAGGACGTACTCGGTCAGCCGCGGCATCAGCCCGGAGGTCTCGGCCATGGAGATGAACTCGTCCGGCGGGACGCGCCCCCGGTCGGGGTGCACCCAACGGACGAGCGCCTCCAGGCCGGCGACATGGCCGTCGAAGCCGACCTTGGGCTGGTAGTGGAGTTCGACGTCGCCCGCGTCCAGCGCCCGCCGCAGATCGCCGAGGAGGCCGAGCCGGTCGGGGGTGTTGCCGTCGCGCCGGGCCTCGTACAGCTCGACGCCGCTGCGGTCGCGCTTGGCCTGGTACATGGCGACGTCCGCGCGGCGCAGCAACCCCTCGGCGTCGAGCGCGTGGTCGGGGTAGACGGCGACGCCGGCGCTGGCTTCGAGGACGAGGGTGAGCCCGTCCAGGTCCAGCGGCGAGCCGAGGTCGCCGACCAGGCTGCGGGCCGCCCGCTGGGCGCTGGTCAGGGAGTCGGTGGTGGGCAGCAGCACCGCGAACTCGTCGCCGCCGAGCCGCGCCACCTCCGCCCCGCGCGGCAGCGCGACCCGCAGCCGGTCCGCGATCTGGAGCAGCAGCCGGTCGCCCGCCAGATGGCCCAGGGTGTCGTTGACCGAGCGGAAGCGGTCGAGGTCGAGCAGGACGAGCGCGGCGCGGGTGCCGCTCCGCTCGGACTCGTCCAGCGCGGTCCAGGTGCGCTCGAGCAGCCACTGGCGGTTGGGGAGTCCGGTGAGCGGGTCGCGCAGCTGCTCCTCGGCGCGCACCCGGGCGATCCACAGGGTCGAGTCGAGGGCGATCAGGGGCACCGCGAACAGCGGGAGCAGCAGGGGCATCTCGTCGGCGACGACGACGATCAGCGGGGCGATGCCGAGCAGCGCGATGCCGACGAGGGCCTGCCGGACCAGGGCCGTGCGGGCGAGGGTGGGCAGTCCGGCGCCGGGCGGGGCGAGGGAGTACCACAGGAGGGCGCGGGTGATCGCGAGATAGCCGAAGGCGGCCAGGGCCGTCTGGGGGATGGCGGACATCTCCCAGCTCGCCGGCCGCCAGGGGTGTTCGACGGTGGGGACGGTGCCGAAGGCGGCGAGGGTCAGGGCGGCCGCGCCGACGCCGAGAATGTCGACCGCGCCGTGCAGCGCCGCCTGCCGCCAGCGGTGCCGCCGGGCGGCGCCGACCAGGACGACGACGGCGAGGCTGACGAGCCCGGCGGGCAGCCAGCCGTACAGCAGCAGCGCGGCCAGGGTTAACGCGGAGCCGGATCCGGTGCCACCCCACCAGCGGTCGCGGCCCATGGCGACCAGATGGCCGACGATGATTCCGGTGAGGACGGCGAGGGACCAGCCCACGGTGCCGTCGGGAAAGAGCGCATGGCCCGCGTCGAGCACTCGGAATACCCCGATGCCGAGTGCGAAAGCGGCCATCGCGACGGCCGCGGCGGGCAGCGCCGGCAGCACGAGCCGGTGCAGCCGTGACGCCGGGGCGGCGCTTTCGGTCGGTTTCATACCCGTCCCTCTCACAGCCGGCGGTGCCAGCGCCACGGCAGGCGCACACCATCAACAGTAGGCGGCAGATGGCTTTGACGGGCGGCGATCGGCGACGGTTGCCCGAATGCCGCCCGACGATCCATAACCATCTGGTATGCGCTGTAAGGGTGATGCCCGCTCGCTATGCCCGGGAAGTGCTCCCAGTCGTAATCCGGCCAGGTTGGACCGGAACCCACTTGGTACTCCACCGGACAGTTCGGCCGGACGGGTCATGCGGAGTCATCCGGAGTCGGGTGGAGCCCATCCGGATGACTCCTGACAGCTCGTTACTTGGTCTCGACTTGATCCCGACTACTCCGCCGGCGTCACCGCGACCTCTCTCGCGGCCTCGGGCCCCTGTTCGAGCAGGACCGCAAATCCATCCTCATCGAGCACGGGAACCTTCAACTGCATGGCTTTGTCGTACTTCGATCCTGGATTGTCGCCGACAACAACAAAACCCGTCTTCTTCGAAACGGAACCCACGACTTTCGCGCCGCGGTTCTGAAGCGCGTCCTTCGCCCCGTCCCGGGTGTGCGATTGCAGGGTGCCGGTGACCACGACGGTGAGCCCTTCGAGCGGCCGCGGCCCCTCGTCCTCGGCGGCCTCCTCCTCGAACCGGACCCCGGCCCGGCGCCACTTCTCCACGATCTCGCGGTGCCAGTCCTCGGCGAACCACTGCTTGACCGAGGCCGCGATGGTGGGCCCCACGCCTTCCACGGCCGCCAGCTCCTCCTCGCCCGCCTCGGCGATCCTGTCCAGCGAGCGGAACTCGCGGGCCAGCGCGGCGGCCGCGACGGGCCCGACATGACGGATGGAAAGGCCGGTGAGGATACGGGCCAGCGGGCGCTCCTTGGCCGCCTCAATGTTGGCCAGCATCGCCAGGGTGTTCTTCTTCGGCTCGCCCTTCTGATTGGCGAAGAAGGTGACGACTTTCTCCTCCCCCGTCTTGGGGTCGCGCTTGGGCAGTCCGCTGTCCGGGTCCAACACATACGACCGGATGGGGAGGAGTTGTTCGACCATCAGGTCGAACAGATCGCCTTCGTCCTTCAGTGGCGGCTCGGCGGGCTCCAGCGGCTGGGTGAGCGCACCGGCGGCGACATAGCCGAAATTCTCGATGTCCAGACACTTGCGGCCCGCCAGGTAGTAGACGCGCTCGCGGACCTGGGCCCGGCAGTAGCGGGCGTTGGGGCAGCGCAGATCGACGTCGCCCTCCTTCATCGGCTGGAGCGGAGTGCCGCACTCCGGGCACTCGGCGGGCATCACGAACTCCCGCTCGGTGCCGTCCCGCAGATCGACGACCGGCCCCACAATTTCCGGAATGACATCGCCCGCTTTACGCAGCACCACGGTGTCGCCGATCAACACCCCTTTGGCCTTCACGACGTCCTGATTGTGCAGGGTCGCGAATTCGACTTCCGAGCCCGCCACCGTGACCGGCTCGACCACGGCGAACGGCGTGACGCGCCCGGTGCGCCCGACGCCGACCCGGATGTCGACCAGCTTGGTATTGACCTCTTCCGGCGGGAACTTCCAGGCGATGGCCCAGCGCGGCGCCCGCGAGGTGGAACCCAGCCGCCCCTGGAGCGGGATCTCGTCGAGCTTGACGACCACGCCGTCGATCTCGTGCTCCAGCGAATGCCGCCGCCTGGGGTCCCCGTAGTACGCGATGTACTCACGGACGCCGTCGAGCGAATCCACGACCTTGTAGTGCGCGGCCGTCGGCAGCCCCCACTCGTGCAGCAGCTCGTACGCCTGCGACTGCCGGTCGATGGCGAAGCCGTCGCGCGCGCCGATGCCGTGGACCACCATGCGCAGCGGGCGGCTCGCGGTGACCTTGGGGTCCTTCTGGCGCAGCGAGCCCGCCGCCGCGTTCCTCGGGTTGGCGAACGGCGGCTTCCCGGCCTCCACCAGCCGCGCGTTCAGCTCCTCGAAGCGCTCCCCGGGGAAGTAGACCTCGCCGCGCACCTCCACCAGCTCCGGGACGCGGTCGCCCTTGAGGCGATCGGGGATCGCGGAGATCGTCCGCACATTGGGCGTGATGTCCTCGCCGGTGACGCCGTCGCCGCGCGTCGCGGCGCGGGTCAGCCGGCCGCGCTCGTACGTCAGGTTGACCGCGAGGCCGTCCACCTTGAGCTCGCATAGGAAGTGGTACGGGATCTCCGCCAGCTCCCTGACGATGCGGTCGGCCCAGCCGGCCAGCTCGTCGTTGTCGAAGGCGTTGTCCAGGCTGAGCATGCGCTCGCGGTGCTGGACCTCCGTGAACTCCGTCTCGTACGCCCCCGCGACCTTCTGGGTCGGCGAGTCGGGCGTCCTGAGCTCCGCGTATTCCTCCTCCAGCGCCTCGAGCGCCCGCAGCAGCCTGTCGAACTCGGCGTCGCTGACGACCGGGGCGTCCTTGACGTAGTACCGGAAGCGGTGCTCCTCGACCTGCTCAGCGAGCTTGGCGTGCTTGTCCCGTGCCTCCGCGGGCACTGTCGACTGCTGTTCGCCGGCCACCGTGTCGTCCTCCCGTTACTCAGGGTTGTCCGCGAGCGATCTCGCCGCCCGGACGCAGTGGGCCAGCGCGGCGCGCGCGTACGCGGGCGAGGCGCCCGCGAGGCCGCACGCCGGGGTGACCACCACGGACTCGGCGAGAGTCCCAGGCGAGAACCCCAGCCTGCGCCACAGCGTCCTGACACCCATGACGCTACCGGCAGGGTCCGACAATGGGGTGTCGGTCCCCGGCACCGCGCCGACGAACAGCGAGGTGCCGCCCTCGACGGCCTCCCCGATCGCCTCCTCTTCACGCTCCGTGAGCAGGGAGAAGTCGAAGGAGACCCCGGCGGCCCCCGCCCGCCGCAGCAGCCCGAAGGGCACCCCGGGCGCGCAGGAGTGGACGACGACCGGCCCGTCCGCCACCGCGATCACATCCCGCAGCGCGCCCTCCAGCACGCCCCGGTCCACCGCGGCGTAGGTGCGGTAGCCGCTGGCCGACCGGACCCGCCCGAGCGCCACCGCCGTCAGGGACGGCTCGTCGAGCTGGAGCACCACCTGGGCCCCGGGGACCCGGCGGCGCACCTCCGCCAGGTGGCCGCGCAGCCCCTCCGCGAGCGAGGCCACCAGGTCCCGGCAGGCGCCCGCGTCGTTCAGCGCGGCCTCCCCGCCCCGCAGTTCGAGCCCGGCGGCCAGGGTCCAGGGCCCGACGGCCGACACCTTGAGCGCGCCCTGGTAGCCCTGGGTGAACTCCTCCAGGGCGTCCAGGTCCTCCCTCATCCAGGAGCGCGCCCGCCGGGTGTCGCGCCCGGGGCGGTCGCTGATCCGCCAGCCGCTGGGCTCCACGTGCGCGTACACCTCGACCAGCAGCCCGGCGGTCCGCCCGATCATGTCCGCGCCGGGCCCGCGCGCGGGCAGCTCCGGCAGGTACGGCAGCGTCTCCAGCGACCCGGTGACGGTCTTGGCGGCCTCCCGCGCGTCACCGCCCGGCATCGACCCGACGCCGGTCGCGGCCCCGGCGCCCCAGCTCGGCTTGTTCGCGTTGTCCGCGCTGTCCGCGGTGGTCTTCTCGCTCACCCCGGAAGGGTACGAGCCCCGGGGCCGCTCGCGTGAACCGCTCGGCCCTCAGGCGATCGGCCGCACCGACAGGTCCGTGATCTCCGCGTCGCGCGGCAGGTCGAGGGCCGCGAGGACCGTGGTCGCCACCGACCCGGCCGTCATCCAGCGCTCCGGGTCGTACTCCTTGCCCTCCTGCTGGTGCACCTTGACCTGCATGGGCGTGGCCGTCCGCCCCGGATAGACGGTGGTCACCCGCACCCCGTGGCCGCTCTCCTCCCAGCGCAGCGCGTCGGCCAGCGCCTTGAGCCCGTGCTTGCTCGCCGCGTACGCGCCCCACTGGCTGCTGGCCCGCAGCCCGGCGCCGGAGTTGACGAAGACCACATGCCCCTGGGCCACCCGCAGCTGCGGCAGCAGCAGCCGGGTCAGCTCGGCGGGCGAGACCAGATTGACGGCGAGCTGGCGGGTCCACACCTTGGGGGTCAGCTCGCCGACCTCGCCGAGGTCCACCACGCCGGCGATGTGCAGCAGCGAGTCCAGCCGCTCGGGCAGCGCCTGCTGTCCCAGCGCCCAGGACAGCCGGTCCGGGTCCGCCAGGTCACCGACGACCGTACGGGCGCCGGGAAAGCGCGCCGCCAGCTCCCGTGCCCGCCCGGCGTCGCGGGCCAGCAGCCACAGCTCCTCGCCCCGCTCGACGAGCCGCTCGGTGACCGCCTCGCCGATGCCCGAACCTGCTCCAGTGATCAGATGCGTTCCCATGCCCCCAGCTTGCCGCACCGGGCGGGGCCGCGGCGGCGCGGGTGCGCGGGTGCGCGGGCCGCCGTTGTCCGGAGGGCACCGAGAAGACGGTCATGGTCCGTCCAACCCTGGTCCGTCCAACTGTTCCTGGACGTGCCGGGCCTGCGCCGCGCGGCGCTGGGCGCGGAACAGCGCGAGGGCCCGCAGCCGGTTCTCCCGGGCCTCCTCGGGCCGTCCCAGGGCCTGCTGGGCGTCGGCGATATGGGCGAGGGTGTCGGCCTCGTCATACGCGTTGCCCGCCTCCTGGAACAGCTCCAGGGCCTCGCTGTAGTGGACGAGCGCCCGGTCGTGGCGGCCGGTCCGGTGGGCGATGTAGCCGAGGCTGTCCAGCGTCGAGGCCTCGGCGCCCCGGCCGGCCTCGGCGCGGAACAGCGCCAGGGCCCGCTCGCAGTGGTCACGGGCCTCCTCGAAGCGGCCCAGCTGGGCGTGGCACCAGCCGACCGCGTTGAGCTGGCCCGCCTGCCAGACGGGGTTGCCGAGCCCCTCGTACAGCCGCAGGGCCTGGCCCGCGTGGGTCAGCGCGGCCTCTTTGTCGCCCTGTTGCTCCCAAACCCATCCAAGCGTGCGATGTGTGTGGGCCTGGCCGGGGACGTCGCCGGCCTCCTCGTACACCGCCAGCGCCCGGCCGAGGTGGTCCAGGGCCTCGGCGCCCTGCCCCAGGTGCGAGGCGGCCTGGCCCAGGCGCCAGTGGGCGAGCGCCCGCGCGGGCGGATGGCCCTCGCGCTCGGCGGCGGTGAGCCCCGCCCGCCAGACCCTGAGGTGGTCCCGGAAGTGGGCGCCACGCCAGTGGTACGAAATCAGCGTCCAGGCCTGCTGCCAGACCGCGGTGTGCCGTTCCTGCTTCAGGGCCAGCCGCTGGGCGGCGAGAACGCAGGCGTGTTCGGCGTCGAACCAGTCCAGGGCCGCGGCGGGGTCCTCGAGGCGGACCGGGACGCAGCCGGGCGCGGCCGGGTCGAGCTCGGGTCTGAACGGCGTGTTCGGCCCGTCCACCAGGCTGTTGGCGGCGAAGGCGGTGTGCAGATAGAAGTCCACCAGCCGCCGCAGCGCGTCCGTGCGTTGCCCAAGCTCGGCGGCCTGACCGCGCTCGGCGGCGTACAGCCGGACGAGATCGTGCATCCGGTAGCGGGCCGGGGCGTGCCGCTGGACCAGGTGCGCGGCCTCCAGCTCACCGAGCAGTACGCGGGTGCGGGGCGCGTCGAGCCCGGCGAGGGAGGCCGCGGCGGGCAGTCCGATGTCGGGGCCCGGCGCCAGGCCCAGCAGCCCGAACAGCTCGGCCGCCGGGGCGGAGAGGGCGCGGTGCGAGGCGGCAAAGACGGCGCGCAGGTTCGCGGTCAGATCTCCGGTGTCCAGCGCGTCCAGCCGGGTCGCCGCCTCCCGCAGCTCCTCGGCGAGCGCGGCGAGCGGCAGGTCGGGGTGGGTGGCGGCGCGCGCGGCCACGATCCCCAGAGCCAGCGGAAGGCCCGCGCAGTGCTCCAACAGCACCTCCACCGCGTCCGGTTCGGCCTCGACCCGCGCGGCCCCCAGGTGCCGCACCAGCAGCTCTCGCGCCTCGGCCGCGCCGAAGACATCGAGCGGCAGCGGCAGCGCGCCGTGCGTGGTGACCAGGGAGGTGAGCCTGGAACGGCTGGTCACCAGCACGGTGCAGCTGGGGCTGCCGGGCAGCAGCGGCCGCACCTGCCCGGCGTCGCGGGCGTCGTCCAGCACGACCAGCACGCGCCGGCCCGCCAGCAGGCTGCGGTACAGCGCGGTCTGCGCGTCCAGGTCCACCGGGATCGAGTCGGGCGCGACGCCGAGCGCGTCCAGGAACCCCCGCACCGCGACCGCTGTCGGCACCGGTTCCGCCGACGGGTCGAAGCCGCGCAGGTTGACGTACAGCTGCCCGTCGGGGAACCGCGCCATGTTCTCGTGCGCCCAGCGGACCGCCAGCCAGGTCTTGCCGACCCCGCCGATCCCGCCGATCGCCGAGATCACAACCGTCTCGCCACCGGCCTCGGCCCGTACGTCGCACACCTCGCTCAGCCGCAGCAGCTCCCGCGCGCGGCCGGTGAAGGCGGGCGGCGGGGCGGGCAGCTGACGCGGCACGGGGATGTGGGCCTCCGGGCCGAGGCTCGTG
Source organism: Streptomyces sp. NPDC097640 (assembly GCF_040302705.1). Classification (NCBI taxonomy): domain Bacteria; kingdom Bacillati; phylum Actinomycetota; class Actinomycetes; order Kitasatosporales; family Streptomycetaceae; genus Streptomyces; species Streptomyces sp. NPDC097640. The sequence continues at coordinate 64,306 of NZ_JBEOSB010000007.1, forward strand.
TCACCCGCGGGCGGTTCCGCGAGCGCGGGGTCCCCCTCCAGGATCCGCTGATGCAGCTGGTCCACCGCCCGGCCCGGGCCGATCCCCAGCTCCGCGACCAGCAGCTCCCGTGTGCGCCGATAGTGCTCCAGCGCCTCGGCCTGACGGCCACAGCGATACAGCGCGAGCATCAGCTGCCCCGCCAGCCGCTCGTCCAGCGGGCGCTCCCCGGCCCGGGTGAACAGCCCGGCCAGCAGCTCCCCGTGGCGCCCCCGGCGCAGCCCGGCGTCGTTACGGTCCAGCTCGGCCGCGAACCGCTCCTGGGCGAGGGCGTCGCGCAGCGCGTTGAACCAGGGCGTGTCGATCGCGCCGAACGCGTCGCCGCGCCACAGCCCGAGCGCCTGCTCCAGCAGTGCCTCGGCCCCCTCGTCGGCGGCGCCGCGGGCCTCGGCGACCAGCTCACGGAAGCGGTGCAGGTCGATGGCCGCCCTCTCGGCCGCCAGGACGTAGCCCCCCGCCTCCTTCCCGATCTCCACCCCGGTCTCGGACAGGGCGGTCCTCAGCCGCGACAGATAGCTGTAGAGCGCCGTACGGAACCGCCGCGGCGGCCGCTCCCCCCAGATCCGGTCCGCGAGCTGATCGATGGAGACCGAACGGTTGGCATCGACGAGCAGCGCCGCCAGAACGGACCGCTGCCGCACATGCCCGACGTCCATCGGACGGCCGTCGGCCCACACCTCGATGCCGCCCAATAACCCGAACGTGACCGCCATTTCGCTCCCACGGTGGAAACAGCCTGCCCTGTGACAGCCCATCCGATCAGCCGATTCAAGGTCCGCACAAGGTCTCTGCAACACCGGCCCGAAAGGCTGTCCTATGCGGCGCCCGGCAGGGGGGCGGGCGCCGCCACTCCTCGCCCGCGCGCCGCCCCGACGCGGCGGCGTGCGGCCCCCCGCCCGAATACCGAATGGGGGATGCGTCTGTCATGGACGTCACACGCCGAACACTTCTCCGCGGCATCTCCGCCGCTCCGCTCGCCGCGGCCGCCGGCGGCCTGGTACTCCCGTCCACAGCGCACGCGGCGGGGTCCGACTTCCGGGTGAAGATGCGCGACCATCCGCGGCGGTCGACCAGCTACTCCTACCCCTACGCGATCGCCGGTCTCGCCAACGCACTCCCGGCCGCGCCCCTGGTGGCGGAGGTGCTGCGGAACGCCGACCGTAAAGCGGCGGTGAACCACCACTGGCCCGACGGGGGCAAGCCGCAGAGGCTCAAGTACTCCTTCGGCTGGGACCCTGACACCAAGGACGGCACCACTCCGGCGTGGTACCCGCAGGGCATCTCCACCAGCTACGACGCCTACCACGGACCGATCCCCGGTACGAACACGGACGTGGAGAAGCGGGCGGTCCTGGTGTCCTGGTACGCAAAGGGCACGAACGCGTGGCAGGGCGCGCGCATCACCTTCGTCGATGTGACCGTCCCGAGCAGGCCGCGATACCGGCACGTGCTGCTCGTGGAGCCCTTGAAGCTTCTCGGCCGGCCCTACGACTTCCGGCCGGTCAAAGTCCACGTGGGAGGCATTGCCTGGTACGGGGACAGGCTCTACATCGCCGATAGCGCGGGCGGCGGATTGCGTGTGTTCAACATCAACCAGATGTTCCAGGTTTCCACCAGTGGGATTCCGTCCCCGGGCTACTGCGGATACAACCGGGCAGACAACAAGTACTACGCGTTCGGCTACCAGTATGTGCTTCCGCAGAGCCGTGCTTACGACAACGCGGGAGCGGAGCTCAGGTATTCGCAGGTCGCGGTGGACCATACGACCCCGCAGCCTTCCCTCCTCGTCAACGAGTTCTTCGGCGGTGGCAGCACCCGGTGCATACGCTGGAACATGAACTCCAGCACGAGTTCCATCACCTCCGAAGAGGCCGTGGAGGAGCGGTCGTTCGAGCGGGCCAACGTCCAGGGGGTCGTCAGTGTGAACGGCTCCTACTACTTCTCGGTCAGCAAAGGTTCCGACCCCGGGCACCTGTACCGCTGCCCGCGCGGCAGCTTCGAGAGGCCCAAGAAGCGCGGAAAGCTCTCGATCGGCCCCGAGGACCTCAGCTACGACGGTGACCGGAACGGCATCTGGAGCCTGGGCGAGCACCCGCGCAGGCGCGCCGTGTACGTGGTGGGCCGCTGAGCCTCGACATCACCAAGGCGTGGCTCCGCTCCGGCGGAGCCACGCTCACGGCTATCTCACTGCTCCAGGTGCGCCAGCGCGTCCGCGCCGCTCTCCGCGAAGAAGACCAGCTCGCTGAGGGGGAGCGGCAGAAAGCCCTCGTCCTCCATCCGCTGGAACTGCTGCTTCAGCCCGTCGTAGAAGCCCGCCGTGTTGAGCAGCACCACCGGCTTGATGTGCAGGCCGTGCTTCTTCAGCTCCAGGATCTCGGTGGCCTCGTCCAGCGTCCCCGTGCCGCCCACCATGACCACCACCGCGTCCGCCCGGGCGAGAAGCTGCGCCTTCCGCTCGGCGAGATCCTTGGCGATCACCATCTCGTCGGCGTTCTCCCTGGCCTTCGCGGACAGGAACTCCACCGATATCCCGACGAGCCGCCCGCCGTTCTCCTGCACCCCGTCCGCCATCACCTTCATCAGCCCGACGTCCGACCCGCCCCACACCAGCGTGTGCCCACGCTTGCCGATCAGCTCGGCAAACTCGCGGGCCGGGGCGGTGTAGCGGTCGTCCAGGTCGGCGGCGGAGCAGAAGACGCAGATATTCATGCTCGCCACTGTACGGCGCGGGTCCGACAGCGCCCCGGATCCGCGCCCGCGCGCGGGTGTGCCGCCGGTCAGGCGGCGAGCGCCGCCATGGGCGTCGGCGACGGCCCGCCCCAGGCCAGCTCGAACCACACCGTCTTCCCACCGAGCCCGAACGGCTCCTCGCCGATGGCACAGCCACCCCACCGGTCCGCGAGAACGTCGAGAATGAACAGCCCCCGGCCGCCGTCCACCTCCACGGAGGGCTTGAACGGCTCGGGGAGCTCGGGATTGGTGTCGGTGACGCTGACCCGCAGCACGGGGTGCCTCCAGAGCAGTCGTACGGACGCGCAGTCGTCGGAGTAGCGGACGGAGTTGGTTGCCAGCTCGGAGGTGAGCAGCGACGCCAGCTCGACCAGTTCACGCAGCCCGTGAGCCGTCAGCACGGCGCGCAGCGTGGCCCGGACGATGCCCGGGCCGCGCGGGTCTCGGGGGAAGCGGAGTTCGTACTCCCAGGGTTCGGTGAACAGCAGCGGTGGCGGATGCGGGGTCACGTGGCACCTCCGGTGGGCGTTTTGCGCGGTGGCGAGTAGCTTGCCCGTGCAGCAGCGCCCACGCATAACGCGTGCTACCAAGTTAGCTAGAACGGGTGACTAGTTCGGGTTTCTTCACCGCACAGCGCACTCCTGGGCAAAACTGTGCGCGAACGCAGGAGAGGACATATGGCACCCAAGCAAGCACCGACCGTCCGCCGGCGAAGGCTCGGAGCTGAACTGCGACGGCTCCGCGAAGAGGCGGGCATGTCGGCGCCGACCGCGGGCGGCCTCCTGGGAACGGACCGAACGGTGATCTCCAACATCGAATCGGGCCGCTTCGGCATCAGCGAGGAGCGCCTGCGGCGGCTCGCCAGCATCTACGAGTGCGACGACTCGGCCCTCATCGATGCCTTGGCACAGATGACGGGACGACAGAAGCCCGGCTGGTGGGAGGAGTACCGAGGCAAGATCCCGCCAGGGTTCCTGGACGTCTCCGAGATCGAGCACCACGCTGTTCGGCTACGGACAGTCCAGACCGCCCACCTACCTGGGCTCTTCCAGACCGAAGACCATGCACGCGCGGTATTCGACCTCTTTCTTCCGCCGCTGCCTCGCCTGGAAGTGGAACTGCGAGTGGCCCACCGTCTCGCACGGCAATCCGTATTGCTCGGCGACAAGCCCACCCCATACACGGGCGTGATCCACGAGGCGGCCCTGAGGATGCAGCTCGGCGGCAGGCAGGCCGCCCGCACGCAGCTTGAACACCTACTGACCGCAAGCGACCGCGAGAACGTCACCATCACCGTGATCCCGTTCGAGGCGGGCGGCTACCCGTTCATGGGGGACTCGTCCGTCCTCTACGCCGAGGCACCGAACCGACGCCTGGACACGGTGCACATGGACTCACCCAACGGTGCGGTGTTCATCGACTCTTCCACCCAACTCGCGCACTTCCGGACCCGACTGGACTTGGTCGAGAAGGTGGCATTGACTCCGGAGAAGTCGCGAGACTTCATCCAAGCGATCGCCAAAGACCTGTGAGGGGTTCCCTTCGTGTCCACCTTGAGCTGGCTCAAGTCCTCCTTCTCCGATGCTGGCGGCAACAACTGCATGGAGGTCGCTTCCGACGGCAGCCGCATAGCCATACGCGAGAGCTCCGAACCCAACGCCATCCTTGCCACCGACCGAACCGCGCTGCGCGCGTTCGTCCGCGGCGTGAAGGACGGGCGCTTCGACCCCCTGCTGGACCGCCGGTAACCGACGCGGCAATACGGCCATGGGCCCCGAGTGCGGACGCGCACCAGGGCCCCTCGCATGCCGCGACTCACGCCGATGCGTGACGCGCATCACCCAGGCGACCCAGCAAAGTGACCTTCCAGCCCCATAAGCTGCCCAATGCACTTACCGGAACGACTCAATCCGCTTCCCCCCACGCTCGGCGGCGGTCACGACGACCGTTCACGCCTGATCAGACAGCCGGAACGCCCGGACAACCGTGGGCTGGGAGAGAACGTTGAGATCAAGACGCACGTGGGTAACGGCTGCCGCAGTGACAGTCGGCCTGACGGGGGCGCTGGCCTTCGCAGGGCTGGCCGGCGGCTCGGCGGACACCGGAAGGGCAGACAGCTCCAAGCCGGTCAAGGCCGCCGTCCACCGCATCGCCTTGAAGCCCGGCACGGACGGGAACGTGACGCTCGGAGACCGCTCCACCGAGCCCTTCAGTCTGCTCGGCGTGAGCTGGACCAACCCCAGGGCCAAGGCGCCCAAGAAGGTCGAAGCGCGCACCCGTGACGCGAAGACCGGCGCGTGGTCGCAGTGGTTCACCGTGGGAGAGAATGACGCCCGGGGGGACGTTCCGGTGAAGGGCGAGCGGGGAGCGACCGAGCCCTACTGGGTCGGGCCTTCCAACGGCGTCGAGTTGCGCGTCCTGGCGGGCAGCAAGACCTCGGCCACCCTGCCGCACGGCCTGCGCCTCGACCTGGTGGACCCCGGAAAGGCCGCCACCGCCGACCCCGCCCCGGCCGCGTACACCCTCGACGATCCCAGCGCCTCCGCCTCCGCCTCGGACAGCGCGACGCCGGCCGATACGCCGACCGACACACCCACGGACGCGGCGACCGACACCCCCACCCCCAGCGACACCCCCACCACGGCAACGGACTCCCCCTCGCCGAGCGACCCGCCGACCCAGGCCCCGACCAGCGACGCCCCGTCCGCCTCGCCGAGCGACACGGCGACGGCCTCGACCTCACCATCGCCGAGCGCCTCCGCCACCAGCGGCCCGCCCTCCACCGCGCCCGAGCCGCCGATCGTCTCGCGCACCACATGGGGCGCCGGCGCCACGGGCATCACGCCGGAGGACCCTCCGACGTACAACACGGACGTGAAAGCGGTCTTCGTCCACCACACGGACGGGACCAACGACTACAGCTGCGCGGATTCCGCCTCGATTGTGCGTGGCATTTACATCTACCACGTCAAGACCAACGGCTGGAACGACATCGGGTACAACTTCCTGGTCGACAAGTGCGGCACCATCTTCGAAGGCCGCGCAGGCGGCATCGATATGCCGGTACTCGGCGCGCACACGTACGGCTGGAACCGCGAGAGCGCCGGCATCGCCGTCCTGGGCAACTACACCTCCACCGGCGCGTCCACGGACGCGCTGACGTCGATCGCCCGGCTGGCCGGATGGAAGCTCGGCCAGTACGGCGCCGACCCCTCCGGCACCGTCCAGCTCACCGCTGGAGCGACCCAGAAGAACTACTTCGGCACCAGCTACACGGCCGACGCGAAGTACACCTTCAACCGGGTCTCCGGACACCGCGATGGCTACAACACCGAGTGCCCCGGCAACTCGCTGTACGCCCAGCTACCCACCATCCGCAGCTGGGCAGCGGGCCCCGTCGCCGGTTTGAAGATCACCTCGGTATCCGGGGCCGGTCTGTACAACTCGGCCTACTACACCAAGTCCGGCATCACCGTTCGCTGGTCGGCCACCACTCCCGCGGTCCTGATCAAGAAGTACGAGCTGCTGGTCGACGGCAAGGTCGTCGCCACCACCTCCGGCACCAGCGCCTCCGCGTCGGCCACCCTGGCGGTGGGCACGCACAAGGTCGCGGTGCGGGCCGTGCACCAGTCGGGGAAGACGGCGACCACCGCCGCCACCACCGTCATCGCCGAGACCACCGCCCCGACCTTCACCACGACACCGAAGCTCACGCTGCGGACCGGCACGGTCAACACCACCGCGGTCCCGGTCCGCCTGGACTGGAAGGCAACCGACGACGCCGCGCTCCAGAACGTCAAGCTGCTGTCCCCGACCACCGCGACGTTCGGCCCGACGACCACCACTTCCAACCGCACGGCCACGTCCGGCACCGCCTCCACCTGGTCCATGCGCGCCTACGACTACGCGGGCAACTACCGCACCTCCTCGCCCTCCTACACGTCCGTCATCCTCCAGGAGTCCTCGGCGGTGAAGTCCGGTAGCTGGACGACCAAGTCCTCCACCAGCTACCTGGGCGGCAAGTCGTACTCGAGCGGCAGCAAGGGCGCCAGCCTGACCTGGACCTTCACCGGCCGTTCCGCGGCCTGGGTGGTCTCCCGGGCATCGTCCTCCGGCCAGGCGTACGTCTATGTGGACGGCACCAAGGCCGCCACCATCGACCTGCGCTCCTCCTCGACGATGTACCGCAACGCCATCTGGACGAAGTCCTGGTCCACCAGCGCCAAGCACACCGTCAAGATCGTCGTCGTCGGCACCAGCGGCCGCCCGACCATCACCTCCGACGGCCTGGTCTACATCAAGTGACCAGCCGCGCCTGACCCACGAGAGCGGGGCGCGGCCGGTGGTCGGCCGCGCCCCGCACACATCTCCAGCTCAGTGACCAGCGGGCGGCTCGAAGCAGCCGGTCTCCATGTACGGGCCATTCGTCCGCACCTCGTAGTTGGTCTTCTGCACAAAGGCCGTGACGCAGGCGTCGTCATGTACGCGAAGGCCGACCAAGGCTCCCTCAGGCGTCACGTAGTGGTCGGTCTCGAAGCGCGGTGACATCCCCTTCACGGTGAGCGTCCCGCCGAGCCGCTCGCCCCCGGCCCCGGTCCGCTCCTCCTCGTACCCGAGCTTCAGCATCGCCGCGCGCACGCTTTCGACGTCCCACTTCTTCTCTTTCCAGAGCCGCCTGAGCACGGGCTCGATGCGGTCGGCCTCCTTGCGCGCGGCCTCCGCGCTGTCGGCGGACATCGCACCGGGGCGGCGGAAAGCGTTGTTCTCGTTGTAGTGCGGGGCGCCGTCGCCCGCTCCGGGCTCCACATAGGGGGTGGTGCCGGGGGAACTCTGGCCGGAGCTCGGGGGCGGGTTCGGGGCGCTGGCCGCCGAGTCCGTGACGCGCTGCTCACCGCAAGCGGTGAGGGATATGGCGGTCCCCAGGAGGAGAGCGACTGCGGCGAAGCGTCTTCGCCGCTCGCGCGTTGAGGTCAACATGGTGGTGACTCTGCCACGAATTGGGTAGCGGTGTGCCGGCCCGTGGCTGATCATCGGGGGATGCGTCCGCTGAAGCACGGCTACACCAACCACACCGTCGGCGACGGCGCTGTCGTGCGGAAGACCTACGCGGGTCCGGACGCCGAGCTCAGGCTCGACCGTGAGCGCACGCTGTTGGCCCGGCTCCAGGGACGGCTCCCCGTGCCACCGGTGCATGAGGCCGACACCGGCACCCTCACGCTCGGCTTCATGACCGGCGTGCCAGGCCAGGAGCTGCTGGACGCCGGCCACGCCGCGGAGGTCCTGGAGGCGTGCGGGGCGCTGCTGCGGCGCATCCACGGGACCGAGGCGAGCGTGCGGGGCGGGGTGTTGGTGCACGGCGATTACGGGCCCCACAACGTGCTGCTCGCCCCCGTCACCTTCCAGGTCACCGCCGTGGTCGACTGGGAGTTCACCCATCTCGGGGACCCGGTCGAGGACCTGGCCTGGTGCGAGTGGATCGTACGGATGCACCACCCCGAGCACCGCCACGCCCTCGACGCCTTCTTCCGCGCCTACGGCGAGGATGTGGTGCCGCCCTGGCCGGTCCGCCAGGCCGCCATGCTGGCCAGGTGCGCGTCCCTGCGGGAGTTCTGCCACCGCTGGGAGCCGAACGGTGCGGGGGTGGCTCTGTGGCGGGAGCGTGCGACCGCGACGGCGGCTTGGCATGAGTAACCGAGGAGACGAAGACGTGGTCAATAGTTCCGCACACGACGGCGATACGGTGCTGACGGTGCGCCCCGAGCTCACGGACGCGGAGCTCAACGAGCTGTTCAGCGCCTCATGGCCGGATCACAGCCCGACCGCCTTCGAGCCGCTGCTGGCCCGCAGTCTGTTGTGGATCGCCGCGCACCGGGACGGCCGGCTCGTCGGATTCGTCAACGTCGTCGGCGACGGAGGTCTCCACGCCTTCATCCTGGACACCACCGTGCACCCCGACGAGCGTCGGCAGGGGCTCGGGGTGCGGTTGGTGCGTGCGGCGGCGGATGAGGCGAAGACATATGGCGCGGAGTGGTTGCATGTCGACTACGAGCCGCACCTCGAGTCCTTCTACGGGCAGTGCGGATTCCGGCCCACCGCGGCGGGTCTGATGCGGCTCTGAGCGACGAGCTGCCCGATCATCACCCGCCCAGGGGGACCCGTCGCGCGAGCACCTTTCGGTGGCTGATCCGCCAGCCCCGGTCCATGCGCACGATGGTGTCCTCGTATGTCACGCTCCCGGTCGTGCCGTCGGCGTAGACGCCGATTCCCTTGGAGCGCGCGTGCACGCGGCCGTCGGTCTGCTCGCTCAGGACGGTGTTCGTGACATGGTGTCCGACCGGGTTCAGCTCGCCCAGGGCGCGCCCGGCTTCGGCGCATGCCGCCACTCCCCTCAAGACCTCCTGCCCGAAATCCGTGACGTCGTAGATGACGTCGATGGTGAACACCTCGTCGAGGCGGTCCAGTTCTCCGCTGTCGCAGAGATGCCCGTGCATCGCGATCAGCTCGGTGATGGCGCAGCGATCTTCGCAGGTGAGAGTCATTGGCGATCCTCAAGTCGGCAATACGGGGAGCTCCCCGGTTCATTGCGCGATACCGTAAACAGGGACGTCCCCGTATCGCAACCAAGGGAGCATGGCGATGACGCGCCCGGATCCGTTGATGGCCCCGCGACCACGCAGGGCGGACGCGGCAAGGAGCGTCCAGTCGCTACTCGCCGCGGCGAAAAGGCTCTTCGACGAGCACGGCCCCGACGTCGCGCTGGACGAGGTGGCGCGCCGGGCGGGCGTCGGCAACGCGACGCTCTACCGCCACTTCCCCACCCGCCAGGACCTGATCGTGGCGGTGTACGCGGATGAGGTGACGCTCCTCTGCGAGCAGGGCGCCGACCTGCTCGAGTCCGAGTCGGCGACTGACGCGCTGTTCACCTGGCTGGACAGCTTCGTCGTCCACGTCGCCGCGAAACGCGCCTTGGCGTTGGCCGGGACCGCGGACAGCGCTCAGCGGCGCACCACATTGTTCGACCACTGGCACACGGCCATGCGATCGACGGCACAAGAACTGCTCACCAGGGCCCAACGCAGCGGTGCCGTCGACACGGACCTGACGGTGGACGACATGCTCGCGCTGACGAACGCGGCGGCTCTCGCCGGCAGCAGCGCGGATCACGCACGGCAGCTCCTACGCCTCCAGTGGCGCGGCTTCGCGGGCGCCCGAGCACTCCCGTAGCCGAGCTGCGCACCATTGCCGCAGGTCACACCGGATGTCGAGCGGCTGGTCACCGGTCGGGTAGCACCAGGTGCCGTGGGGCAGGCATGCGGTGGGACGGCGCCCTACCAAAGGACGTGGTAGAGAACTCCCACCCGCCTCCCCAACCCATCACCCCTTCGGGTGACTTGGGCTCAGACGCGTCTGCGAAGGGGTTACGCTCGCGGCAACACAACCCCACACAGACGACGGCCCCCGGCCGGGACTGCCATCCCGAACACGAGGGCCTGACCGATCAGGAAGACCAACCCTTCCCAATGGCTGAAGAGCAGTCTAGTGCGCCCGTGAGCGCTTCCGCCGACGCTCCGGCATCCGGCGTGATTCATATCCGCACCCGCCACACCGATCACTTCACCGTGCTCTCCAACCGGCTCGCCCAGCGCGCGGGCAGCGCGGTGACCGTCGGCGTCGCGGCGTACATCCTGTCCCTCCCCGATGGCGCGTCCATCCGCATCGACGCGCTGTGCGCGCACTTCAAGGAAGGCCGGGGCCGGATCGCCGCCGCTCTCAACGAGCTGGAGGCGGAGGGGTGGCTCGAGCGCCGTGTCGAGCGCGGCCCGGGCGGGCGGATCGTCACGCGGACGTTCGTGTACGACGCTCCAGGACGTACGACGGGGAGCGGCGAGGCCCCACCGCCGCCCGGATCGGCGCGTCCGACGCCCGCCGAGCGCCGCAGAGCTCGGCCTCACGCCGAGCGTCCAGACGGCCGACCGGCTCCGGCCGCCGACCCCCGCGCCGCCGCTGTCCTCGCGTCCCTGCGCCACCGCGACGCGCGCCTGATCCTGTCCGAACGGGAGACCGCCGCGCTGGCCCCGGCCGTCGCGGAGTGGCTCGACGGTGGGGTCGGGCCATACGAGATCGCCGAGACGCTCACGGCCGGGCTCCCCGCCCGCATCACCCGCCGCCCGGCCCGGCTCCTCGCCTACCGCCTGGCCACGCTGCGACCACCGGCCCGGACCCGTGAGGCAGCGCCCCCACCGGTTGCCCCGCTACAGAACTGCGACGGCTGCGACCGCGCCTTCCGCGCGCCCCGGCCCGGCCGCTGCCGAGACTGCCGAATGTCGGGGGTGGCCTCCGAGCCGCTCGCCGCTTGACCTTCGCCTGAACGGCGATCCTTGAGCCCCTCCGTACGGAGGTCTCTAACCTGAAAGGCAAGGGTAGGTATGCAGACCGCACGGTTAGCAGCAGAGGAGATGATCATGGGACCTGCGCCCGGCGACGCCCAGCACTCGACTGCTGCGGATCAGAGCGAGCACCCGCTGCGCACGATTCGCGACATTCGCGATTCACTCCCCGACCACCAGCGGCGACTCTTCGATGCCGAACTGGCGGACACCGAGTTCGACGCGCTGCCCGCGATGCTCGATCGATGGATCACCCTGGGCACCGATGGATTTGAAGAGTTCCTCCTGTCCGCTCCATTCGAGGGTCTGGAATTCGGTGCTCGCTCGTACGACGTCGAGGCGGACTCCGAGTGAACTACCTACTCGACACAAATGTGCTCGCCGAGCTCACGAAAGCGAAGCCCGACGAGCGAGTCGTGGAGTGGTTTCACTCGACGCCGCGCCCGAGTCGCTACGTAAGCGTGATCACCATCGCCGAAGTCGAAGCGGGTGTCGTGGCTGCTCCTGATCCCACTCGTCAAGCCCGCTATGCCCGTGCTCTTGCCCAGCTACGGCTGGAGTACCGGCATCGGGTCGCCGTCATCGGAGAGCGCGAAGCCACGGCGTACCTCACCCTGCACAAGTCTCTGAAAGCCGCCGGGACCTGCATCGACCCACCGGATGCTCTCATCGCCGCCACCGCCCTGGCCAACGGCTGGACCGTGGCGAGCCGGAACACCAAGCACCTGCGGCGCACCGGTGCTCTGATGATCAACCCGTGGGAGGAGCCCGCGTAAGCGACGGGCGCGCGCGGCGTCGGCGTCAGCTCGCCGACGCGGCCCGCTCCGCCCGCTCCGTCGTCGCGATCGTCGCCGACCCCACGACCCGCGTCCCGTCGTACAGCACGATCGCCTGGCCCGGGGCCACGCCCCGGACCGGCTCGGTGAAGGTCACGCGCACTTCGCCGTCGACCGCCTCGGCCGTCACTTCGGTCTCGCCGCCGTGGGCGCGCAGTTGGGCCGTGTACGTGGCGGGGCCGGTGGGTGGGGTGCCGCACCAGCGGGGGGTGATGGCGGTGAGGGCCGTGACGTCGAGGGCCTCGACGGGGCCGACGGTGACGGTGTTGTTCACCGGGGAGATGTCCAGGACGTAGCGGGGCTTGCCGTCGGGCGCCGGGTGGCCGATGCGCAGGCCCTTGCGCTGGCCGATGGTGAAGCCGTACGCGCCGTCGTGGGTGCCGAGCCTGCGGCCGTCCTCGTCGACGATGTCGCCCTCGGCCGTGCCGAGGTGCTTGGCCAGGAAGCCCTGGGTGTCGCCGTCGGCGATGAAGCAGATGTCGTGGCTGTCCGGCTTCTTGGCGACGGCCAGGTCGCGCCGCTCGGCTTCCGCGCGGATCTCGTCCTTGGTGGTGAGGGTGTCGCCGAGCGGGAACATGGCGTGGGCCAGCTGGCGCTCGTCGAGGACGCCGAGGACGTACGACTGGTCCTTGGCCATGTCGGAGGCGCGGTGGAGTTCGCGGCTGCCGTCCTCGTGGTGGACGACGGTGGCGTAGTGGCCGGTGCAGACCGCGTCGAAGCCGAGCGCCAGCGCCTTGTCGAGCAGCGCCGCGAACTTGATCTTCTCGTTGCAGCGCAGGCAGGGGTTGGGGGTGCGCCCGGCCTCGTACTCGGCGATGAAGTTGTCCACCACGTCCTCGCGGAAGCGCTCGGCGAGGTCCCACACGTAGAAGGGGATGCCGATGACGTCCGCGGCCCGGCGGGCGTCGCGCGAGTCCTCGATGGTGCAGCAGCCGCGGGCGCCGGTGCGGAAGGACTGCGGGTTGGCGGAGAGCGCGAGGTGGACGCCGGTCACGTCATGGCCCGCCTCGGCCGCGCGCGCGGCCGCCACCGCGGAGTCGACACCGCCGGACATGGCGGCGAGGACGCGCAGGCGACGGCCGTCGCGGGGACCTGTGGGCGCACCGGGGAAGTCATTCATAACCCCTCCAGGGTAGGCCCTGGAGGGTGGCGGCCCGGCGCCCCACCAGGTCGTTACGGAATGCGGTCGGGCAGCGGCGGTCAGTCACCGTTCGCGCGGTCCAGGATGCGCTGCGCCAGCTCCAGCGCGTGGTCCACGTCCTTGGCCAGATAGATCAGATCCACGAAGGCGTGCTCCACGCCCGCCTCCGCCTCCGCCCTGGCCAGCGCCGTCGTGATGTCCTCGACCGTGGCCTCGAAGGAGGGGTTGACCCGCAGGATCGCGTCGAGGGCGGCGGGGTCCCGGCCCTCGCGCTCGGCCGCCTCCCGGATGGTGGCCATGGGACCGATGACGGCGGCCTGCGGGTCGAACGGGACGGGCGGGACGGCGATCGGCAGCCAGCCGTCGGCGCGGCGGGCCACCCGGCTCAGGGCGGTGGGGGCCCAGCCTCCCAGGTAGACGGGCGGGTGGGGGCGGGTGGCCGGCTTGAGGTCGACGTACGAGGCGGGCACGGTCCAGTGTTCGCCGCGGTATTCGACGGGGTTGGTGGTCCACCAGGCCGCCAGGGCGTCGAGGATCTCCTCGAGGCGGCGGCCGCGCTCGGCCATCGGGACGTTCACGGCCTCGTACTCCTCCGGGGACCAGCCGGTGCCGAGCCCGACCAGCAGCCGTCCCCCGCTCATCGCGTCGATGGTGGTGAGGGAGCGCGCCAGCACGGCCGGCGGGTACCAGGGGGCGTTGATGACGTTGGTGCCGAGCTGGACCCGCTCGGTGACGGCGGCGGCGGTGGCCAGCGTGGCGAAGGGGTCCAGGGCGGTGCGGAATTCCGGCGGGATCGTATCGGCGCCCGCGTATCCGACGGTCGGATCAACCGGGTCGAGCAGCCGGTCGCCGACCCACAGACTCGCCGCGCCGAGCTCCTCGGCCTGCCGCGCGAACCGCGCCACGTCCTCCGGGCGGTGCGCCAGGGCGCCGAACTGGGGCAGCGAGAACCCAATACGCATGCTGTTCACTCCTACTCCTCATCGAGTACTGTCCAGCCACTAGATGGTCCAACTTTCACCTACCTAGGGGTAGAGCGGTCGGTCCGTCGACGGCGGGTTTGCGCCATGATCCGACAGCCGCCGCGGAACCGCGCGCGCCTCGCCGCCCGTTGACAGTTATATGAACGAGAGCACGGACAGCAGCGCCGGCCAAGAGCCGCCCGGGACGCCCGGGACGCCCGCCGACGGGATGCCTGGCGGCCGGCGCGGGCCCGGGCGGCGGGCGCTGCTGTTCGGCGGGGTCGCCGCCGGGCTGGGCGCGGTCGGCTACGCGGCGCGGGACGAGCTGGAGCGGCTGTGGTGGCGGCTGCCCGGCGTCGACCAGCCGCGCGAGGAGGGCGAGGTCGACTACCCGGGCGCGCGGTGGGTCGCGGCCTCGCCGGAGAACTGGCGGCGGGCGGACCGGCCGTACGACTACACGGTCGACCGAGTGGTGATCCATGTCGTCCAGGGCAGCTTCAACGACGCGCTGGCGGCGTTCCGGAACCCGGAGCACGGCGCCGCGGCGCACTATGTGGTGCGCCGCGACGGACGTATCGCGCAGACGGTCCGCGAGTTGGACGTCGCGTTTCACGCGGGAAACCGCCCGTACAACGAGCGCAGCGTCGGCATCGAACACGAGGGGTTCGTGGACCGGCCGAGCTCCTTCACGGAAGCGATGTACCGCTCCTCGGCGCAACTGACGGCCAGGATCTGCGAGCGGTACGGATTTCCGGCGGACCGCGAGCACATCGTCAACCACTCCGATGTGCCGGGCACCGACCACACCGACCCCGGGCGGCACTGGGACTGGGACCACTATCTGCGGCTGGTGCGTGCGGCAGCGTAGCGGTGGGCTTCGGTTCTGCGGAGTTTACGGGAGCCAGATGTGCCCGTTGTGCATGAAATCTAGCTCGCGTGGCGTCGTCACCGGCCAGCCGTTGGCGTCTTTCATCCCGGGAGCGAAGTAGGAGCCGTACGCGTTATAGACGGCGGAAGCGCGATTCCAGGGGCTGCGCACTTCATGCCATACGGAGTCCTTGGAGACGTCCACGGTCGCCACCGTGGGGTTTTGGTCCTCGCCGCCGGTGACGAAGGTCGAGATGTTCACCGGGGCCGGAGTTCCCTCTTCCCGGCGTATCCGGATAACGGAGGCGGCCTTGTACCCCTGGTCGTCCTTCTGGATGTCGTAGCACGCCGCGACCTCGACCTCGCCGCCCTGGACGCCGAACCAGGTGTGCCCGCCCACCCAGCAGTTCTGGATGCCGGTGACGGGCTCGGCTTCCGAATCGGCCGGTATGGCCTGTGCCGTCGCACTCGTACCCACAAGAGCCAGTGCGGCAATTGCGGCGGCGGTCATGCTCCGTCTCACCGAAAATCTCGTCATTGAGCCTCCTCGGAAGGGGTTGCATTCCGGGGAGAGACTAGCCGCCGGGAAGGATGTTCAGGCGGGTCGGAAAGATACCCCGAACCGCCTGGGGATGTTTCTCGCCACGGCGAATTCCGTCATTGGTCGATCCTTTGGTCATGTGGTTCCTAGCTCAGGCCCGCGCCGCGCGCCCGCTCCACCACCGGGCCGATCGCGTCCGCCACCGCCTCCACATCCGCCTTGGTGGAGGTGTGGCCGAGCGAGAAGCGCAGCGTGCCGCGCGCCAGGTCGGGGTCGGTGCCGGTGGCGAGGACGACATGGCTGGGCTGGGCGACGCCCGCGGTGCAGGCCGAGCCGGTCGAGCACTCGATGCCCCGCGCGTCCAGCAACAGCAGCAGCGAGTCGCCCTCGCAGCCGGGGAAGGAGAAGTGCGCGTTGGCCGGGAGGCGGCCGGCCGGGTCCGGGTCGCCGCCCAGGATCGCGTCGGGGACAGCCGTCTGGACGGCCCCGATCAGCGCGTCGCGCAGCGCGCCGATCTCGCGGGCGAACTCCTCGCGGTGCGCGGCGGCGTGGGCGGCCGCGACCGCGAAGGCCGCGACGGCCGGGGTGTCGAGCGTGCCGGAGCGCACCTGGCGCTCCTGGCCGCCGCCGTGCAGCAGCGGCGCCGGGGTCCACTCGCGGCCCAGCAGCAGCGCGCCGATGCCGTACGGCCCGCCTATCTTGTGGCCGCTGACCGTCATCGCGGCCAGGCCCGAGGCGGCGAAGTCGAGGTCGAGCTGGCCGAAGGCCTGGACCGCGTCGGCGTGCATCGGGATGCCGAACTCCCCCGCCACGGCGGCCAGTTCCGGCACCGGCATGACCGTGCCGATCTCGTTGTTGGCCCACATCACGGTCGCGAGGGCGACGTCCGAGGGGTCGCGGGCGATCGCCTCGCGCAGCGCGTCGGGGTGCACCCGCCCGTACGCGTCGACGGGCAGCCACTCGACCCGCGCGCCCTCGTGCTCGGCGAGCCAGTCGACGGCGTCGAGGACGGCGTGGTGCTCGACGGGGCTGGCGAGCAGTCGGGTGCGGGCGGGGTCGGCGTCCCTGCGGGACCAGTACAGTCCCTTCACCGCGAGATTGTCGGCCTCGGTCCCGCCCGAGGTGAAGACGACTTCGCTCGGGCGCGCGCCCAGCGAGGCCGCGAGCGATTCGCGGGACTCCTCGACGGTACGGCGCGCCCGGCGGCCGGCGGCGTGCAGTGAGGAGGCGTTGCCGGTGACGGCGAGCTGGGCGGTCATCGCCTGCACCGCCTCCGGAAGCATCGGGGTGGTGGCGGCGTGGTCGAGGTAAACCATGGTGGACCCGATTCTACGAGCCTGACCGGGGGCGCGTACGGGGCGCACAGGGAGCGCACGCCACACCCGGACCGCTTGCCTTGGAGTGCGCTCCAACTCCTACGGTCTTCGACATGAGCAACGCGAGCAACGCGAACGACAAGATCAAGCAGGAGCGGTACGAGTACGGCATGGAGGTGCTGAGCCGGATCGACGGCGAGGTGGGGCAGCGGGTGGTGGAGTCGCTGGCCGACATCTCCCCCGAGCTGGGCCACCAGGTCGCGGCCTGGGCCTTCGGCGACATGTACGCCCGCCCGGAGCTGGCCCCGCGGGACCGGCAGCTGGTCACCCTCGGCATCCTCACCGGCCTCGGCGGCTGCGAGCCGCAGCTGGAGGTGCACATCAACGCCTCCCTGAACGTGGGGCTCACCCCGACCGAGATCACCGAGGCGCTGCTGCACTCGGCGGTCTACTGCGGCATACCCAAGGCGCTCAACGCCACCTTGGTCGCCAAGAAGGTCTTCGCCGAGCGCGGCCTGCTGCCCGTCCCCGCCACCACGGCCGTCGCCACCAACCACAAGAGCTGAGCGGGGGCCCTGGCCCTCCCCGGCTCAGCCCGGCATGTGCAGCAGCTTCGTCGCCAGCAGCGTGATGTGCTTCCGCCACTCCGCCGACGCCGCGTCCCGCTCCTCGGTGGCCTCGGCCGGGCCGGTCTGGGTGAGGATCAGGCGGGCGCCGTGGCCGGTGCCGTCGGTCAGCCGCCAGCGGACCCGGCCGGCCGGACGGCCGCCGCGCAGCCAGTCGTAGGTCAGCTCGCGGGGCGCGGCCACGTCCACGACCGGGCCGGGCGGGACCGCGTCCGTCCGGAAGCCGATCGGCACCGGGCCGCCCTCCACGGGCTCCTCGGCGCCGGACGGGCCGGTCAGCGCCTGCCACACCGTCTCGGCCGGGCGGACCAGCTGCCGCTCGAACCGCAGCCGCCAGCCGTCCTCGGTGATCTCCACGACCCCCTCGGCCAGCCCGAACGCCTCGACGTAGCGCTCGTGCAGCTCGGCCGTGTCCCCGGCGATCCCCGCCTCCGCTCCGGCCTCCGCTCCGGCCTCCGCTCCCTCCAGCAGGGTGGCAAGCGCCGAGACGCAGGTGTGCCAGCCGGAGGCGAAGCTGGCCGCGCCGAAGCGGTCACGGAAGGTGTGGGTGAGGGTCAGCGCACAGCCGTCGCCCTCGGGCCGCAGCTCCCAGCGGAGCAGGTCCTCGCCCCAGGTGAAGGCGAAGACGCGCGGCGGGTCGAGCTCCGTGACGGCGCCGTGGGTGTCCGGTACGTCATGCCCGGGGAAGACGAAGTCCACCCGCCCGCCGACCTGTGGATCCAGCCTGACCTCGGCGGGGAACCAGTGGGCCATCAGGGCGGGGTCGGTCAGGGCCCGCCAGACCTCCTCCGGCGGATGGGCGATCCGCCGCTCCAGGCGCAGGGCGGAACGGCCGCCCTCGGTCGAGCTCAGCGTGTCCTTCACGGTCCTTCTCCCATCAGACCCGCCCCTCGCCATCCAACCACGAGGGCGCTCAGAGGCAGGAAGACGCCCCGCTCAGACCTCCTCGACCGCCGTGCTGCGCCGGTTCCACGCGCGCGGTGCGCGCCATCCGAACCGCATCGCCAGCAGCCGGACCGCGAACGCCATGGCGGCCGCGAGGGCGCTGGTGGCGCCCGTGAGCGCGTCGAAGTGGATGAGCAGCGCCGCGATCGTCGCGCCCACGATGGCCGGGACCGCGTACAGATCGCGGTCCCAGCGCAGCACCGAGGGCACCTCGTGGGCGAGGAGGTCGCGCAGCACGCCGCCGCCGATCGCCGTGGTCATGCCGAGGACGGCGCAGAAGGTGAGGCCGAGCCCGTGGTCGTACGCTTTCATCGTGCCGGTGACGCAGAACAGCCCGAGCCCGGCCGCGTCGAAGACGCCCACCGCCACCGTGATCCGCTCCACCTCGGGGTGCAGAAAGATCACGATGACGGTGGCGACGAGCGGGGTGAGGAAGTAGCCGAGGTCGGTGAAGGCGGCCGGCGGCACGGCGCCGATGACCAGGTCCCGGAACACCCCGCCGCCCAGCGCGGTGACCTCGGCGAGCACCGCCATGCCGACGACGTCGAAGTTCTTGCGCACGGCGAGCAGGGCGCCGGATATCGCGAAGACGAAGATTCCGGCGAGGTCGAGCGAGTGCTGGACGGACGGGCTGAACAGATCGATGAACACCCGACATTTTTACTCATCTGTCGGGCATCCCCTCTTCTCGGGCCGCCCCGGGCACACTGGTGGCCCCGGCGGCCCCGATTACTCCGGCTTCTTCTCCGTCTTCGCGGCCGCCTCGGGCTCGGATACGGATTCCGGGTGGTGGCAGGCCACCTGGTGGCCGGTCGCCAGCGCGATCAGCGGCGGCTCCTGCTGCTTGCACACCTCGGTCGCCTTCCAGCACCGGGTGTGGAAGCGGCAGCCGGACGGCGGCGAGATCGGCGAGGGCACATCGCCCTTGAGCAGGATCCGCTCGCGCTTGGCGCGCCGCCTGGGGTCCGGCACCGGCACGGCCGAGAGCAGCGCCTTGGTGTACGGGTGCATGGGGCGCTCGTACAGGTCCTTGCGGTCCGCCAGCTCGACGATCTTGCCGAGGTACATCACCGCGATCCGGTCCGAGACATGCCGGATGACGGACAGGTCGTGCGCGATGATCACATACGTGAGGCCGAGCTCCTCCTGGAGGTCGTCCAGCAGGTTGACCACCTGGGCCTGGATCGAGACGTCCAGCGCCGAGACCGGCTCGTCCGCGACGACCAGCTTGGGCTTGAGCGCGAGCGCCCGGGCGATGCCGATGCGCTGGCGCTGGCCGCCGGAGAACTCGTGCGGGTAGCGGTTGTAGTGCTCGGGGTTGAGGCCGACCACCGACAGCAGCCGCTGCACCTCCGCCTTGACGCCGCCCTCCGGCTTGACCCCCTGGAGCCGGAACGGCGCGCTGACGATGGTGCCGATCGTGTGCCGGGGGTTCAGCGAGGAGTACGGGTCCTGGAAGATCATCTGCACATCGCGGCGCATCGGCCGCATCGCGGCGGTGCCGAGGTGTGTGATGTCCTTGCCCTCGAACTCGATCTTCCCGGAGGTGGGCTCGAGCAGCCGGGTGATCAGCCGTCCCATGGTGGACTTGCCGCAGCCCGACTCGCCCACCACGCCCAGGGTCTCCCCGGGCCGTACGTCGAAGTCCAGGCCGTCCACCGCCTGCACCGCGCCCGCCTGTCGCTGCAACAGCCCCTTCTTGATGGGGAAGTGCTTGACCAGGCCGGACACCTTGAGCAGGGGTTCGGGGGTGGTGGTCGCCTGCTCCGGGACCGTCATCTTCGGATCCTTCGTGTCCGTCACAGCTTCGGCGCAATCTCTTCGGTCCAGATCCGCGTGCGCTCCTCCTGCGTCATATGGCACGCGGAGAAGTGGTCGCCGCCCCCGGCCTCACGCAGCTCCGGCCGCTCCGTGCGCGTGATGTTGTCCTTGGGCACATCGGCGTACGGGCAGCGCGGGTGGAAGGCGCAGCCGGACGGCACATTGATCAGGCTGGGCGGGGAGCCCTTGACCGGGATGAGGCGCTCGGTCTGGTCGCGGTCGATGCGCGGCATCGAGCCGAGCAGGCCCCAGGTGTAGGGGTGCTGGGGCTCGTAGAAGACCTTCTCGGCCGGGCCGCGCTCGATGCAGCGGCCGCCGTACATCACCAGCAGGTCGTCGGCGAGCTCGGCGACGACGCCCAGGTCGTGGGTGATGATGATGACGGCGGAGCCGAACTCCTTCTGGAGATCCCGGATGAGGTCGAGGATCTGCGCCTGCACGGTGACGTCCAGGGCGGTGGTCGGCTCGTCGGCGATCAGCAGCTCGGGGTTGTTGACCAGCGACATCGCGATCATCGCGCGCTGCCGCATACCGCCGGAGAACTCGTGCGGGTAGCTGTCCACCCGCTTGTCCGGCTGGGGGATGCCGACGCGGTCCAGGAGCTCGATGGCGCGCTTGCGGGCCGCGTCCTTGGAGACCTCGTTGTGGACGCGGTACGCCTCGGCGATCTGACGGCCGATGGTGTAGTAGGGGTGCAGCGCGGACAGCGGATCCTGGAAGATCATCGCCATGTCGCGGCCGCGGAGCTTGCGCACCTCGTCCGGGTCGGCGCCCAGCAGCTCCCGCCCGTTCAGCCAGATCTCGCCGGAGATCCGCGCCTTGCGCCGGCCGTACTGCCCGGCGGTGTGCAGGCCCATGATGCCCAGCGAGGTGACGGACTTGCCGGAGCCGGACTCGCCGACGATGCCGAGCGTCTTGCCCTTCTCCAGCCGGAAGCTGAGCCCGTCCACGGACTTGACCAGGCCGTCGTCCGTCGGGAAGTGCACCTGGAGGTCACGCACCTCGAGGAAGGCGGTGGGGGCGGGGGAACCGGCCGCGGCCACCTCCCCGAGCGCGGTGCCGGTGGCCGGCAGCTCGCCGCCGGGCGTCTCGGACTTCTCGATCTCGGTCATCCGAGCCTCACTCGCGGGTCGACGACGGCGTACAGGAGGTCCACGATGAGGTTGGCCACCACGATGAACAGGGCCGCCATCAAGGTGACGCCGAGGATGACCGGAAGGTCCTTGTTGCTGATCGCGGTCACCGCGAGCCGGCCGAGGCCCGGCAGGTTGTACGTGGTCTCGGTCAGCACCGCGCCGCCCAGCAGGGCGCCGAGGTCCAGGCCGAGCAGGGTGAGGATCGGGGTCCAGGTGGAGCGCATGGCGTGCCGTCCGATCACGACGCGCTCCCGCAGGCCCTTGGCGCGGGCCGTGCGGATGTAGTCCTCGCCCATGATCTCCAGCATGGTGGCGCGGGTGAGCCGGGCGTAGGTCGCGGCGTAGAGGAAGGCCAGGGTGATCCAGGGGAGGATCAGGCTCTGGAACCACATGGCCGGGTCGTCGCTGATGCTCGTGTAGTCCGCGTCGATCCAGTTCAGTTGGTAGCTGAAGATGGCCAGGGAGAGCAGACCGGTGAAGTAGATGGGCAGCGAGACACCGGCGAGGGCGACGCCCATCGCGGCGCGGTCCCACAGGGTGCCCCGGCGCAGCGCGGAGACGACACCGGCGGCGACACCGCCGACCAGCCACAGCACACAGGCGCCCGCGGCGAGCGAGAGGGTGACCGGCATGGCGTCGGTCAGCTGCGGCCACACGGCCTGCTCGGTGCGGAAGGAGTAGCCGAAGCAGGGCGCGGGGCAGTGGGTGACGTCGTTGCCGTTGGCGTAGTCACGGCCGGCGAACAGACCCTCGACGAAGTGCCAGAACTGCACCAGCAGCGGATCGTCGAGGCTCAGCTTCTGTCTGATGCCCTCGATGGCCTCCGGGTCGGACTGTTTGCCGACGAAGAGGAGCGCGGGATCGGAACCGGCCCAC
This sequence comes from Streptomyces sp. NPDC097640, assembly GCF_040302705.1. Classification (NCBI taxonomy): domain Bacteria; kingdom Bacillati; phylum Actinomycetota; class Actinomycetes; order Kitasatosporales; family Streptomycetaceae; genus Streptomyces; species Streptomyces sp. NPDC097640. Next base: position 86,529 of record NZ_JBEOSB010000007.1, read on the forward strand.
TTCGGGATCATGAAGAAGATGGCGAAGGTCGTGAGCGTGACGACCAACAGCATCATGATGACGGCGAACAAGCGCCGGATGACATAAGCAAGCACTGTGCGCGGCCCGGCGGCGGTCCGGGGCCCCCGATCGGGGAGCGCCCGGACCACCGCCCGCGGCCATCACCTGCCCTTCGGGCCTATCGAGATCGGCGATGGTGGGGTGTGACGGTCGCTTGGCGAACCATCACTTGACGACGCCGAGCTGGGAGTAGTCGTAACGGCCGTTGTAGGCCCCCGACGAGAAGGCGTTCGTCAGCCGCGAGCTGCGCCAGGTGATGTTCTTCTCGTAGAGGAAGGGCATCTGCACGGCCTTGTCGGCGATGGCGTGGTTGATCTTCTTGTAGATCTCGCCCGCCGCGGCCGGGTCGGTCTCCTTCAGCGCCTCGTCGAAGTACCCGTTGATCTTCGGGTCGTTGGTCTCGGAGACGTTGTAGTTACCGGTCTGCTGGATGAAGCGACCGTCGATCAGCGGCTGCTCGAAGCCCTGGCCGGTCGGGAAGTCGGGGCCCCAGCCCGTCATGGACAGACCGTAGCCGCGCTTCTTCATCACCTCGGGGGAGCCGGTGATGCTCGCCGAGGAGGCGCCGTCGATGTTGTTGACCTCGATGTCGATGCCGACCTTGGCCAGCGACTCCTGAAGCGTCTCGGCGGCCTCGACCTCGTTCGGCTGGTCGGTACGGGCGACGATGTTGGTCTTGAAGCCGCCCGGCTTGCCGCACTGCTTCAGCTCGTCCTTGGCCTTGGCCGCGTCCGGCGCGCCCTTGCGCTCGAGGACGCCGTACGGGTCGTAGTCGTCCGCGCCCGCGATGCTCTTGGGGAGCATGGTGGTGGCGATGTCACCGGCGGCCTGCGGGCCACCGCGGGTGGTCTGGAGCGCCTCGAAGTCGGTGGCGTAGAAGACCGCCTTGCGGCAGTGGACGTTGTCGAACGGCGCGACCTTGGTGGCGAAGTCGACGTAGCGGACGAAGCTCGTCGGGATGTTGTCGACGTTGCCCTTGTGCTGCTTGATCGCTTCGCTGCGGCCGGCCTGGCTCATGCCGGTGGCGCTGAGGAAGACGTCGTAGTCGCCCTTGATCAGCCGCTGGTCGATGGCGTCCAGGTTGGAGTTGAAGTCCACCGTGACCTTGTCCGGCAGGGCCGGGCGGATCGGGTCGGACTCCTTCTTCCACTTGTCGTTGCGGACCAGCACCGCGCCCTTGCCCGGCTTGTACGACTCGACCTTGTACGGGCCGGAGGAGAAGGGCTGGTTGGTGTACTTGGCGCCGGTGTCCTTGTCGGCCTTCACCGGGGAGCCGGTGGGCATGGCCAGCATCTGCTCGAAGTCACCGTTGGGCTTGGGCAGACGGAAGATGATGGTCTTCGCGTCCGGCGTCTCGATCGCCTTCAGGCCCAGCTTGTCCTTGGAGGTGTCCTTGTACGGGCCCTTGTACTTGCCGTCGGGGTCGAGGACCTGGCGCAGATAGGCCGGGCCGCCGGAGATGACGTCCTTGGCCCAGATGCGCTCGATGCCGTACTTGACGTCCTGGGCGGTGATCGGCGAGCCGTCCTCCCAGGTGATCCCGTCACGCAGGGTGTAGGTGTAGGTCTTGCCGTCGTCCGTGATCTTGGCGTTGGAGGTGGCCAGATCGGGGACGAGGGTGTTGCTCTCCTTGCCCGGCTTGGGCGCGTAGGTGATCAGTTGTCGCGTGTAGAACCGCGAGAAGTCCCAGGCGAAGCCGTAGTACTGGCGCTGCGGGTCGAGCGAGTCGAAGTCCTGCTTGTTGACGAACTTGAGCGTGCCGCCCGTCTTCGTCGACTTGCTGGCGATGCCCGTCACCGCGGCGTTGAAACCGGCGCCCTCGCCCTTGTCGTCTTTGGAGCCGCCGCCGCACGCCGCGGTGGCCATCAGGGCACCGACGGTGAGCGCCGCACCGGCGATCCGCCTACTTCTCGACGAACGTAGGGGTTTCATTGTTTCTTGCAACCTCCGGGATATGGGTCCTTGGCATGGCGCCGGGGAACCTTCGGGTGACCGCCGCCTGACAGGTGCGGCAGGGGCAGATTCGTATCGGTGCGGCTGGGCCGCGGCCGCGCGGGTCGCCGTCAACGCGTTCCCTTCGGGTCGAGGGCGTCGCGGACGCCGTCACCGAAGAGGTTGAACGCCAGCACGGTGATGAAGATCGCCAGACCCGGGATGATCATGAACATGGGGTCGTCCTGATAGGTGCCGACGGCCTTGGAGAGCATCTGACCCCAGGAGGCGGTGGGCGGCCTCACGCCCGCGCCCAGGAAGCTGAGCGCCGCCTCGGTGAGGATGTTGGTGGGGATCATCAGCGTGGCGTAGACGGTGATGGGCGCGACCAGGTTGGGCAGCAGCTCCCGGAAGAGGATGTAGCGCCGGCCCGCGCCCAGGCTGCGCGCCGCCTCGACGTACTCCTTCTCGCGCAGCGACAGCGTCTGGCCGCGCACGATGCGGCCGACGTACGGCCAGCCGAAGAAGCCGATCACCGAGACCAGGATGGCGATACGCACCCCGCTGCCGGTCAGCCCCAGCAGTTCGTTCGGGAGCACGGAGACCAGGGAGATGATGAACAGCAGCTGCGGGAAGGCCAGCAGCATGTCCATCACGCGGCTGATAACGGTGTCAATCCAGCCGCCGAAATACCCCGCGATGATGCCGAAGACGGTCCCCAGGACCACGGCGACGACCGCCGCGAGGAAGGCCACCAGCAGCGAGATCCGCGCGCCGTAGACGATCCGGCTGAACACATCGCGGCCGTTCGACGGTTCGACGCCGAAGAGGAAGTCGGAGCTGATGCCGCCCATCGAACCCTTCGGGGTGCCGAACAGCGGGTCGATCTCCTCCTGGTGGAACTCGTTGGGCGGGTGCCCCAGCAGGCTCACGATCAGCGGCGCGAAGACGGCCACCAGCACCAGGAAGACGACCACGGCCCCACCGGCCAGCGCGAGCTTGTCCCGCTTGAGGCGCGTCCAGGCGATCTGACGCAGCGACCGCCCTTCGACCGAGGCCTTGACTACATCCGCTGCGACATCGACGGATGCGTCCGGCTCCGCATCCGTGCCTGTGCTGTGCAATGGTGCCGTCATGGTGGTGGGGACCCCTCTCGACCGGTGGTGACCGGCCCACGACCTGCCGCTGTAGCGGCGTGGTTCACAAACGCAGGTGAAGGTTGTGCTCGTGGTGCGGAAGTTTTATGAAGGAGGGGCACACGCTACCCACAGGTACGGACACCTCCTGTTGCGGGAGTCTTCATCGCGCTTGTGATCACCCGCCAGCCCATCACGGCAATGGATGCCTAACCGTGATGTGGTGAGGGGTGTTCCGTTATCCGGAACACAACTCCGCTGAGCGGTACGGAATGTCCCGTTAACAGGACTGTCAAACGGGAGTGTTAGGGCGTGAACGGGCGCGGAGCGCCGCGCGTGAACGCGCGCGGGAGCACCGGGGCGCGCCGAACAAGGCGGTTACCAGGCGCTCGGCGCGGGCCCCGACCGCTGGCCGCCGTGCGGCGGCGGGTACCCGTAGCCATGGGCCGGAGCGGGCTGGGCCGCCCCGAACGCGTCCCGGTCGAAGAACGGACGCGCGCTGGCCCGCATCCACATCGCCACCGGGTCGTACTCGTCGGACATCGCGACGGTGGAGACCGGCAGCCCCTCGGGCACCGCGCCCACCGACTGGCGCATCATCACCCGGGCCGACTCCACGGCCGCGGCGCCGCCGTCGTACAGATCCAGCCCGATGGCCAGATACGGCGCGCCGAGCGCGGGCTGCACCCAGGCGCGGCGCAGCGACCGCACCGCGGGCGTGCGATGCGCGTTCTGCCCCAACAGGGCGTAGAACTGCGAGAGTTCGAGGGAGGGCTCGCTGAGCCGCAGCGGCCCCGCGGGCAGCCGGTCCAGGCCGCCGGCGATCCTGCGCAGATCGAGCCAGGGGATGCCGACACCGCCGCCGGGGGCGTGCGGATTGAGCCACAGGCCGTACCGGTCGGGGAAGAGGGAGGCCGCGATCTGGCGCCCGCTCACCACCTCATGGGCGCGGCTCCAGCCGCTGGCGGCGAGCTCCTGAGCGGAGGTCACACAGGGGGCGTAGCCGAGCCCGCCCACGTCCATGTTGCCGTACTGCGCGTCGGGCGAGCCGGGCGCGCCCTGCCACAGCAGCATCCACACCTGGCCTTCGGCGAGGGCGTACAGCAGCGACTCATAGGCGTCATACCGTCCCGGAGCGACCTGCTGAAGCATCCGCTCGATGTGGCCGCCTCCCGCGCTCACCTGGGTCCGCCCCTCTCTCGGCCTGTCCACACCGCTACCAAGGGCGCACGGACGCGCCCCGCCACCGGTCATCCAACCAGCTTACGGGCCCCTACAGTGGTCTCCTGGGCGACTCAGCGGTCACGGTCGTAGAACGGTCGCACCCGCTCGCGCATCCAGTCCGCCACCGGATCCTGCGCGATGTCCAGCAGAACCAGCTGAACCGTCCACGGCAGCGGCACCACGCCGAGCGCCCGTCCGAGCGCGTCCACCGCGCCGGCCTGGCCCTCCGGGCCGGGGAGGTCCAGCTCGACGCCGACGAACAGCGCGGGCGGCTCCCCCTCGACGCTGGCCAGGGCGCGCCGGGCAGACCGCAACCCGGCCACCTTGCCGAACTCGAGCCCGGCGGCGGCCAGGAAGTCGACCGGCTCCTCCTGCCAGTCCGGCTCGAAGAGCCGCACCCGGCCGCCGGTGACCGGGCCGTCCAGCTCGGAGCGCCCGGTGCGGCACAGCTCGGCCACGGCGGGCGGCGGAAGCGGGACGCCGACGGCGCCGCCGGGGTTCACGGCGATGCCGAGCTGGGGCGGCAGGCCGCGGGCGAACTCGACGGCCGGGGCGACGGTGAACGTCATATGGGCGCCGACGACCTGAAGGAACTGCTGCTCGGAGCTGAACACCGGCACATACGCGGCGCCTTCGATCTCCATGGTGGGCAGGTCCAGGTCGCTGTTGTCCGGGCCGCCGCCGTTGGGCAGCGGGACCCAGACGTGGCTGCGGGCCAGGGTCTCGACGATCCGGGCGCCGGCGCCGGGGACGTCGACCGAGGCCGCGAGCACTTCCTCGAGCTCGTTGCCCGGGAACCCGGGAGCCTCGGAAAACGCAGGGAACGCACCGTCAGGGAACCCTCCGTGAGCCGGTGCTGGACCGTGCTGCTCCGGGATGCTCATTTCCGCCTCAACCGCCATCTCGTCCGACCTGCACAGGAACCCTAACGGCTGCATGGACTTGCGGCATCGGCGGCCGGTGATCTCCACAGCAAATCCCCAGGTCGAAGGGGAGGCAACAGCCGATCCCGGACAGCTTTTGACGGTCTTTTGACCATTTCCGAACGTAATCGTCAAGTTGCGCTCGGTTTGCACCCCTCGCACCGTGGTGCCGAGTACGCCCATACATCACCACAGCGAAGGAAGGTCTCATGATCCGCGCGTCTCGCAAGGCCGAAGTCCTCGTCACCTCTGTCATGGCCGGCTCCCTGCTGTTCGGCACCGCCGGCCTGTCCGCCGCCACGGTCGGCGGAAACGGGGGCACGGCCGGCGCCAAGGCCCCCGCCCCCACGGCGCTCGCCAAGGAGCCGCTGACCGCGGCCCAGACCCAGGCGATGCGCGATCTGCGCGTCCTTCTCGACCGGGTCGCCGACCTGGCCATGGCGGTGGAGGAGGCCCCCGGCGGGATGCTCTCCGAGGCCGAGCTGGTCAAGCACGCGACGGCGATCGACAGCGCGGTGAAGACCGCCCGCGAGTCCGCCGAGGCGGCCCAGGGCCCGAACGCCACCACGCAGGGCCGGGAGCGCCGCGACGACACGCCGCCCGGGCAGGAGCAGGGACAGGAGCAGGGCCAGGGGCAGGAGCAGGGCCAGGGGCAGGAGCAGGGCCAGGGGCAGGAGCAGGGCCAGGGGCAGAACGCGGGCCAGGGCCAGGGCCAGATCACCGTGCCGCCGCAGGCCGCCGACCAGGGCAACCAGAACAACCAGGGCATGAAGCCGCCCCAGGCCGCCGGGCAGGGTGAGACCGCGACCCCGCCGTACGCCCAGACCATGCCGACGGACGTCTCGACGGACCCTCTGGACGAGCTCCAGCGGGCGATCGACGACCTGCTGGACGCCGTCGCCGCGGGCGACGCGGACGCGGCCGCCGCGGCGCTCCCCCGTATCGGCGACGCCATCCTGGAGCTGCTCAACGCCCTCATCGGCCCGCTCCCCGGGATGGACCTGCCGATGACGCCCCCGATGCTGCCGCTCCCGGACGAGGCGTCGACCGTCGCCGTGGAGGCGTCCGCCCTCGCCGCCCGGACGCCCGCCCCGAAGCCGAACCCGGAGAAGCCCGGCACCGAGAAGCCCGGTACCGAGAAGCCCGGCGCCGCGGAGAAGCCCGGCACCGAGAAGCCGGGCGCCGCCGAGAAGCCGGGCGCCCAGGACCAGCAGGGTGCCCAGAAGCCCGGTGCCCAGAAGCCGAGCGCGAAGCCCAGCGCCCCGAACCAGAACGCCGACCAGCCCGGCGCCATGAGGCCCGGTCAGAAGCCCGCGGCGAAGCCCGCCGCGCCGAAGCCCTTCACCACCGCCGCCTCCCCGCTCTCCGCCGCCGAGGCGACCGACGACGCCGTCGCCCCCATGCCGCTGCCGCGCCCGGTGGACGCGGCCCCCGACCAGGGTTGAGGACGGCCGCCTCCCCTCGCCCTGCCGCGCGTCACTCGAAGCCGATCCGGCGCAGTGCGCTCGCGGCCGTGCGGTCCAGCAGCGCCACCGACGCGCAGCCTTCGGGCGGCCGCCCGCCCTCGGCGGCGACGACCAGCCGCCCCACCGCGCGGCGGTGCCGTCCGAAGGCGTAGCGAGAGACCGCACGGCCGCGCGCGGCCTGCCCCTCCAGGGCCACCGCGGCCTCCACGTCCAGCAGCACCATGTGCAGCCGGCGGCCGGTGCGCCGGGCGTCGCGGGCCAGCCAGCGGCGCACCCAGGAGAGGGTGCCGCAGTCGTGCACCACGACGCTGGCGCCCGAGCGCAGCGCCCGGCGCAGCCCGGCGTAGTGGGCGTAGCGCACCAGCGGGCGGTAGAGGGCGTACGGCAGCCAGCGGGGCAGCCGCCGCTCCCAGCGCTCGCGGGCGTCCTGTGAGTCCACCCGCAGCACCGGGCCGCCGGACTGGTCGAGGCCGGGCACGGCCTGGCCGATCATGGTGCTCTTGCCGCTGCCGGGCAGGCCGGAGGCGACCACCATGTCCCCGGTGCGGTAGCGCAGCTCGCGCGCGCCGAGTCCGGGTCTGGACCCGCGGCCGGGTCCGGGCCCGGGCCCGGGCCCGGGCCCGGCCGCGCCGCCGCCGTCGCCCCCGTCGCCGTCGCCGTCGCCGTCGCCGTCGACAACGCCGCCGCCACCGCGCAGGTCGTGCACCGCCGCCCGGCGCCCCGGTCTGATCACGCCTCCGGTCGCGCCTCCGGTTGGCGCCGCGCCCTGCGTCACCGGCAGGGGCCCACATGTCGTCCCGTACGTACCCTGCCCCTGCACCGTGATCGTCCTCCTAGGTCGGTCACTGCGGCTCTTCACCGAAGAGTGTCAAGAAAAGGTAATGTCCTTCAAGGTGGTCTTCCTGTGGGACGGACTTTCATGCCTTGTGAACCGGGGTGGGCGGCGGCGCGGGGCGAGCGGGTCTTCCCTTCTCGGGCGTACGTGCGATGATGTTGCGCGCAACTCCATACAGGCCGCTTGAATCCGCGCGGGAGAGTCCTCGGCCACCGGCAGCAGTGCCGGCCGTCCGGGGCGCCGAAGGAGCAAGTCCTCCCTTGAATCTCTCAGGCCCCGATACCGCGCGGGCGAGGCAGATCTGAAAAGCGAGCCGCTGGCGTGGCTCCACCCACGGTGCAAGCCGGACCGCTCTCCGCGACGACGTCTCCGACGCCGGCCGGGAGAAGGGGTCACGGCGAACCTCTCAGGTTCCGATGACAGATGGGGAGGACTCGTCCTCGTCGTCCTCGTCGCCGTCCCGCCCTGGAGCCAGCCCCATGACCGACGCCCCGTCCCCCTCGTCTCCCCTCTCCGCCTCGTCCCCCCCGTCCGCGCCTCGCCGTACCGCGCTGGACGCGACGCACCGCGCGCTCGGCGCCACCATGACCGACTTCGCGGGCTGGGAGATGCCGCTGCGCTACGGAAGCGAGCGCGACGAGCACACCGCGGTGCGCACCCGCGCCGGCCTCTTCGACCTCTCCCATATGGGCGAGATCACACTCACCGGGCCACAGGCCGCCGCCGCCCTGGACCGGGCGCTGGTGGGCCATCTGTCGGCGCTCGCCGTCGGCCGGGCCCGCTACACCATGATCTGCGACGCCGAGGGCGGCATCCTGGACGACCTGATCGTCTACCGCCTCGGTGACCAGGAGTTCCTGGTGGTCGCCAACGCCTCGAACGCCCAGGTGGTGCTGGACGCGCTGACCGAGCGCGCCGCGGGCCTGGACGCGGCCGTGCGGGACGACCGGGACGCCTATGCGCTGATCGCCGTCCAGGGGCCGGCCGCGGCCACGATCCTGAGCGGCCTGACCGACGCCGATCTGGACGGCCTCAAGTACTACGCGGGCCTGCCGGGCACGGTCGCGGGCGTCCCGGCGCTGATCGCCCGCACCGGCTACACCGGCGAGGACGGCTTCGAGCTGTTCGTCGCGCCGAAGGACGCCGAGCGGCTGTGGCAGGCGCTGACCGAGGCGGGCGCCCCGGCCGGGCTGATCGCGTGCGGTCTTTCCTGCCGGGACACGCTGCGCCTGGAGGCCGGGATGCCGCTGTACGGGCATGAGCTGACCCGCGGGACCACGCCGTTCGACGCGGGGCTCGGCCGGGTGGTGAAGTTCGGCAAGCCCGGTGACTTCACCGGGCGCGCGGCCCTGGAGACGGCGGCGCGGCAGGCCGAGACCGCCCCGCCGCGGGCGCTGGTCGGCCTGGTCGCGGCGGGCCGCCGGGTCCCGCGCGCGGGGTACGCGGTCGTCGGCGCGGACGGCACGGTGATCGGCGAGGTCACCTCGGGCGCGCCCTCGCCCACCCTCGGGAAGCCGATCGCGATGGCGTACGTGGACGCCGGGCACGCCGCGCCGGGCACCGCGGGGGTGTCGGTGGACATCCGGGGCACCCATGAGCCGTACGAGGTCGTGGCCCTCCCCTTCTACAAGCGGCGCTGAGCGCCCGTCGCGGCCGCCGCCGCTCTTGCCGCCTGTCCCACCAGGCAAGACCCGTTTCCCAAGCACTCCCCCGTATCCAGGAGAATCGGACTATGAACAACCCCCAGCAGCTGCGTTACAGCAAGGAGCACGAGTGGCTGTCGGCCGCCGACGAGGACGGTGTGTCGACGGTCGGCATCACCGAGTTCGCGGCCAACTCGCTCGGCGACGTCGTCTTCGTCCAGCTCCCTGAGGTCGGCACGACGGTCACCGCGGGTGAGACCTGCGGCGAGCTGGAGTCCACGAAATCCGTCAGCGATCTCTACGCGCCGGTCTCCGGCGAGGTCACCGAGGTCAACGAGGACGTGGTCAATGACCCGGCGCTGGTGAATTCCGCCCCCTTCGAGGGCGGCTGGCTGTTCAAGGTGAAGGTGACGGACGAGCCGGACGAGCTGCTCTCCGCCGACGCTTACTCCTCCTTCACCGAAAACTGACCCCCTCCTTCGATCGGGACCCTGATGTCGCTTCTCAACAGCTCCCTGCACGAGCTCGACCCGGACGTAGCCGCCGCGGTCGACGCCGAACTCCACCGCCAGCAGTCCACCCTGGAGATGATCGCCTCGGAGAACTTCGCTCCGGTCGCGGTCATGGAGGCCCAGGGCTCGGTCCTGACCAACAAGTACGCCGAGGGCTACCCGGGCCGCCGCTACTACGGCGGCTGTGAGCACGTCGACGTCGTCGAGCAGATCGCCATCGACCGCGTCAAGGCGCTGTTCGGCGCCGAGCACGCCAACGTGCAGCCGCACTCCGGCGCGCAGGCCAACGCGGCCGCGATGTTCGCCCTGCTCTCCCCCGGTGACACCATCCTGGGCCTGAACCTGGCGCACGGTGGTCACCTCACCCACGGGATGAAGATCAACTTCTCCGGCAAGCTCTACAACGTGGTGCCCTACCACGTGGACGCCGAGACCGGCCTGGTCGACATGGACGAGGTCGAGCGGCTGGCCAAGGAGCACCGCCCCAAGCTGGTGATCGCGGGCTGGTCCGCGTACCCGCGCCAGCTGGACTTCGCCGCCTTCCGCCGGATCGCGGACGAGGTCGGCGCGTACCTGATGGTGGACATGGCCCACTTCGCGGGCCTGGTGGCGGCCGGGCTGCACCCCTCCCCGGTGCCGCACGCCCATGTGGTGACCACCACCACCCACAAGACCCTCGGCGGCCCGCGCGGCGGGGTGATCCTGTCCACCGCCGAGCTGGCCAAGAAGATCAACTCCGCGGTCTTCCCCGGTCAGCAGGGCGGCCCGCTCGAGCATGTGGTCGCGGCGAAGGCCGTGGCCTTCAAGATCGCGGCGGGCGAGGAGTTCAAGGAGCGCCAGCAGCGCACCCTCGACGGCGCGCGGCTCCTGGCCGAGCGGCTCACCCAGCCCGACGTGGCCAAGGCCGGGGTCTCCGTGCTGTCCGGCGGCACCGAGGTCCACCTCGTCCTGGTCGACCTGCGCGACTCGGAGCTGGACGGCCGGCAGGCCGAGGACCGGCTGCACGAGATCGGCATCACGGTCAACCGGAACGCCATCCCGAACGACCCGCGCCCCCCGATGGTCACCTCCGGCCTGCGCATCGGCACCCCGGCGCTGGCCACCCGCGGCTTCACCGCCGACGACTTCCGCGAGGTCGCCGACATCATCGCCGCGGCGCTCCAGCCGTCCTACGACGCGGAGGGGCTGAAGGCGCGCGTCACCGCGCTCGCCGACAAGCACCCTCTGTACCCGGACCTGAAGAAGTAATCGGGCCCGCAAGGTGTGTGGGGGCGCACCACCCCCGCGCCCCCACACACCCCGCACCACCACGCACGCACCCACCGTGCAGACGCAAGGAGTTCACCGGTGGCCATCTCCGTCTTCGATCTCTTCTCGATCGGCATCGGCCCGTCCAGTTCCCACACGGTCGGCCCCATGCGCGCCGCGAGGATGTTCGTCCGCCGGCTGAAGAACGACGGCCTGCTGGCCCACACCGTCGCCGTACGCGCCGAACTCTTCGGCTCCCTCGGCGCCACCGGCCACGGCCACGGCACCCCCAAGGCCGTCCTCCTCGGCCTGGAGGGCCACTCCCCGCGCACCGTGGACGTCGAGACCGCCGACGACGAGATGGACCGCATCCGCACCACCAAGCGGCTGCGGCTGCTCGGCGCGGAGATCGGCACCGAGCACGAGATCGACTTCGACGAGTCCGCCGAGCTGGTGCTGCACCGCCGCCGCTCGCTGCCGTACCACGCCAACGGCATGACCCTGTTCGCGTACGACGCCGACGGCCTGCCCCTCCTGGAGAAGACCTACTACTCCGTCGGCGGCGGCTTCGTCGTGGACGAGGACGCGGTCGGCGCGGACCGCATCAAGCTCGACGACACCGCGCTGAAGTACCCCTTCCGCACCGGCGACGAGCTGCTGCGCCTGTCCCGCGAGACCGGCCTGTCCATCTCCGCCCTGATGCTGGAGAACGAGAAGGCCTGGCGCACCGAGGCGGAGATCCGAGCGGGCCTGCTGGAGATCTGGCGCGTCATGCAAAGCTGCGTCGAGCGGGGCCTGTCCCGCGAGGGCATCCTCCCCGGCGGCCTCAAGGTCCGCCGCCGCGCCGCCACCGCCGCCCGCGCGCTGCGCGCCGAGGGCGACCCGGCGACCCACGCCATGGAGTGGGTGACCCTCTACGCCATGGCCGTCAACGAGGAGAACGCCGCGGGCGGCCGCGTGGTCACCGCCCCCACCAACGGCGCGGCCGGCATCATCCCCGCCGTCCTCCACTACTACGCCAACTTCGTCCCCGGCTCGAACCCTGACTCCCACGACGACGGCATCGTCCGCTTCCTCCTCGCCGCGGGCGCCATCGGCATGCTCTTCAAGGAGAACGCCTCCATCTCCGGCGCCGAGGTCGGCTGCCAGGGCGAGGTCGGCTCCGCCTGCTCCATGGCCGCCGGCGGCCTGGCCGAGGTCCTCGGCGGCACCCCCGAGCAGGTCGAGAACGCCGCCGAGATCGGCATGGAACACAACCTCGGCCTCACCTGCGATCCGGTCGGCGGCCTCGTCCAGATCCCCTGCATCGAGCGCAACGGCATGGCCTCGGTGAAGGCCGTCACGGCGGCCCGTATGGCGCTGCGCGGCGACGGACGGCACCACGTCTCCCTCGACAAGGTCATCAAGACCATGAAGGAGACGGGCGCCGATATGAAGGTCAAGTACAAGGAGACGGCGCGGGGCGGGCTCGCGGTGAACGTCATCGAGTGCTGAGGGGACGGGCCCTGACCAGCGCGTTCGTGTCTTTCAGCGCTGTCAGGGCCTTCCCTGCTTACGCGGCGGAAAGTCCCCGAAAAGTCCGACCGCGGCTTCGCGGGTCCGGACCACGGACCGGGCATCGTCGCATTGCCCGCTACATAGAACGGCACACCGTCCCGGCCGAACTCGATCGCAGCGAACGCCTCATAGAATGGGCCGCCCACGTGATCGACTCCGTTCCCCAGGCGCGGACCGCTCCACAGCGACAGCGCAACCGGCCGTGGCGCCTCGCCGAACAACTGATCACGAAGTGGGCGCGGGGCCTCCTCAACACCGGGCGGCCTGGCCGCCGCGCCGCCGCCGGGTATCGGAGTACCCTGGGGTACTGGAGGTTCGGACATGACGACGCAGTCTGCGGGATCGAAGCCACGCACGGCAGCTCCCCTGAAGGTGGATCTCGAGACCGACCAGCTGATCACCGAAGGCGCGCACTTCCTCGGGGTGACAAAGAAAGACCTGGTGGCGGACGCGGTGCGCATGTACATAGAGCATCGCCGCGAGGAGATCCGACGAGGCATGGCCGAGTCCATGCGCGTACTGGACGGGACCACGAAGTCCCGCGTCGCGCTGCTGACGGGCATCTCCGCCGAGGACATCGACCGGCTCGGTGGGATCGACGAGGAGAGGTAACGCCCCGGTGGATCGAACGCGCCCCACTCTGCGCTGCCTGACCGAGGACCTGCGCTTACCCGTCCCGCCCATCACGACACCACTCGACGAGGTCGATCACCCTGCGCTGAACAAAGCCCAGGAGCATTTCATCGGCACCGAAGAGCGACCGCACGAACGCATCGGCGCCATCGACGACCAGGTCCTGTTCAAGGTCAAAGTCCAACGATGGCGCGGCGCGGTCTGGAAGTCCGAACCATGTCCGTGGCTCGTGGCCGCAGGCATCCGCGAGGACGGCTCAGCCGACGACTTCTACACAGCCCTCGCCACCGACGCGAAGGCCGCCCGCAGTGCCTACAACGCGCAGCACTCCCGCCCACTGTCCACGCAGACGTACGTCGGCGGCCTACTCCCGGACCGGGATGACCACTTGCGCTACCGCCTGGAGGAAGGCACCCGTTTCATACGCCGCCTGGAGAACATCATCCCCCAGCTCGCCAGCGCCTCACTCCAGGACGACGCCGAGCACACCATCGCGTACGACACCTTCACACTGGGCATCCAGATCCGCGCCCACGAAGGACATGAGGCGTACGTCGCAGTACGGATCACCGGCTCGGTCCCCGGTGACCTCGTCCGCATCGTGCTGGACATCGTCCCCGGCTGCGATCGCGAAGGCTGGTTCCCCGAATCACGCCTTCCCGACCGGGACCTGCTCCCCGCGGAACAGGCATGGTCGAACCTGATGGACCCTGCCGAGGCCAGGAAGCTCCTCGGGGATTGACGGACCGGAATCGCCGAAAGATCTGACATCGCATCAGTGTCACGGCAGGAACTGCCAGGCCGATCCTATGCGGGCCCCCTTTGATCCCAGCGGCCGCGTGCCAAAGCTGTCCCAACGTGAGGACTCGTGGGGCTCTCCGTGATCACCACAGAAGGCCCCGCTTCATCCAGGAAAGCAAAACCCCAGGTCAGATGCCATCTGACCTGAGACCCCAGTGGAGCCGCCTTCGGGATTCGAACCCGAGACCTACGCATTACGAGTACGGCGGTCCATCGAAGCGGTCGAACCTGCTCCGTCGGATACCTTGTAGGCAGCCAACGGCGAAAAGTCCCCGAAAAGTCCCCGGGGAAATCCCCTCGAGACAGGCGTCTGACCTGGAGGTTCGTGGCACTCACCGCACGCCGGACCACCGCCGTCCGAGCGAGGTCAAAGGGCACCCGCCGTCACCGCACCGGCAGGCTGAATCAAACCGATCCCCTCCGAGGGACCTGTGGGGACCATTTGATACGTGAATGCCATGGAAGACTCGCGCCTGAAGCAACGGCTGGCCGGGCTCTCCGCCACCTTCACCACAGCACAGGCGCGTCAGGCTTTGTTGTCACCCCGCGACCTGGCGTCGTTGGTTGCGGCGGGGGAGATAGACGCACTGTCCCGTGGCGCGTATCGGCGGGCCGACGCACCGGCCAAATGTCAGGAGGCCGTGGGTTAGGGGCAATTCGGAAGCGGGGGCCGGTCCTTGGTGCGTACGGCGGGGAGCCAGGCGGCGGCGGGTGCCGAGCCGCTCGGGAGCCGTACCCGGAACCATCGGGTGGACCTCAGGTCGTCCTCGTCGACGATGGGCAGGCCGTACGGCAGTTGGCATTCGGCGATGAGGACGTCGCCGTGCCACACCCGGGTCGGGACGACGTTGCCGGGGGTGTACGGGCGCCTCGGGTTGATCGCCAGCCCCAGACTGCACCGCAGGTCTCGGTCGGTCCGGTCCTGACAGCCTCGTTCGGCGTTGAACACAGTGAGTTCGCCGGCGCCGGTGGGCCGGACGAGGTCCTTCCGAGAGGCTTCGCCCGAGAGTGTCGCGCCCGCGGTGGCGCACAGGGCGACGACGAGCAGGGCCGTGCGGGCCCGGCCGTGCGGCCGTGCGCCCCTGTAGCGCCGCGTCGGCTGCCCGGCGGCGATGCGGCCGAGCAGGCTGTCGGCTGTGTGCTCGGCGCGTGCCTCGTGCGTCGGGGCCAGACAGTCCGCGGCCAGGTCGCGCCAGAACGGCGGGACGGCATGGTCCATGCGCAGCGGGGCACGGCCCCCGCCGTACTCTTGGACGGCGGCGCCGCGCGCCACGGGCGTGGCACCGGCGAAGGGTGAGGTGCCGGAGGCGAACACCTCGTGGATGACGATGCCCAGGGCCCAGATGTCGGTGCTCGGCCGGACCTGCACGCCCAGTGCGCCGAGAGGGGCCTTCCAGCGCTCGGGCGGCAGATAGTCGAGGGTGCCCAGGGGCGGCGCGTAGCCGTGCGTGCCGGTCAGTTCGGTGGCGAGACCGAAGTCCGAGAGTTTCACCGAGCCGTCCCGGCCGAGCAGTACGTTCTCGGGTTTGAGGTCGGCGTGCACCCAGCCCGAGCGGTGGAGGTGGGCGAGTCCCTCGCAGATGCCCTCGATCAGCCGGCCGCGGTCCGCCTCGGGCACCCCGGCGTCGAGGAGTTCGCGCAGGCTGCGCGCGGCCCGTTCCATCACGAGGACGATCGCGCCGTCCAGCGACGGCCGGTCCGGCGCTCTGAGGACGAACGACTCGATGAGACCGATCAGGCGCGGGTGCCCCGTCCTGCGGCCGAGCTCGACCTCACGGTGTGCGGACTCCACGATCCGGCGTGCCTGGCGGGGCGCGAGTCCGGCGGTCGGCATGACCTTGAGCGCGACCTCGGCGGGCCGGGCCGGTCCCCCGGTGCGACCGGATGGCCGGGCGGCGTAGACCGTGGACCAGCCACCGACGCCGATCAGTTCGCTGACCAGCCACTCCCCCGCGCGGTAGCCGCTCGGCAGGAGGTCCGCGGGCTCTCCCGTGGTGCCGCCCGGGCCGTGCAGTGGTGTCATCTCGCCGGCTGCCGCTCCCGCCCGGCCGCGCCCGCCGGCGGTGGCAGCAGCGCGAGGTGTTCCTCCCGTACGAGCCCGAAGCGGAGCGCGAGCCCGACGATCTCCTCCCGCTTGCCGTTGCGGCGGTCGGCCTTGCCTGGGTCGTGCACGTCCGGTGGGCCGATGCGCAGCTTCTGCTCGGCGAGGTAGTCGATGTGGGAGCTGATGGCCCGCGCTGTCAGGGCACCGGAGGTGGTGTGTCCGTTGAGACGCTCCACGATCTGGGGCGTGGTGGGCACCGCGACCCGTGACTGGTCGCGCAGGCGCGGCTCGCACAGGGCGACCAGGACGAGGAAGTACGTGGCCGTCTCGTCGAGGGAGTACGCCGTGACGGTGCGACTCCCCCACAGCACGCCCATGACGTCCGGGTCCAGATAGACATGGTCGGGCGCGAACACCTGGAAGGCGACGGGCACCTGGCTGCGGGTGGGCAGCACCACGCGCGAGAACTCGAAGGGAATGGGGGCGCCGACCCTGCGCGGCTGAACCCTCAGGTACTCGCCCGCTCCCTCCGGGTTCTCCACCAGATAGCTGTGGCTGGTGCTGTGGTTCGTCAGCTGCCAGTGATCGTCGGTCACACGGATCTCGCCCGCGAGCCGGGACACCGCGTCGTCGTCCAGGCGGAGTTCGACCGGAGTCGTGGGAGAACCGCGCCCGAACCGCGCGACCTCGCCAGGGCCCAGCCGTAACGTCACCGGTTCACCGCCGTCGGCGCCGCTCCCCTGCGGCAGATGGACGACTACGCCGCTCACCGCTCACCCCCCGGTTCCGCGTGTCCTGGAATATCGGACGGGCGCAACAATACCCAGCCGTCAGGGGGTGAACCGGCGGGCTTCGGCCACTTCGGCCGGGGCCGCCGCGGGCGGGCGGAGGCTCCCGAATCCCGTGGCCCCGGGGCCGGTTGCCCGTGGGGCGGGCCAGGCGTTCCTCCGGTGACCCAAATGCACTCGAATTCCGCGTCAAGAGCTGTGTTTTAAAATGGTTTCCCAGCTTCTGTCGGACCGGGCCCGCACACGTCGACCCGCCGGCCGTGGACGTCTCCGCTGCTCGCCGCAGTGTGGGGAAGGGCACCGCACACGGCCGGGGAGGCATGCCTTCCGGTGGGTTCGCAGCCGTGTTCGCCCTCGTCGGGTGGCGAGATCCGGCCCCTGTTCAGGGGGCGGGACTGCCCGACACGACCGGTGCGACCGGCCGATCGCCGAATGTCGCCCACGGTCCCCACCCGCCGCCCGGCCTGACCTGGACCCGCCGGCGTATCCGGCCCTCGGGGGTGACGGCGAAGACATGGGTCCGCCCGGCGGGGTCGATCGCGGCCATGGGCGTGGCGGCGAGACGGATGCCGGGTTCCCCGAACTCCGCGCCGGAGTCCCAGCCGCCGCCCGGGGCGACCTGCCGGCGGTGACTGAGCCGTGCCCCGCCGGGCGCCAGGGAGAAGGCCTCCAGGCGGCCGTCGGCGTTGACGGCGAGAGTCGGGGCGGCGGCGCTCCAGCCGAACAGCGGCAGCCAGTCGTCCCAGCCGCCGCTGGGCACGGACTGCCGACGGTGAAACGTCCCCACACCGGACGGCCCGATCGCGGTGACGGTGAGCCGGCCGCTGCCGTCCCGCGCCACCCTCGGCGCGGCGCCCGCCGCGGTCCCGAACGGGTGCCACGCGGCGGTCCAAGGGCCGCCCGGCGCCTCCTGCCAGCGGTGGTAGATCCCGGAACCGCCGGGCGAGAGGGCGAACGCCTCCAGCCGGCCGTCGGCGTTGGCCGCGACAACGGGGGGCGCACCCGCGGCTCCGCCGAATCCCGGTTCCCAGGGTTCCCAGGCGAGCGATCCCGGCGCCCCCTGGCGTCGGCGGGCGACGGAGGCACCACCGGGGCTCAGCGCCAGGACCTCCAGCCGGCCACTCGCGTCACGGGCGACGGCGGGGGCGGCACCGGCCGGGCCGCCGAACTCCTCCCAGTCGTACCAGCTTCCGTCCGGCCGCTGCACCCGATGGTGCAGGTTGGCGCCGCCCGGGGCGAGCGAGAACACCTCCAGCCCGCCGTCCGTGTTGCGGCCGAGCGTCGGGACCGCCCCGGCCGGACCGCCGAAGACCTCCCACTCCGACCAGGTGTCGGCGTTCGAGTCGAGCTGGACACGGCGCAGCATCGACCGGTCCCCGGCGTCGAGCGCGAACACCGTGAGCCGGCCGTCGGCGTCGAGGCCGGCCACCGGGTTGTCGGGGCTCTGCCACGGCACCGGTGTGTCACGCCAGTGCAGGGGCGCCACGTACAGCCCTTGCCGGAACCAGCCCGCGGCGCTCACGTACCAGTTCTCACCGTCGGCGACCACCTCGACGGCGTGACCGGGTACGTGTCCCGCGTACCCGTCGAGGTCGAAGTGGAACGGGTCCCGGGACGCCAGCACGTCCGTGCCCTCGTAGCCGCCCCGCGGACCGATGAACAGGTAATACCAGCCGTCCCGTTCGACGACGAACGGGGACTCGGTCACCGAGACCGTCGTGTCGGTGCTCGCGTCGGTGAACGCGATCCCCGGCTCGCTCCAGTGCAGCAGGTCATCGGAGCGGCGGTGGGCGACGACGTGGTGGCCACCCGGCTCCGAGAGTTCGGTGTAGTACATGACCCACTCGCCGCCGACCCGCACCACCATCGGGTCGCGTGCGGCGAGGCCCCGGAACAGCGGGCCGGACGGCTCACGGGTCCAGGTGAACAGGTCGGTGGAGGTGGCGAGGTTGATCGCGGCGCCGGTTTCGCCGCCGGCGGCGTAGAACATCCAGTATCTGCCGCCCGCCTCGACGACGTGCGGCGCCCATAGGTGTTCCTCGCCGAAATAGGAGGGGTCCACGGTGAGGGCGTCGGCGTGCGCGGTCCACGGCCCGTGCGGCGCCGGGGCGGAGACGTGGGTGAAGGCGATCTCCGCGGCGCTGTCCGGTGACTCGCCGCGCGGCGCGCTCGCGCCGACGATGCCGAACAGGTGCCAGCGGCCCTTGGCTTGGACGAGCGTGTGGTCGTTGAGGTAGCGGGGCCCGGCGGGGGTGGACGGGTCATGGACGTGGGTGAAGGGGCCCGAGCCGATCCACCGGTGGGGCGGGACGTCCGAGGCCTCGGCGCGGCCGGCGCCCAGGAGTGGCAGCGCGCCCGCCGCGGCGGCGCGCAACAGGTTCCGTCTGCTGATCGGAAGCATGAGTCTCTCCAGCCGGGCCCCGCGGCCGGCCGAGCCGTAGGGGCTCCGCCGGCTGCGGGGCGAGGACGGGTCCAGGGATCAGTCGACTGCGGGGCCGGCGGTGTTGTTGACCCAGGCCCAGTCGGACCAGGATGTGAAGCCCGTCTGCCACTTGTGGTAGACGCCGGAGCCGCTGGCGCCGAAGACCTCGATGCGACCGTCGGCGTTCGCCGTGGCGGTGACCTCCGTGCCACCGGTGCCGAAGGACTCCCACTGGCCGTACGGGGCGTTCACCCCGGTCTGCCACAGATGCTGCGCCACACTGCCGTTGATGGCGAACACCTCCACCCGGCCGTCCGGCGAACGCTCACTGCTGAGCTGGGACTGGGCAGGACCACCCGTCGACTCCCAGTCCGACCAACTCTTCGCACCGGTCTGGTACTTGTGGAACACACCTGCGGGACCGGATGCGAAAACCTCCAAGCGTCCGTCCTGGTTGTGGTCCACCGTCAGGTCGCGGCCCCCGCCGCCGAAGTCCTCCCACGCCGACCAGCCGCCGTTCACCGCCGTCTGGTACTGATGCTGGAAGACATCACCGTTGAGCGCGAAGACCTCCAGGCGCCCGTCCGAGGACTTCTCCATCTCCAGCCGGCCATTCACCGGACCACCACCCGCCGACTCCCACTCCGACCAACCACCGCTGGCAGCCGTCTGATACTTGTGGAAAACCCCGGCCGGACCGGACGCGAACACCTCCAGACGCCCGTCACCGTTCGCACCGACCGCGATGTCCTTCCCACCCCCGCCGAAGCCCTCCCAGCCAGACCACCCACCCGAAGGCGAAAGCTGATAGGCGTGCTGGAAGACATCACCATTGATGGCGAACACCTCAAGACGACCATCCGCATTCGGACCGATCGCCAGCTCCGCGCCACCAGGACCCCCCAGAGACTCCCACTCGGACCAGCCACCGTTCACACTCGTCTGCCAAGCGTGCTGAACACCATCAGCCCCCGCCGCGAACACCTCAAGACGACCATCCGCCGACCGCGCCGACACCACCCGACCCGACTCCGCCGGATACACCAGCGGTCCGGGGCCGGGCTCGTGGTGGCCGAGCCGGTCCACCGCGGCCTGCGCCTCATCCATGTGCCGCCAGTGCGCGCCCGCGTTGTAGGTGGACCAGGGCTGCCAGTTCGTACCGCCGGAGGAGATCTCGAAGGCGGCGTTGGCGTTGCACTGGGCTTCGTAGGCGCAGGCGTCGTCGACCTCGGGGTGCCAGTAGTCGTTGATCTGCCACAGGCCGCGGTCCCGCGAGGGGGGTGTGTTGTTCTGAACATTGGTCGCCGAGGGGTCGCAACTGGACTCCGCGAGGGCAACGGCGACGGCGGTCACCAGGCCGTCGCCGCGGAAGCCCGCGTTGTAGCCGACCTCGGCGCACAGGTCGCTCGGAGCGGCATAGGCCGGCGAGGCGCCGACGACGACCCCCGCCGCGAGCAGCAACGAGACCAGCGCCGACAGCATGACGCGGTGGAGCGCTCTTCGGGGCCGCCGCACGGTGTTCTCCTGCTCTCTTGTCACCTGTTCTCTCCTCAGTTGACTGCCGGACCGGCGGTGTTGTTGACCCAGGCCCAGTCGGCCCAGGACGCGAAGCCCGTCTGCCACTTGTGGTAGACGCCGGAGCCGCTGGCGCCGAAGACCTCGATGCGACCGTCGGCGTTCGCCGCGGCGGTGACCTCCGTGCCACCGGTGCCGAAGGACTCCCACTGGCCGTACGGGGCGTTCACCCCGGTCTGCCACAGATGCTGCGCCACACTGCCGTTGATGGCGAACACCTCCACCCGGCCGTCCGGCGAACGCTCACTGCTGAGCTGGGACTGGGCAGGACCACCCGTCGACTCCCAGTCCGACCAACTCGTCGCACCGGTCTGGTACTTGTGGAACACCCCGGACGGACCGGACGCGAAAACCTCCAGCCGACCGTCCTGGTTGTGATCCACCGTCACGTCGCGGCCCCCGCCACCGAAGTTCTCCCACGCCGACCAGCCACCGTTCACCGCCGTCTGGTACTGATGCTGGAAAACATCACCGTTCAGCGCGAACACCTCAAGACGACCGTCCGGCGACTTCTCCATCTCGATCCGGCTGCTCGCCGGACCACCACCCGCCGACTCCCACTCCGACCAACCACCGCTGGCAGCCGTCTGATACTTGTGGAAGACCCCGGCCGGACCGGACGCGAACACCTCCAGACGCCCGTCACCGTTCGCACCGACCGCGATGTCCTTCCCACCCCCGCCGAAGCCCTCCCAGCCAGACCACCCACCCGAAGGCGAAAGCTGATAGGCGTGCTGGAAGACATCACCATTGATGGCGAACACCTCAAGACGACCATCCGCATTCGGACCAATCGCCAGCTCCGCCCCGCCAGGACCCCCCAGAGACTCCCACTCGGACCAGCCACCGTTCACACTCGTCTGCCAGGCGTGCTGAACACCATCAGCCCCCGCCGCGAACACCTCAAGACGACCATCCGCCGACCGCGCCGACACCACCCGACCCGACTCCGCCGGATACACCAGGGGAGTGGGGCGCGGACCACTGCCCGGGACGCAGGGCAGCACCACGCCGCGCTCGGCGAGGTAGGGCTCGGGGTCGATGCCGTACGTGGCGGACGAGTCGCCCCAGACCCGCAGGTGGAGATGGGGGCCGGACGAATCGCCCTCGGATCCCATCAGGGCGATCTGCTGCCCGGCCACCACGTGGTCTCCGGCGAGGACGTCCCGCTGGTACATGTGCCCGTACTCGGAGATCGTCCCGTCCGGGTGCTGGATGCGGATCCACTGGCCGTAGCCGCTGTCGTACCCGGAGATGGTCACCTCGCCGTCGCCGACGGCGTAGATCGGGGTTCCGTAGTCGTTGGCGATGTCGACGCCGTTGTGACCGCTGTGGAAGTGCTGGGACACGAATCCGGCGGCCGGGCAGGTGGCCGGGGAGTCGGTGGTGCGGGCGGCGGCCGGGGACGTGGTGACCAGCGCCAGCAGGAGGGCGGCTGTCGCCGCGAGGACACAGGTCAGTGCGCGTCGGGAGAGTCCGATCAGCACGAGACGCTCCTCCCCATGGTCGTCTCGGGGTGGCTGGGACGGGTGCGCGGCGCCCGATGCGCCGGTCACGCCTTGCGGAGGCGGTCGATGATGCCGTCGATGTCGCGCTGCATCATGTCGTGGCGAATGAAGTGGCCACCGGGCAGCTCGTGCCACTCGTGCGGGATGCCCGCGTTGTCGAGAAGGGAGCGGAACTCGCGCTGCCCGGCGAGCACGTGGGTCTCGTTGGCCGTGTCGAACCAGTTGACCGGGTCGGGGCTGGTGCCCGCGACGAGGAACACCCGCTTGTCGCGGTAGCTCTCGATGCGCTGCACCGGGTTGTCGGCATTCACCCGGGCCTCGTCCCAGAGGGGCGCGCCGTAGACCGTGCCGCCGCCCAGGTCGAGGGCGCCGGAGCTGACGTTGGCCCAGTGGACGACCATGCCGTTGTCGCGGCGCAGGCTGGCAGGGCCCGAGTGGGCACTGACCGAGGCGAAGTGGCCGTAGTACTTGGCGGCGTACTTCAGCGCACCGAAGCCTCCCATCGAGAACCCGGCCACGGCCCGGCCCTCGTACTCGGCGTAGGTACGGAAGTTGGCCTCGATCCAGGGCAGCAGCTGGGCGATGTGGAAGGTCTCCCAGTTGCGCGGGCCCGTGTTCGAGCTGACGGGGTTGGAGTACCAGCCCGCGTGGCCGCCGTCGGGCATGACCACGATGATGGGCTTGCCGGCGGTCCAGTCGCGGACGCCCTCGCGGTCGAAGGTGATGAAGTCCTGGTCGGTGCCGCCGCCGTGGAAGAGGTACAGGACCGGGTAGGTGCGACCGCTCGAGTGATAGTCGTCCGGCAGGAGCACGTTGACGGCGGGGTTCCAGCCGATCTCATTGGTCTGGAACCGGTAGTACCACATCCGGGCGTCGCTCTCGTTGCGCTCCACGATCCGCAGGCCGAATCCGTCGTCAGCCGCGGCGGCGGGCGCGGCGGCGGCGGGCGTGGCGCCGGCCAGGACGGCTCCGGCGCCCACGGCCATCGCGGCGGAGAGCCCGCCGGCAGCCCTCAGGATGTTCCTGCGGGTGGGGTGCTGTGCGCTCAACGTGACCTCCAGAAAATCGGGGAGCATGACGAAGTGTCCGGACCGGTCCGGCGGACGCCGTCGACAACGTAGGGGTGAAAGCCGCGGGCTGGGCATCCGGAACGCTCCGGAGTGACACCCGTGACGCCACGGCACGCTGAGTGCACCCCGCGCTCCCCTGGGAGTCGTACGAGGGTCGTAACCTGTGCCCCCCACCGCCCCACGCTGGTAGCGTCGTCCGGCGGTCAGCGGCCGCCCAGCCACCGGCGACGGGGGGCTGCCGAGGCGGAGGGAGACGCGACACGTGGGCGGCAGGGACGGCGAGGGCGAGGGCCACGGCGGCGACGGGCACAACGCCGTGTACGGCGGGACCGTGCACGGTGGGCTGATCCAGGCGCGCCTGATCGAGGCGATGAACCTCTACCAGGCGCCCCCTCCGCCACCCCCGGTGCCCCGGCAGGTGCCGCCTCCGCCGCGCGGGTTCGTGAACCGCGAGGAGAAGCTGGCCGATCTGCACGCGCTGGTCGACCGCGCGCGGTCGGACCCGGCGCCGCCCGTGGTGGTGGTCAGCGGTCTCGGCGGGGTCGGGAAGACGGCGCTGGTGTGCCGTTGGGCCTGGCAGGTGGTGGATCAGTTCCCGGACGGGCAGCTCTACACGGACCTGGCGGCGGTGCGCCGTGACGGGGGCGTGGATGTCGGAGGGGTGCTGGGCGGGTTCCTGCGGGCGCTGGGGGTACACGAGAGCTACGTACCGGCGTCCCTTGCCGACCGTACGGCGATGTTCCGATCGGTCACCGCGGGCCGTCGGCTGCTGGTCGTCGTGGACAACGCGCAGCACGCGGCCGAGGTGCGGCCCCTGGCGGCGGCCGGCGGGATGACGGTGATCACCAGCCGGACCCAGCTGCCCGGTCTGGTGCTGGACGGCGCGGAGGACGTCGCGGTCGAGCCGCTGACGCAGGAGGCCGGGACGCGCCTGGTACGCGGCTGGCTGAGTGGGCCGCACGGGGCGGAGACCGCGCTGGCCGAGCTGGTGCGGATGTGCGGCGGGCTGCCGCTGGCCCTGCGCGCGGTGGGGGCGCGGCTGGTCACCTCGGGCCAGTTGAGCGTGGACCGGGTGCTTGCGGAGCTGGCCGACGAACGGCAGCGGCTGCGCCGCACGGCCCAGGCGGGTGGGGACCCGGAGTCGGCCGGGGTCGGCCCGGTGTTCGACGCGGTGTACGAGACCTTTCCGCCCCACACGCGGTGGCTGTACCACCTGTTGGGCATCCATCCGGGCCCGACGTTCACCGAGTCCCTGGCCCGGGCCGTCGGCGGCGCCCGGGTCGCGGACGCGCTGGGTGATCTGCTCGCCGCCCACATGGCCACGCGCGTGGACGAGGGCGGCGAGTGGTTCCGGCTGCACGATCTGGTGCGGCTGCATGCCCGGGAGTGCGCCGAGACTCATGAGTCCGAGTCGGTCCGTACGGCCCTGCTGGGCCGCGTCGTGGCGTACTACCGCGTGGCGGCCGACGCCGCCGACCGGGCCGCGGCGGGCGACCGCTTCCGGCTCGCCCTGTCAGTCGGCGACGACGAGGCGGCGCTACGCGCCGCGGCGCCCACCTTCGCCGGCCGGGCCGAGGCGCTGGAGTGGCTGGACACGGAGCGGACCAACCTGCTGCCCGTGCTCCGCGCGGCCGCCGAGCACGGCTGGCACGACGCGGTGTGGCGGCTGTGCCAGTCGCTGTGGACGCTGTACCACACCCGTAAGCACTACGGGGACTGGATCGAGTCGCACCACCTCGGCGTGGAGGCCGCGCAGTGGGAGGGGCGCGTCGACGCCGAGGTGCGGATGCGCAACCAGCTGGCGCGCGCCTACTACGAGTTGAAGGAGCTGGACCGGGCGGCGGACGAGCTGGCCCGTGCCGGGGAGCTGCTCGGCCTGGTGAGCGACCCCCGGCTGCCCGGGGTGATCTGGGAGACCGACGGGCTGCTGCGCCTGGCGCACGGCCGGCCACTGGAGGCGCTCGACCTGTTCGAGCGGGCCAAGGAGGCCAACGAGGCCGCCGGGGACCGGCACGGCGTGGTCGTCCAGAGCTACAACGTCGGCCAGGCGCTGTTCCACGCCGGCCGGTACGAGCGGGCGCGCGCGGTGCTGAGCGAGGCGCGGGGCATCGTGGAGGAGACGGACGACGACCCGATGCGGTCGCGGATCGGCATCGTCCTCGGCCGGGTGCACCGGGCCGAGGGGGCGGTGGACGAAGCCATGAGCGCTCTGGCCGACGCCGTGACGTGGGCCGCGAGGCTGGGCCAGCACACCAAGTGGGAGGAGGCGCTGGACCAGCTCATCGGCCTCGCGGCCGAGGCGCACGACGAGCGGCTGGCGGAGTTCTGCCGCGAACAGCGGCAGGCGCTGCTGAGGACGGTCCGCGTCACCGCCGACGAGTGAGCCATAAGTGAGCTAAGAGTGAGCCATGAGTGAGTCAGGGCTGGGGGCGTAGGCGCACCCGGGTCTCCTCGGCGCCCGTACGCACCGTCAGGCCCCGGCCCAGGTCGGCGGCCGCGCCGCCGCTGGTGAGCCACACGTTCACCGCGCAGCCGAGCAGCACCGGGTCCAGCTCCGGGTCCGCCTCCCCCCACGCCCGGTCGGCGGCCGCCTCCCACGCCTGTCCGTCGCGCAGCCGCACCAGGTGCCGTCCGTGGCCGAGCGCGGCGACGGTGACGGCCACACCCGGGAGCCGCGCGGCCTCCTCCGCCGCCCAGCGCGCGGGCGGGACGGCGGCGTGCGGGGCGGCGCGCACGCTGACCTCGGCGGTCTGGGGCCACAGCGGGTGGGTCTCCTCCGTGGTGACGGCGAAGAAGCCCCGCGTCCCCTGGTGGCCGCGCAGCACCGGGAACCGCCGCACCTCCACCACCCCGTCGCTGACCTGGCCCTGGACGTCGAATGTCGCCGTGCGCCGCGCGGACCGGTGCGGCCGGGGTGCCGGAAGCGGCTCCGGCTGCGGGTCTTCCTCGGGGGCGCGTACGTGGTCGGGCAGCAGCCGGTACATCTCGCGCTGGAGGATCTTCGCGGCCTGGCCACGGGCGCCCAGCGACCGGTCCGTGAGGCGCGTGAGGCTGCCCGGAACATGGTGATCGAGGGCGTGACGCAGCTGCTGGTGCAGGTCACCGTCGGGGTCCAGGCGTGGTGCGGCCCGTATGAACGCGGCGGTGGGGGACGCCGGGTCCAGCTCTTCCGCCCCGGTGCCCACCACCACGGTGGCGCGGTCGAGGGCGGCGCCGTAGAGGGTGGTGGAGCCGTGGTCGCCGACGATGCAGTCGGCGGCGACCAGGGTGGCCTGCCAGCCCTGTTCCGGCGGGATGACCAGCAGACCGGCGTCCATGGCCGACGCCAGCCGGTCCAGGACGCGCGCCGTGCCGTGCCGGGTCCACACATTGGGGTGCAGCACGACGGCGACAGCGAACTCATCGGCCGGAAGCGCCCGTACCAGACGCAGCGGGAGGTCCTGGCAGGTGCCGATCAGCGAATGCCTGCTCCAGGTGCTGTTGACCACGACGAGCCGACGGCCGCCCACCGCGCCGAGTGCCTCGCGGTACTCGTCGCGCAGGGACAGACTCCGCTCCATCCGGTCGAAGCACGGGTCGCCGACCAGCAGCGCACGGCTCACCGCCGCTGGGCACGACCTGGCCAGACGGCCGATCTGCTCCTCGTGGGACACCCCGATGGTTTGGGGAATGACGCGTCCGAAGCGGGTGAGTTCCCGCCGGGAGAGCCCCACCGCCGAGACCGTGTTCCCGGTCGACTCGGCGATCAGGCGGTTGTATCCGGCGCCGTGTGGCAGCACGATCAGCGGCGCGCCCAGGTTCCACATCGACTGGTGGACCGTACACGCCACCGCGAGGTCGAACCGCCGCCGCCGCGCTTCCCGCCAGGGCAGGACCGTGGGGCCCAATGACGCCAGATAGTCCACCAGACCGGCGTCGAACGCCGAGCCGGGATCGATCGTCAGATAGATCTCGATGTCGTCCGGCCGCAGCAGGGGCAGCACATCCAGCAGGCGGGTGGCCGACGTCAGGGTGCGCGCCACGCCCAGGACCGTCGCCCGCGTCTCCCAGGTGTCCCACCGGGAGGACCGACGACGTCTGCGGGACGGCAACAAGAATTCTCCGGACGGCTGTGCACGGGGCAACACGGGGCAACGGGACGAGGTGATCGTACTCAACAACTCCCCGCTCAGGGACGTTTCGCGCGGCCTGTGTCGGTCGCGCACCTCCCCCCACACTCAGACGCACCTCCGCCGTCGACAGCGGCGGCGGAGGGCCGGTGCTGTCGACGGCGGGGCGGTTCGCCGGTTAATGGTGCGGATTTCCCGCAGAGCGGGTACGCATTGCGGGTACGCATTGCGGTGCCGGCGGCCTTGATTAATGCGTCGCGATATTCGCGATTTACCAGGGGTACATCCAGATTCCATTGCCCTCGGCAACGCAATTGAAGCCGGTGAGAGCGCCCTGCTGGGCGAGCTTGTTGCCCAGGGTCTGGCATTCGAGGTAGGACGCGGTCCAGTGCGGACGCAGGTTGGTCGCCGCCGAAGCGGTGCCGGCCGTGGCCAGGGGCAGCACAACGGCCGCGGTGGCCACCGCGGCCGCAGCCGCGACCTTGATGCGCAGGCTCTTCATATGCTGTCTCCAATCTCCGGGCGGCAGTGCGCTACCCCCGAATTCAATGAGAATGACTGACATACGGGAGGCTAGCGCAATCCCGATTTTCGCGGCCTCCGCGACAAGCAGGAGACAAGTCGAAGACAAGAAATCCCGAAATTCTGCAATGCCTGACGACGGCCGCGCGGAAAGGCCGGTTCTCAGGTGTGTTCCTCCGCCGGAGCGACGTGGCCCCCGCCCCGCACCGACTCCAGCATGCCGTCGCAGTCGCGCCATACGACGAACAGCGCGCAGCCCGGCACCACGGCGAGACCGAGCAGCGGGGCCTGGTTGACGAGCGCCAGGGACACGCCCAGCAGGCCCAGGTTCAGCAGCGCGAGCGGCCAGCGGCGCACCGAGGCGTAGCAGGCCGCGAGCAGGGTGCGCCGGGAGACGGTCGGGTTTTCGGCCGGGTCCTGGGCCAGGCCGGCCATGGCGACGACTCCGGAGCTGAAGGCGAGGAGGATCACCACGGTCAGCAGCGGCGCCAGGGCCGACCCGAGGGCGGATCCCCAGAGGGCGGCCAGGTCGGCGGCCGCTACGGCGACCAGCAGCACGAACGGGGTCCAGCCGAGGAGCGCCCGGGTGAACAGGCGCCGGTAGCCGCGGAACAGGTCGGCCACCGGCGCCCGCTCGTCGTCGGCGGCGCGCCTCAGGTAGGCGAACACCGCGGCGAGCGAGGGACCGGCCCCGAGCGAGAGCAGCCCGAAGAAGACCGGGTACCGCCAGGGTTGGTGTTCGGCGGCCAGGGCCAGCAGCAGCGGCAGGTTGGTGACCGCCATGCCGAGGTTGACCACCAGGACCCGGTGGACATGGGACCAGATGAGATCCCACGAGTCGTGGCCGACGTTCAGCCGGAGCCTGCGGCCGCTCGCCTGCGTACTCGGTGTGCTCATCCCGGCCGCCTCACTTCATCCCGCTGGTGGAGATGCCCTGGACGAAGTACCGCTGGCCGAGCAGGAAGACCACCAGGATCGGCAGGACGGACAGCACCGAGCCGGTCATGATCATCGCGTACTCGGAGCTGTACATGCCCACGAACGACCGCAGGCCGAGCTGCACCGTCCACAGGTTGTTGTCCGTCAGATAGATGA
This sequence comes from Streptomyces sp. NPDC097640, assembly GCF_040302705.1. NCBI lineage: Bacteria > Bacillati > Actinomycetota > Actinomycetes > Kitasatosporales > Streptomycetaceae > Streptomyces > Streptomyces sp. NPDC097640. The sequence continues at coordinate 115,632 of NZ_JBEOSB010000007.1, forward strand.
ACGGACCCATGTAGTCGTTCCAGGTGTTGACGAAGGTCAGCAGCGCCAGGCTGGCCAGCGCGGGCTTGGACAGCGGCAGCACGATCCGCGCCCAGATGCCGTACTCGCTCAGCCCGTCCAGCCGCGCGGCCTCGCTCATCTCGTCCGGGATGGTCAGGTAGTACTGGCGCATCAGGAAGACGCCGAACGCGCCGAACGCCTGGAGCAGGATCAGCGACAGGTGCGTGTTCACCAGGCCCAGCTTCTGCATGATGATGTACTGCGGCACCATGTACGCCTGCCACGGCACCGCGATGGTGGCGATGTAGGCGAGGAAGACGGCGTCGCGCCCGGGGAAGCGGACCTTGGCGAAGCCGTAGGCCGCGAAGCTCCCGGTCAGCACCTGGAGAGCGGTGATGACGACGCTGAGGAACAGCGAGTTCCCCATGTAGGTCCACAGCGGGACCTCGGTCCAGATGTCGGAGAAGTTCTCCCAGCGGAAGGACTCCGGGATCCACTGGATCGGGACCGTGAAGACCTCGTTGTCCGCCTTCAGCGAGGACACCAGCATCCATATGAACGGCAGCAGGACCGCGGCCGAGAGCACCGTCAGCACCACGTACAGCAGGGCCCGGCCGACGATCCGCCCCGGCCCGCCCGGACCGGCCGGCCCGCCCGGCCCGGCCGGGCCCCGGCGGCGGGGCCCGGCGGGAGCGATGCCGCCGCGGCCACCCGGCCGCGACGACTCGGCCGTCTTGCCGTCCTTCGGCAGCACGGTCGTCTTCATCGCTCGTTCCTCCGCTGGAATCGGAACTGGGTCACGGTGATGATCAGGACGATGAGGAACAACACCAGGGAGATGGCCGAGGAGTAGCCGAACCGGCCCTGGGTGATGCCCTCCCTGAAGATGAGCTGGGACAGCACCAGCGTCGAGCGGCCGGGGCCGCCCTCGGTCATGACCTGGACCAGGTCGAAGACCTTGAAGCTGGAGACGGTCAGCATGACCAGGACGAAGAAGGTCGTCGGCCGCAGGGACGGCACCGTGACATGCCAGAACCGCTTCCAGGCGCCCGCCCCGTCGACCCGTGCGGCCTCGTACAGCTCCGCCGGGATGGCCTGGAGCCCCGCCAGGTACAGCACCATGTAGTAGCCCATGTCCCGCCACACGCTGGTGATGATCACCGCGGGCAGCGCCCAGTCGGTGTCGGTGGTCCACCCCGGCGGATGGGCCATCCCCACGGCCCTCAGCAGCTGGTTCACCGGACCGGCGTCCGGGCTGAACAGCATGTTCCACACCACGGCCACCGCGACCAGCGAGGTGATGTAGGGGAAGAAGAAGGCCGTACGGAAGAAGGCGACACCGCGCAGCTTCTGGTTGAGCAGCACCGCGAGACCCAGGGAGGCCGCCATGGTGAGCGGGATGTGCCCGGCCGCGTACCAGGAGGTGTTGGTCAGCGCCGTCCAGAAGTTGTCGTTGTCCCACATCCGGCGGAAGTTGTCGAACCCGATCCACTGGGGAGTGTTGTACGAGTTCCAGTCGGTGAACGCCAGCAGCAGCGTGGCGACCACCGGGACCAGGGTCAGGGCGGCGAAGCCCAGAAGGTTGGGGAGGATGAAGCTCCAGCCCACCAGCGCGGTGCGCCGCCGTCGCCGCTTGAGCGCCGTAGCGCCGGAGACCTCGCTCATTCGACTTCGGACTTCACACGGGACTCCATCTCCTGGATCCCCTTGTCGATGGACTTCTCACCGGACATCACCAGCTCGTGCTCCTCTTTGAGGATCTGGTCGATGTCCGAGGACTTCGGGCTGACCGGCATCTCCAGCTTGACCTCGTCCGGGCTCATGGCCTTCTTGGACAGGGCGTCGCTCGGCATGCCCTTGACGCCGAAGAAGTTCTTCATGACCGCGGCATCCGTGTAGGACGGAACGACGCCGACCTTGGCGATCGCGGCCGCTCCCTTGGGGCCGGAGGCCCACAGCACGAACTTCTTGGCCGCCTCGGAGTTCCTGGCCTTCTTGTTCACGGCGAAGGCGGTCGGGGAGCCGAAGCTGACCGTCTTACCGCTCGCACTGGTCTGCGGCAGCGGTGCCATGCCCCAGTCGACGTCGTTCTTGCCCTCGGCCTTCAGCTGGAGCAGACGGGCCGCGAGCCAGGTGCCCATGGGCACCATCGCGGTCTTGCGGGTGGAGAACATCGCGTCGTAGGTGGTCTGCTGGGTCTTGGCCGTGGAGAACGGCATGGCGGCGCCGGCCTTCTGGAGGTCCAGGGCCACCTCGTACTGCTTCTTGAAGAACCCGTAGTCACCGCTCAGCTGGTCCCCGCCGGTCTGCGCGGCGGCGATCGCCTGCACCACCGAGCGCCAGGTCTGGTGGTAGGTGCCGTAGACCTTGGAGGAGCCCGAACCGGTGGTGAGCTCCTTGGCCAGGTCGGCGTAGTCGGACCAGGTGAGCTTGGACAGGTCCGCGTCGCTCTTCTTGAGGAGCTCCTTGTTGTAGAAGAGCACCCAGAAGTCCTGCCGGTACGGCAGGGCGTAGTAGTCGCCCTTGAGATCGAAGGCGTCGAGGCCGGAGTACTTGGCCTTGTCGAGCTTGTTGGCGTCGGTGGTGAGCGACTGGAGCTGGCCGCGCGTGCCGTAGCGGGCGTAGTCGGTGACGTTCTTCATGGTCAGCACGTCGGTGCTGTCACCGCCGGAGAGCATGGTGGTGATCTTGTTGGAGTAGTCGGCGGAGAGGATGTCGACCGGCTGCACGTCGATGTCCTTGTTCTCGGCCTCGAAGCCGTCGATCAGCGCCTTGAACTCGGGGGTCTTCTCGTAGTCCCATACCGCGACCTTGACGATGGTCTTGCCGTCGGCGGTCTTGCCGCTGCCGCCGCTGCCGCCGCAGCCGACGGCGAACAGGGACAGCGCGACGGCCGCGGTCAGGCTTCTGACGGCACCTTTGCGGTTGCTTATCACGGGAGCGGCTCCTTGTGATGAGGGGTGTGTTGCGGGGGGCGTTACGGGGGGGTGGGTGTTGCGAGGTGTCCTGGGGGGGCAGGGGTTCAGGCGCTCAGGCCGAGCGCCAGCGCCTCCGCCGTGATCTCGGACTGGAGGGGCTGTCGCGCGATCCACCGGGCCAGCTCGTCCATGGCGTGGTCGGTGAGTCGCCCGATCTCCGTGCCGAGCGAGCCTGCGATATGCGGGGTGATCATCACGCTGGCCTGGCGCCTCAGCGGTGAGTCGAGGGGCAGGGGCTCGGGGTCGGTGACGTCGAGGATGGCGAAGAGGCGTCCGGAGGCGCACTCGGCGGCGAGCGCCTCGGAGTCGATGAGGCTGCCGCGCGCCGTGTTGATCACCGTCGCGTGATCGGGGAGCAGACCGAGCTGGTCGGCGCCGATCAGATGGTGGGTCTCCCGGAGTTCGGGAGCGTGCAGGGACAGTACGTCGACGCGCGGAAGCATCTCCTCCAGCGGGACCAGGGTGGCGCCGGCGCGCTTCACCTCCTCCGCGTCCGCGTAAGGGTCCGCGACCAGGCAGGTGGTGTCCCCGAGGATCTTGAGCAGGTCGACGACCTTGCGGCCGATCCGCGAGAAGCCCACGATCCCCACGGTCCGGCCGAAGTTCGACAGGTCGCCGTACCCCGTCACCGTGCCCCAGCCCTGGTAGGCGCGGTCCTCGTCGGCGGCGAGGAACGGGGCCTTCTTGCCGGCGAAGATGATGGCCGCCAGCGTGTACTCCGCGACCGGGATCGCGTTGGAGTCCGCGCCGCTGGTCACCCGGATCCCGCGGCGCCACACCTCCTCGCCGACCAGGCCCCGTACGCTCCCGGCGCAGTGCAGCACCGCCCGCAGCGCGGGGGCCGCGGCGACCCGCTCCGGCGTCAGCGTCGGCGCGCCCCAGGACGTCAGCATGACCTCCACCTCCGCCAGTCGCGCCCGCACGGCCGGCTGGTCGAGGTCGTCGGCCCAGACCGGGTCGCCCAGGGTCACCAGTTCCGCGAGGCGCGCGAGGCGGGCGGAGTCGAAGTGCGCGTCGAAGCTCTGCCTGTCCATGACGACCAGCGCTTGGGGTTTCGCCTGCACGGGCGTCGAGTCCTTCCCTAGGCCGGTCTGGACCGGCACCGTTGCCATCTGGCGCGAAGTTGTTATGTCCTGCTAAATCCCGTGTTGCGTAGAACACATTGGAACCCGTCGAACACGTTGGAACAGGGATAGTGGTCAGCAGCACAGATTCGCTATAGAGCGAACACAATCGAAGCGATTCGTTCAGACTCGAACAGGCCATCAGGCCGTCGACCGAGGGGGCCCGATGAGCGCAGACCGACCTTTCGCCCTTCAACGCAGGGAACGGCTGATGGACGAGTTGCGCCGGCACGGCACCGTGCGCGTGCGTGACCTCGCCCAAATGCTCGACGTCAGCGAACTGACCGTACGGCGCGACATCACCGCCCTGGCCGCCCGCGGCCTGCTCACCAAGGTGCACGGCGGTGCCACCCTGCCGACCGACCTCGACCAGGCCCCGGCCCGCCGGCCCCGCCCCACGTCGACGCCCTTCACCATCGGCATGGTCGTGCCCTCCCTGGACTTCTACTGGCCGTCGATCGTCAGCGGCGCACGCGCGGCGGCCGCCGGGCTCGGCGTCCAGCTCCAACTGCGCGGGTCGAGCTACAACCAGGCCGAGGACCGCCGCCAGATCAGCCGGCTGATCGAGGCCAAGCAGGTGCAGGGGCTGCTGCTCGCCCCCAACCTCGAGGGCAACGGCGTCGACGAGTTGCTCGACTGGATCGGCAATCTGCCGGTGCCGACCATCCTCGTGGAGCGCCAGACCTCGCAGTGGACGCCGACCCCGCGCCAGTTGGAGTGGGTGCGCAGCGACCACGCGCTCGGCATGGAGATGGCCGTACGCCACCTCCACGAGCACGGCCACCGCCGGATCGGTCTGGTGCTGTCCAAGGGCAGCCCGCACTCGACCCACCTCGCCCAGGGCTGGCTGAAGGCGTGCACGGAACTCGATCTGCCCAGCGAGTTGGTGGTGCGCGAGAGCGTGGCCCTCGACCAGCCCGGCCACCGGCAGATCATCGAGGGCATCCTCGACCGGTGCCGCGGATCCCGGATCACCGCGCTGATCGTGCACAGCGACCCCGACGCGATGTCGGTCGCCCAGTACCTCGCCGAACGGGGGGTCTCGATCCCGGACGACATGGCTCTGGTCAGCTACGACGACGAGGTGGCCCATCTCGCGGAGCCCGCGATGACGGCCGTCCGCCCGCCCAAGGCCCGGGTCGGCCGGGTCGCGGTCGAGATGATGGTGTCCCGGCTCATGGAGGGCAAGCGCCGCCCGGCGCAGCGCGTCGCCATCCTGCCGGAGCTGATCCTCCGCGACTCCTCGGTCAAGCGGGCGCGGGCCGTGTGACGGCGGCCGCCGCGCGCGCTACGGGCCGGAGGGCAGCTCGACCTCGGTGGTGAGGCCGTCCGGCCAGGTCAGCCGGGCCCGGTCGGCGCCGTCGGGCCCTGGGCGGACAAAGACGACGGGGTCGGGCCCGGTCTGGTCTTCGCCCTCACCTTCGAGGGTCACCGCGGCCGCGAGCACCTCGCCGTACGGGACGCCGTCCGTGGCCAGCCACGGCGTCGCGGTCCGGGCGCCGAGAGGGCTGTCGTCCTTCCCGATGGCGACTCCGCCGAGCCGCAGGCCGCATAGCCCGCGTAGCGACGAACGCAACGACGTGGTGCGCGCTTCGGCGTACGGCGCCGCGTCCGCCGGGCCGGCGCCCACCCGGGTCCCGGGCAGGGCGTCGGCGGCGACCGGCCAGCCGCCCATCCGTACGCAGTCCCACGCCGGATCCGGGTCCGGCGCCGGACCGTCCCCCGACGCCGGGGCGTCCACTCGGACGAGCCGGACCTCAACCCCCGCGCGCAGCACCGAGGCCACGGTGACCACGGGCCCGGGCGTCGTCGGCCCGGTCCGGCCGGAGCCGTGGTCGGGCGAGTCGTCGGCGCCGCTGTCGACCCAGCGCACCGGCCCCCGGGAGGCGGCGGCCAGCACACCGCCGGGGAGCTCGCGGGCGAACAGCGTCTCGAACCCGGTGCGGTGGCTGGCCCGGCCGGTGTCGTCGAGCAGCACGACCGCGTTGTCGACCGGGTCCGCCGCCGACGCGGCGGTCAGCGGGGGCACCGTGGCGGTGGAGTAGCCGAGCCGCGCGTACAGCGGCGAGTCCGCGCTGGTGTCGCCGGGACGCGCGTGGTCGGTGCCGTGGTTGAGCACCACCGCGATGCCGTCGCGGCGCCGTGCCGAGACCAGCCACCCGGGGGCCGCGACCACCCGCGCGACGTCCCCCGTCTCCACCGGCAACGGGAGTTCCGGCTCCGTCCACACCGGGTGGTCCGCGGGCAGCATCAGGCCGAGCAGGCCCTTGGCCGCCCAGTACGGCGAGCCGGGCCCGGAGTAGGACTGCCGCATCGTCGGCCAGGCTGCGTGCCAGCCAAGGTTGAGCAGCCCGTCCCGGTCGGGGGCTCCCCGGTCGGTGAAGTGCCGGACGATGCCGGACGCCGCCCGGCGCACCAGTCCGGGCGGCTGCCCGCCCGCCCCCGTCACCGCGCCGACCCAGAAGGGCGCGGCGGCGGCGAAGCGGTAGCTGAGGCTGCGTCCTTGCAGCAGCGGGGAGCCGTCCGCGCCGACCAGGCGCACCGCGTCATCGAGGTAGCGGGCGAGGTCGGCGCCCCAGGTCTCGCGGAGGGCCGGCGGGCACAGGGTGCCGGTGACGTCGAACAGGTGGGTCCACAGCAGCGGGTACAGGTGCAGCGCCCAGCCCGTGTAGTGGTCGAAGGCCCGCTCCTGCCCGTCGCTGAGCCAGCCGCCCGGCCGGCGCAGCGAGGCGTGGACGGCCAGGTCCTCCTCGATGTCGGCGGCCGACCACGGCCCGCCCGCCTCCCGCAGGAACGACTCGACGACGATCCTGAACCAGACCCAGTTGATGGGCGGATAGGGCTGCCCGACGACGGTCCCCAGCCAGGCGACGACCCGCTCGCGCACCCCGTCGTCCAGTTGGTCCCACAGCCAGGGCTTGGTCAGCTGGAGCACCAGGGCGAGGGAGGCGGCCTCGACCTTGGCCTGCCCGAGCTGGTCGGGGCGGGGCCAGGCCTCGGGCGAGTTCGGGTCGGTGCCCGCCGCCAGGCCGCGCGCGTACCGCTCCAGCAGACCGCCGGGGTCCGCGCCCCGCTCCCCCGCGACGCGGAAACCGGCGATCAGGAAGGTGCGGGCGAAGCCCTCCAGGCCGTCGGAGGTCGCACCGTTGCGACTGGCCGGGCCGGGCAGGTCGATCCGGGCCCCCTCCGGGGAGGCGTACGGGTGGGTGGCGGCGAGCATCCGGTCGGCGAGCGCGGTCCAGTGCGCCCTGGTCCAACCGGTGTACGGGGCGAGGTCCCGGTCCTCGTCAGGCGACACTGCTTCCTCCGGAAGTGGGGTTGGTGGGTGGTGGATGGATGGCGTTGCCACCTCACCCCGTGACATAGTCCCGAGTCAACGAATCCGAACAGAACCGATCAGGAGAGATAATGGGCCTGGTAGAGCCGGAGCCGGTTTCCCCCGCGTACCGCTCCCTCCGGAGTCGGCTGGCCCCCGCTCTGAGCCCCTCTTCCGACCCCGATTCACTCGTCGAGCTCCTGCGCGACGCCCCCGCGCGGCTGCCCGTCCCCGACGTCACCGCGCGCCCGGTGTGGGAGGCGGTGGACGCCGCCACGCGCGAGGCGCTGCTGGACGAGGCCGCGGCCGAACTCCGCCGGACCGCACCGGTCCTGACCGCCTCCGCCTGGGCGCGGACGTTCCGCGACGGCGTACGGACCGCGTACGAGGACTCCGCCCGGCGGCTGCGCGAGCGGGCCACGCTGCTCGTGCTCGCCGCCACGCTCACCGGCGAGGTGGCCCCGGCCGACGCCCCGCCCGGGGCCGCCCCGTATCTGGACGCCGCGGCTGACGCGCTGATGGCGCTGGCCGAGACCAGCACCTGGTGCTGGGCGCCGCACGACCGCTTCACCACGGCCCGCGGCGAGGTGCTGCCGGACCCGGACGAGCCGTTCCTCGACCTGGGGGCCGCCGAGGTGGTGTCCCTGCTGGCCTGGGCCGATCACGTACTGGGCCCGCATCTGGACACCCGGGTCCCCGGGCTGCGCAGGCGACTTCGGCGCGAGGCGGACGTGCGGGTGCTGACGCCGTTCGAGCGCACCCGGGACTGGCACTGGATCGGCCTGGACGGGGACGCCCACAACTGGAACCCCTGGATCCATGGGGCGGTGCTCGCCGCGGCCCTCCTGCTGACCGAGGACGAGGAGCGGCGGGCGCGGCTCGTCCGGCTCGTCGTCGAGGGCCTGGACCACTACCTCGCGGTGCTCCCCGACGACGGCGGGATCGACGAGGGCGTCGCCTACTGGTGGCAGGGCGCCGGCCGGCTGCTGGAGGCCCTCGACCTGCTCGCCGACGCCGGCGGCGCCGCGCTCGACGCCCGCGACCTGCCGGTGTTCGGCCCGCTCGGCAAGTTCCCGCACCGCATGCACCTCGCCGGCGACTGGTACGTCAACGCCGGTGACGCCCCCGCCCGCCTGTGGGCCGACCAGCCCTGGCACATGCTCTTCCAGTGGGGCGAGCGGCTGGCCGACCCCGAGATCCGCGCCCACGCCCTGGCCTGCGCCCGCGGCGGCCCGGCGGTACGGCCCCGGGCGGGCCTTGGCCGAGCCCTGGCCGGACTCCGCGACCCCCGCTGGCGCGATGCCCTGGCCACTGTCGATGCGGCTGACGCTGATGCCCCCTGGGCGGCACGGGAGACCTGGCTGCCCCGGGTCCAGGTGCTCGTCGCCAGGGAGGCCGCGGGCACCGCCGCCGGGCTGACCCTGGCGGCGAAGGCGGGACACAACGGCGAGCGCCACAACCACCTCGACGTGGGCTCGTACTGGGTCGCCCTCGACGGCCGCCCGCTGGTCGTCGACATCGGCCAACCCACGTACACCGCGGCCAGCTTCGGCCCCGACCGCTACCAGGCCTGGCCTCTCCAGAGCGCCTGGCACAACGTCCCCGAGCCCGGCGCCCCCCAACAACCGGGCGCCGCCCACGCAGCGCACGACGTACGGGTCGACCTCACCCCCGCCACGGCCGCCCTGCACGCCGAACTCGCCGGGGCATACCCGGCGGGCCTCGTCCAGACCTGGCACCGGTCCCTGCGGCTGATACGCGCCACGCCGGACACCCCGGCCCACGTCCTGATCGAAGACCACTGGACCCCGCACCCCGCCGCCCCGGTACTGCTCCGGCACGTCCTGGCCGGAGACGTCGAACTGGCGGAGGGGCGTGCACAGGTCACCGTCGACGGGCACTCGTTGTTGATCAGCTGGGATCCGGAGCGCGCCACCGCTCAGCTCGAACACCGTGACCTCGACGACCCGTTGCTGCGCGAGTCGTGGGGAGAGCGGCTGACGAGGCTCACCCTGACCGTCACGGCTCCCTCCGCCGGAGAGCCGTTCACCGTCCGCATGGATAGCCTCGGCCAGGTTGCCGAACGGTCTTTTCAGGGTGCCCGCCAGGAGCAGGCCATGAGTGACGGGTAGCCCCCCGTCCCGGAGCGCGGGCATATGCCTTCGCCGCGCGGGTATCCGAGGGAGCGCTCACTGCGGTATCGATTCCGCGCTCGAAGGAGGCCCCATGCTGATGGCACACCCCGCGGTCCTGACACGCGGACGGCTGACGGCGGGAACGGCCTGGCAATGAACGGCATGCCCCCGCGCGAAAGCCCACTCGGGCCACACGATCTCGAGGAAGCGGCCGCCAAGCTGTCCGATCAGCGGGACCGCCTCCGCGCGGAGATCGCCGCCGCGCGGGAAACCGAGTCGGACCTCCGCCGCGACTGCGCCCTGGACGCCGCGGACGTCGGCGCGACCACCCTCGCCATCGAGGAACTGCACACCCGCATCGACACCGCCACCACCCTCCTGGAACGGACCCTCGCCGCGCTCACCCGCATCCAGGACGGCACCTTCGGCACCTGCGCCACCTGCGGCGCCCCCATCGCCCGGGAACGGGTCATGGCCATGCCCCACGCAGAGCGGTGCGTCGCCTGCACCGAGCGGCAGAGTGGGCCCTGAGCGAGGCGCTAGATCTGGCCGAGGTCGATCTCCACCGGGAACGGAGCCGCGACCTTCACCACGCCGGTGAACACGTCCCCGTCCCGATAGGTCCTGGTCGCCGGGTCGAGGACGTAGGTGTACACCAGTGGAACGCCATTGGCGGCCTGCTCAACCCGCCAGTAGAAGGCGATTCCCGCCGTCGCGTACTGCTCCACCTTCACGATCCGGTCAGTGGTCTCCGACCCCGGGGACACGACCTCGACGACCAGCAGCACGTGCTCGGGGCGGGTGGGCGTGATGTCGATCGTTTCCGCGCGGTACACCACGACGTCCGGACGGCGATTGGTGAGCGGCACGTCCTGAAGCCGTACATCGAAGTCCGTATCGGCGTTCCAGTCAGGCCCCGCGGCGACCTCCAGGGCGTTCGCGAGGATCCGGGCCAGGCGGTTGTGCCGCTTGGACGCGCTGGGGCGTACGACGACCATCCCGTCCACGACCTCAATGCCCGCGCACTGCTCCTCGGACCAGGAGTCGTACAGATCGGGCGCGATCTGCTCGCGCATATGCGCCGCCCCGGCCCCGTCAGGCGCTCGCGTCGGGCGCCGCGTCACCCTCGGACTCCGCCGCACTCGCCGGGGTGTCGCTCATGCCGAGGCGCAGGTGCTCCACGTGGTAGAGGGCCTGGTCGAGGAGTTCGGCGACGTGGTTGTCGTACAGCGTGTACACCACGGAACGGCCCTTGCGGGTGCCGGTCACCAGGCCGAGGTTGCGCAGCAGGCGGAGTTGGTGGGAGCAGGCCGACTGCTCCATGCCCACCTCGGCGGCCAGCTCGGTCGCCGCGAGGGGACCCTCGCGCAGCCGGGCGAGGATCAGCAGGCGGGATGGGGTGGCCAGGGCCTGCAAGGTGGTGGCCACCTTGGCGGCGCCGGCCGCGTCCAGGCGCGCACGGGGGACGGTGCTGGCAGGGGATGCGGCTCCATGACCCATGGCGTCATCGTACGACTCCCCGAATGCATGAATCCTTGTTCATCTATTCCTGTTACGGTGGTGACGTCGGATGCGATTACTCCCGCCCGTGAAGGACCACTGCCGCGATGACGTCCACGCTCACCCGCCCCGCCCCCGGCGCCACCCGCGACGCGGTGGCACCCAAGCGCCGTACGCGGATCTTCGCCCTGCCCGAGGCCCGCTGGGCGGCCGCCGCGCTCGCCCTGTTCCTGATCGGGCTGCCGCTGTATCTGCTGGACGCGCCGGGGTGGGCGTGGGGCCCGCTGTTCGCGCTGGTCTACGTCACCGGCGGCTGGGAGCCCGGCTGGGCGGGCCTCCAGGCACTCAAGGACAAGACCCTCGACGTGGACCTGCTCATGGTCGTCGCCGCACTCGGCGCGGCGGCCATCGGCCAGGTACTGGACGGCGCCCTGCTGATCGTCATCTTCGCCACCTCCGGCGCGCTGGAGGCCATCGCCACCGCCCGCACCGCCGACTCCGTACGCGGCCTGCTCGACCTCGCCCCAGCCACCGCCACGCGCCTCGCCGACGACGGCGGGGAGGAGACCGTACCCACCGAGCAGTTGCGCGTGGGCGACACGCTTTTGGTGCGACCCGGGGAGCGCATCGGCGCCGACGGCCGGGTGCTGGACGGGGCGAGCGACGTCGACCAGGCCACCATCACCGGCGAGCCCCTGCCGGTGGCCAAAGAGACCGGCGACGAGGTGTTCGCCGGCACGCTCAACGGCACCGGCGCGCTCCGGGTCAAGGTCGAGCGCGACCCGTCGGACTCGGTGATCGCCCGCATCGTGGCCATGGTCGAGGAGGCCGCCGAAACCAAGGCCCCCACCCAGCTGTTCATCGAGAAGGTCGAGCAGCGCTACAGCCTCGGCATGGTCGCCGCCACGCTCGCGCTGTTCGCGCTCCCTCTTGTCTTCGGCGCCGCCCTGCAACCGACGTTGCTGCGGGCCATGACCTTCATGATCGTCGCGTCTCCCTGCGCGGTGGTGCTGGCCACCATGCCCCCGCTGCTGTCCGCCATCGCCAACGCCGGACGCCACGGCGTACTGGTCAAGTCCGCCGTGGTGATGGAGCGCCTCGGGCAGATCGACGCCGTTGCGCTGGACAAGACCGGCACCCTCACCGAGGGCACCCCGAAGGTCACGGACATCCGCCCGCTGCCCGCCTCCGGCCTCACCGAGGACGCGCTGCTACGGCTCGCGGCGGCGGCCGAGCACCCCAGCGAGCACCCCCTGGCCCGCGCCGTCGTGGACGCCGCCCGCGACCGTGAACTCGCCCTCCCGCCCGCCGAGGACTTCACCTCCGCGCCCGGTACGGGTGTGACCGCTCGTGTCGACGGCAAGACGGTCGCGGTCGGCAGCCCGGCCCGGCTCCTGGACGGCCGCGCCGACCACCCCGCCGCCGCGCTCGCCGAGCAGCTGGAGAGCGAGGGCCGCACCGCCGTCCTGGTACTGGTGGACGGCGCCCCGGTCGGCGTACTGGGCATCGCCGACCGCCTCCGCGACGAGGCCGCCGCCACGGTCACCGCCCTGGCCGCGCTCAGCGGTACGGCGCCGGTCCTGCTCACCGGCGACAACCCGCGCGCCGCCGCGCGTCTGGCCGACGAGGTCGGCATCGCGGACGTACGGGCGGGCCTGCTGCCGCAGGACAAGGTGGCGGCGGTGAAGGAACTGGAGACCGCCGGACGAAAGGTGCTGGTCGTCGGCGACGGCGTCAACGACGCCCCGGCCCTGGCCGCCGCCCACACCGGCATCGCCATGGGCCGCGCGGGCTCCGACCTCGCGCTGGAGACCGCCGACGCGGTGGTCGTACGCGACGAACTGGCCACGATTCCGACTGTGGTCGCGCTCTCCCGCCGCGCCCGCCGCCTGGTGGTACAGAACCTGGTCATCGCCGGGACCTTCATCACGGGCCTAGTCATCTGGGACCTGGCCGGGACCCTGCCCCTGCCGCTGGGTGTCGCGGGCCACGAGGGCTCCACGGTGATTGTCGGCCTCAACGGCCTGCGGCTGCTGGCCGATGGCGCATGGCGCCGCGCCCGGGGTTCGGTGGACGACGCGTAAGCGGCGAGACCGCCCCCGCGCGCTGTTGCGTGCCAGTATGGAAAGTCTCGACGGCGTGAGGGGGCGTCAGGTGAGCACGTGGAAGCGGTGGCTGCTGGCGGGGGTTGCGTCGCTGGCGGTGTTCGGATTGTTCGTGTGGCTGGGCGAGTTGGTGTTGCCCTGGGACCGGCCCGAGCGCATCGGGACGGGCGCGGGGGCGGGGGCTGTGGTGGCCGGGGTGCTGGTGGCGTGGGTGTCCTCGCTGTCCGGGTCCCCGGCTCCGCCGCCGCCCGCGCCGCCGTCGCCTGGGGCGGGGGCGGGTGGGCCTACGGCGTCCGGGGAGCGGTCGGTGGCCGTGGTGGACAACTCGGGTGCCATCGTGACGGGTGACGGAGGCACGGTTCAGCGGTGAGCGAGGAGATCGCGCCGTCCGCGTCTGGGGGCCGCTCGGCTGCGGCGGGGAGCAATTCCGGGGTGGTCGCGACCGGCGATCACAACCAAATCGAGTACCGGACGGTGGTCCTGCCTGCGGGCAGTGTGGGAGCCGCTGCCATACCGGATGACGCGGTAGCGCGCGTGAACAACCTGCCCACGCCGGACAGCGCGGTGTTCCGGGGCCGGGACGAGGCGCTAGCCGCGTTAGAGGCGTTACCGGCGGCTGGGGCGGGGGTGGTGGCGCAGAGTGTGCGGGGGCTGGGCGGGGTGGGCAAAAGCACGCTGGTGCTGCACCACGCCCGGCGGTTCCTGGCGTCGGGCGGTGGGCCTGTGTGGTGGGTTGATGCCGAATCCGCGCCCAAGGTGATGGCGGGGTTGGCCGGGCTGGCGACGGTGCTGAACCCGGTGCATGCGGACCTGCCGTTGGAGGAGGCGGCGCAGTGGGCGGTGGTCTGGCTGCAGGGCCGTAGCGGCTGGCTGCTGGTTCTGGACAACGCGGAGGATCCGGCCGACCTCGACCCGTATCTCGGGCGCCTGACGACCGGGCAGGTCGTGATCACCACACGCCGCGACCTGCCCTGGCGCGACCTGGGTACGCCACTTCGGCTGGACACACTCACCCCCGAGACGGCGGTGGATGTTCTGCGGGAGATCACCGACAGCGCGGACACGGAAGGGCTGGCCAGTCTGGCTGACGAACTCGGTTATCTGCCACTGGCGTTGCAGCAGGCCGGCGCGTATATGACCCAGACCCGCACCAGCCCCGGCGACTACCTCGCACGGCTCCAGCAGGACCCGGCCAGAGTCCTATCCGCCACCGCCCCGGGAGATCCCCAACAGCGCACCATCGCCCAACTGTGGAGCGTCACGCTGAGCGCCGTGGAGACCGCTTGCCCGCTCGCGGTGGACCTGCTGCGCAGCCTGGCGTACTGCGCCCCAGACCCACTGCCCCGTGCTGTGCTGGGCTTCACACCGGAGCTTCGACCTCGCGTCGACCACGCTCTGGGCCTGCTGGCCGCTTACAGCATGATCACCCTCACCGAGACCACCATCACCGTCCACCGCCTCGTCCAGACCGTCGTCCGCGCCACCACACCGCCCGCCACCCCGTCCGCCCGTCCCCAAGGCATCCGCCGACTGCTGTCCCGCCGCAGTGCACCCGCGTCGCCCCACCCCAGCTCCCTCACCCTGGCATTCCTGAGCGCGGCGATGCTGCCCGGCAGCCGCCAGGAGGTCCGAACCCGGCCTTTGCTGCAGGACCTCCTGCCACATATCCAAGCCGTAGTCAGCCACCCTGAGATCAACGACGGCGATCCCGGCCTCGTATTTGTGCTGGCACAGATGGCCTCCTACCTGCGGGCACATGGCCAGGCCGCACAAGCGCTGCCGCTGGCGGAACGGGCACTGGCCATCACCGAGACAGCTCTCGGCCCCAACCGCCCAGCCACCGCCCTCCACCTGAACAACCTCGCCGGCATACTCGGCAACCTGGGCCGACCCGCCGATGCCCTCCCATTAGCAGAGCAGGCACTAGCCATGGCCGAGGCAACCCTCGGCCCCGACCACCCCGACACCGCCACCTGCCTGAAAAACCTCGCCAGCACACTCAGCAACCTGGGGCGACCAGCCGAACCACTGGAAGAACGGGCACTAGGCATGGCCGAGGCAACCCTCGGCCCCGACCACCCCGACACCGCCACCTGCCTGAGTAACCTCGCCAGCACACTCAGCAACCTGGGGCGACCAGCCGAAGCCCTACCACTGGGGGAACGGGCACTGGCCATCACCGAAGCAGCCCTCGGACCCAACCACCCCGACACCGCCCTCCACCTGAACAACCTCGGCAGCACACTCAGCGACCTCGGACGCCATGCCGACGCACTACCACTGGCACAACGGGCATTGGCCATCACCGAAGCCGCCCTCGGCCCCGACCACCCAGGCACCGCAGCCTACTTGAACAACCTCGCGATCCTGCGATGCCGTCTCGCGGACGACGGCGATGACGACGCCTCGGCCTGAGCGGTGCGGCAGGGCCGCGAGTGCCGTGTCTCAAGCGGTGGGGAATGCCCCGGTCCGCAGAGCTGCCGTGAACGAACCCCACGCGGAAGCCGAGAAGACCAGGGCTGGACCCGCCGGGTGCTTGCTGTCCCGGACGGGGACGACACCGGCGGTGGTGGCTATGTCGGGAGCGAACTCAACGCACTGGCCTCCGTTGCCATTGCTGTAGCTGGACTTGACCCATTTGGCGCGGGACAGGTCGAGGGCGGTCCTCATCGGGTGTACTCCTCCATCACTCTGCGGATCACGGCCAGCGACTCATCCGGGTTCAGGGCAGCAGCCCGTAGCCGGTCGTACGTAGCAGTCGCGGGTTCCACTTCTTCCGGTGCATCGATCACCTGACCTGCGATCGCCGTGTCTGTGTAGACGATGTTCGGCCCTTCGTCGAACGCCAGAAGAGTGAAGCTGTCGCCTGCTGGGGGTGCCCCCACCTCGAACGGTAGTACCTGAAGGGTGATGTGTGGGGACTCGGCTTCGGTCAGCAGGTGGGCCAACTGTTCGCTCATGACCTCGGGCCCGCCCACGACTGTGCGTAGACATGCCTCGTTCAGGACGCACCACAGCAGCGGAGGAGCCTCCTTCTCCATCACCTCCCGCCTCCGCAACCGCCCATCAACCAACACATCGATCTTGGCCGCAGACTCTCGTGGTTGGACAGCCTGGAAGACGGCACGCGCATAGTCAGCCGTCTGAAAGATGCCCATGACGAGAGACGCGGAGTAGTCCAGGATTCCTGTTGCCTGCCGCTCCAACTGCACGTACGGCACGAACCACGCCGGATAGCCGTGCAGGCTGGCCCACTCCCGGAGCCGCGCAAACGTGCCCGGCGTACCGAAGACCTCGTCGCAAACCTTGGCGAACGACCGGCTGGCCAGCCTCTCCCCCGCCTCCACCTTCGCCACGTACTGCTGCCCGTAGTTGGCTCGCTCGCCCAGCTCCCGCTGGCTCATCCCCGCCCGCGCCCGCCAGGCCCGTACCTCCTTGCCGAAAAAAGCGGGTCCGCTGACCTGCTCCTGCTCCTCGCTCGTTGCCTCACTCATCGCATGGATCTCCCCTCACCCCAGGCCGACTTGGTGTGCCGCCACCCCTGTTGCCTGCCGCCCCTCAGCGCAACGCTTGGAGTACACACAGTAATTAAAGCCCGCAAGGCATATCCAAGTCAGAAAGATCCACCCAAACTAGCTAACACCGAACAGGCGACCGAATGAACGACCAATGCCCCCAGTGCCGTCACTACCGCGCGCTGCGCGAGCAGGCCAAGCAAGCCGGGGACTACAGCAAGGCGACCGACTACGAGGTGCTGCGCCGACGCCACCCCACCCACGCCGTCTACGTGCCCCGGCAGTCCGGAGGGCGACGCGCATGAACACCGGAAGGACTGCCCCCGGCCTCGGCCAGGAGGCGTACGACCCGATCAGCGACCGCACAGGAGTGGTCCAGGCGATTCACCCCACCACCGAGCTGCTCTTCGACCACAAAATGACGGGCAGCCGCGTCGCCTTCCTGCGCCCCGCCCGGGGCGGCGTCGAGTGGACGGCGGATGCCGCCACCCTCCGATTCCCTCCGGAAGCCAAACCGCGCCCGTGAAACCCTGTACCGCGTGACGGACACGACTCCCTACGACAACGACCGCAACGAGCTCTCCCGGTCCGCCCTGGCGCGCCTGGTAGTGAGTGACCGCGCCGTCGCCCTGGCCCAGACGGCCGGGACGCTCGCGGTGACCCGGTACGACGCGTACACCGGCCCGGGAGGGCGCGCCAGTGAGGCGCTGAGCCTGACCCGGATCGCGGATCGGCTGCTGGCCTACGCCGTCGTGTACGAGCGTGAGCGCGGGAGCAGTTGGGAGGAGATAGCCCAGTACCTGGACTTGGACGCCGTCACGGCGGAGGAGCGCTTCGCGCCCGAGATCGAGCGGTGGAACACGGCGTTCGCCGTGCCGTACCGCTTGGACGAGACCGGGCGCAAGCGCATCCCCAACCTGCCGACGGCGGCATACGACCCCCAAAGCGCCTGCCGACGGCTCGACCTGTGGGCGCACGTGCACCTCACCATCAGTGACAAACACGCCGTGAGTGACGGTCTGCGTCCGAGTTCCCTAAACGACAAGCCCTCCGCCTCGACGGCGCACGACATCGACGGGTGGATCTGCCGGCGGAACTTCTCCCCATTCATGGATTCGTTGTCCCGGTACGTCGGCACGGACTGGGAGCCGACCGACTGGGACGCAGTGGCGCTCAGCCTCGAAGGGACCGACGACAGCGCCCCGGACAACGGCTGGTACGTGCACCCGCTGGCCGGAGCTTGGCAGTCGGTCGAGGTCCGGCTGGCGAACGCCGCCGCGGCGACCGACATGGTGTCCGTCGTCGTCGCGGGTGCCGAGGCCTCCGAGCTGCGCTTGCGGATCGACACCCTGCTGTCCGCCTTCGCCATCGAGCACTGAGCGAGGCCGGATCGAGGCCCGATCCGCCGGATCGCGTCGACGAGTGTCTGTTCGAGGCACTGGTCGAACTACTAGATTTTTCCCCATGCCACCAGCCTCACAGTCACCACCAGCTATCCTCCGCGCTCGGAGGGTGGTCTGGCTGTGTCTTCGCGAGGCCCGCCCCATCGTGCTGGTGGTCTTCCTCGCGCGCTTCGCCGTCGGGGCCCTCGGGGCCGGGTCCGGTGACCGCTTAGGCCAGTTACCTTGGGGCCGGATCGCCCTCGGCGCCCTCGCCTGGTTCTGTGTGACCGCCTCCGCCTATCTGCTCAACGGGGTCATGGACCTCCCGGAGGACCGGGCCAACGGCTCGCGGCGACCACTGGCCTCCGGCGCGCTGCCGGCCCGCGCCGCCCGCTGGGCGATCGCCGCAGCGACCGCGGCCGCTCTTCTTCTCAGCCTCAGTGACCTGGGGCTTTTTCTATGCGTGGGCACGGGCCTGTTCCTCGGCTGGGCCTATTCCGCGCCTCCGCTCAGCGCCAAGCGGCGCAGCTGGTCCTCCTCCGTCACCGTGATCGTCATGGGCCTGTGCACCTACGGCGCCGGGGCGCAGGCCGCGGGCGGTGAGCCGCGACCGGGCTTCTGGCTGTACGCCGTCGTGATGTCGGCCTGGATGGGCCTGGTCGGCGCGATCGCGAAGGATCTGGGCGACATCCCCGGGGACCGGGAGGGCGGCCGCCGCACGCTCGCGGTGGTGCGCGGCGAGAAAGCGGCGCGTACGGTCACGGCGGTCTGCGCGCCGGCGGTGGCCCTGGCGTTCGTCGCGGGCGCCCTCGTATACGACCCGCCGCTGCTGGCCGCGGCCGTGGTGCTGGCGTGCGGTGCCGGCTGGATCTCCTGGTTGTGTCAGCATCCCGCCACCAGACAAGAACGCGCTCCCTACCGGGCCTTCATGGTCTCCCAGTACGTGACCCATCTGGTGATCGCGGCCGTGCTTCTGATCAGCCTTCTGACCGGCTGAAATGAGCGGCTATAGCAGACCGGCGAGGTGCGCGCCCGTGCATCGGGCAAACCTCCCGCTCCGGTTGAGCCGCGCCTGACGCCTCGTTAGCCTGCCCAGTCTGCGGTGCACACCGCCCCTCACCGGGCATGACAAGGACACAGACTCTTCCCCAGCCTCCCCCCACACTCCGTCTCTCCTCAAGGCAGGCAGCATGCTGCGCGGCATCGACGTCAGTTCGCATCAGAGCACATTCGACACGGACGGACTCGCCTTCGTCTTCGTCAAGGCGACTGAGGGCCGTTCGTACATCAACCCACACCAGTCCGCACAGGCGGCCCGCGCCCGCTCGGCGGGGTGCGTGGTCGGCTTCTACCACTTCCTGTGGCCCGGCAACATCGCGGCTCAGGCCGCCTATTTCGTGGAGAAGTGCGCCTCCCAGTCGCACGATCTGCTCGCCGTGGACTGGGAGACCACCTCCGAGGGCACCCACGCGAGCAACGCCGAGAAGGACCGGTTCATAAGGGAGGTCAAGAAGCTCCGCCCGGGCCACCGGGTGCTGCTCTACTGCAACCGCACCTACTGGCTGAACATCGACACCACGTCGTACGCCGGGGACGGGCTGTGGATCGCCGACTACGTGACGGCGGGCGAGCCGCGCATCAAGGCGACGTGGCGGATCCACCAGTACGCCGAGCACCCGGTGGACAAGAACGTGGCGCGCTTCGGCAGCAAGGCCGACCTGGTCGCCTGGGCCCGGAAGGAATAGCAAGAAGGAATCGGGGGTCCGTGCGCCCCGGGGCGCTGTCGGTGGCGGCGCCTACCCTTCCGGTATGAGCTACGCAGACCTGCGCGAACTCCGCAGCGCGCTGACCACCGCGTCGGACATCGCCTTCGCCCTGGACGCCGCGCCCTCCGGGCAGGAGGCCGAGCAGCTCGCCGACGCGCTGCGCCGGGCTCTCGCGGCCGCCGGGGCGCTGGGGGCGGCGCATGGTGCCACGGGCTGCCCGGAGCATCCGCGCGGCGCGGTCGACCCGCTGTACGGGGACAAGGACGACCCGCTGCCGCCGGGATACGGCCGCTGTCTGCTGTGCAACGACCGCCGGCGGCGGGCGAGCGCACAGCGGCGCGGCTGGCGGTGATCCGCCGGCCGCGCCGCACGCACCGCGGTCCCCGGACGCCGGGGCGCCGGGTTCAGTCCTTGTTCTGGGCCGCCCAGAACTCCTCGAAGGAGAGCAGTCCGTCGCCGTTCGAGTCGTGGGAGTTGATCACGGCCTGGGCGACCGGCTCCGTGACGTACGGGTCCCCCAGCTGAGCCATCACGCTCTTGTACTCGGCCGCGCTGATCAGTCCGTCCCCGTTGAGGTCGTACCGCTCGAACGCTTTCCGCGCCGCCTCGATGTCCGCCACGTGATCCGCCCCTTCTGCGCGCTTGTCTGACCCGCACAGATTAGCGGGCCGGGGGCCCTGAGCCCGCGCGGCCGCTGCTCAGGCCGACTTCACCAGGTCGATGTAACGGTCCCAGTCCCAGTACTGGCCGGGGTCGGTGTGGGTGGCGCTCGGCACCTCGTCGTGGCCGATGATGTGGGCCCGGGTCTTGGGCACGCCGTAGCGGTCGCAGACGGCCGCGGTCAGGGCCGCGGAGGAGGCGTACATCTCGTCCGTGAAGTACTCCGGCTTGTCGACCCAGCCCTCGTGCTCGATGCCGATGCTGCGGTTGTTGTAATCCCGGTTCCCCGCGTGCCAGGCGACGTCCTTCTCGCGCACGAACTGGCCGATGTAGCCGTCGGCCGAGGCGACCATGTAGTGCGCGGAAACCTGCTTGGCCGGGTTCTGGAAGATCTTCATCGCGTCCTGGAACGTCTCCTGCGTCACATGGATGACGACGAAGTCGATCGGATACGCGGTGGGGCGGCTGGAGACCCGGTAGTTGGAGGTGCTGGCCGGGATCCAGTGGGTGGGTGGGTAGGCGACGGCCGCGCGATCGCGTCTGGCCTCGGCGTGTGCGGGGGTCGTGGCGGCGGTGAGCCCCGCCGCGGCGGCGCCGAGGTAGGCGCCGGAGCGCAGCAGGGTACGGCGTGACGGGGTGCGGCCGTGCGTTTCCATGGGGGGTCTCCCGGGATCCATAGCCGTGACAGTGGGGGTGTGACGCGCGTAGCGCCGTTCCATGGTGGGGTGTCGACAGGGCCATGCCAAGGATTGCGAGGCAAAGAAAGAATTCGTGTCACGGTATGGACCTCTGAAAATCCGCCTTACGCAAAGACAACGCAAAGGAAATGCCTCACGACTGCCCACCATTACCAAGGCGGGTGTCATACCTCACCTTGGATTGAGTTGGTCGCGGCATCGGGCCTCTGCGATAGTGAAACGGGCGACCCCCATCGACCCGGGCCAGGTCGTTCACCCCTCTGCCACGGATGACACCCCTTTCCATCCGTGGCGCACACGAAAGAGGCCCCGCGTCGTCGCGAACCGACGGCAGGGGCCTCTTCGTCATACGGCGGGCATACGGCAGGCATCCGGCGGGCGCCCCGCCGGGACGGTCAGGGCTCGGTCACCCGCATCTCGAACCAGGTCGTCTTGCCGCGCGGCAGCAGATCCGCCCCCCACCGCTGAGAGAGCAGATCCACCAGCATCAGCCCCCGCCCGCTCGTATCGAGCTCGGCCACCGGCATCAGACAGGGCAGCCCGCGCGACGGATCGCGGACCTCCACCCTGATCCAGCCGCGCCGCCGCAGCATCCGCAGCCCGAAGGTGCGGGCTCCGGTGTGCCGCACGGCATTGCCCACCAGTTCGGATACCAGCAGCACGGTGTATTCGGCCAGCTGATGGGTCAGGCCCCAGTCACGCAGGACGACGTATTCGGCCAGCCGGCGGGCGGTGCCCGCCGATTCCGGACGGGAGGGCAGCCGCACCTCGTCGACCGCGGGATTTCCGAACAGGTCGACCGCCTTGGCGGCCGATTCGTCATCGACGGACGGCGCGCGCCGAGCCGCGGCCGTACTGATGCGCCGCTGCGGCTGCTCCATACCCTCCAAGCCCGCCATGCCCCCCATCATGGCCGCCCGACAGGCCCTTGGGGGCGGAACCGTGGGATTCCGAACACCCGAGCCCTAGGCTCCACAAACCCGGTCCAACATATGCCAGCGGCCGCGAGATGGCCCAAATACCCCACCTGACCAGCGATATCACGCCGCGTATGCGCGATCACCCAGCGTACCGGACCGGGTTGTCCAAGGGTCCGCGAGTGGCCAAACAAATTCGCTCGCACGGGGCATCCGCCGGGCCCGAACCCGCGCGGAAACCCGGCCCGGAACACGCGCGGAAACCCCCGCACAGACCCGGGCGGAAACCCTCGCACAAACCCCGGCGCAAACCCGGTCGGAAACCCGGGCGGCGGCCGCCGCCCGGGCCGCCGCTCACCGGAATTTGGCCTTCCCCGGCCCTTCCTCCACAAAGCTCCGCATCCCGATCTCGCGGTCCTCGGTGGCGAACAGCCCCGCGAACCAGCTGCGTTCGATGGCGAGACCCGTCTCCAGGTCGGTCTCCAGACCCGCGTCCACCGCCTCCTTGGCCGCGCGCAGCGCGATCGCCGGACCCCGCGCCAGCCGGGCCGCCCAGGCGTGCGCCTGCTCGTAGACCTCCTCCGGCGGCACGACGCGATCCACAAGACCGAGCGTCAGCGCCTCGTCGGCCTTGACCTGACGGCCCGTGAAGATGAGGTCCTTGGCGCGGGACGGGCCGATCAGCCGGGCCAGCCGCTGGGTGCCGCCCGCGCCCGGGATCAGGCCGAGCAGGATCTCCGGCTGGCCGAGCTTGGCGTCCTCGCCGGCGATCCGGTAGTCGGCGCACAGCGCCAGCTCGCAGCCGCCGCCGAGGGCGTAGCCGGTGACGGCGGCGACGACGGGCTTGGGGATCCGGGCGACGGCGGTGAAGGAGTCCTGGAGGGCGCGGGACCGGGCCACCATCCCGGCGTGGTCCATGTCCCGCATCTCCTTGATGTCCGCGCCGGCCGCAAACACCTTCTCGCCGCCCCAGATCACCACGGCCCGTACGTCGTCGCGGCCGGTCACCTCCTCGGCGAGCTCCCGCAACCGGTCCTGTGTGGCGATGTCCAGCGCGTTCATGGGCGGGCGGTCCAGCCGGATGGTGCCGACGCCCTCGGCGACCTCGAGGTTCACAGTCATGGCCGCAGGTTAGCGTCCGTTAGCACGCCGCCCACAGACCGGCCGTTTCTCCTACTGGTCGGCCTTCCACTTCGCCCACGACATGTTCCATCCGTTGAGCCCGTTGTCCGGCTGGATGGTCCGGTCGTTCGAGTTCTTCACCACCACCACGTCACCGATGATCGAGTTGCGGAAGAACCAGGCCGCCGGGGTCGACTTGTCGCCGCCGCCCCGCTGGTCGAAGAGGCCGACGCAGCCGTGGCTGACGTTCGCCGAGCCGAAGGTCGGCCGGCCCGCCCAGTAGTTGCCGTGGATGAACGTGCCCGAGGTGGACAGCCGCATCGCGTGCGGCACGTCCTTGATGTCGTACTCGCCGTCGTAACCGACCGTGGCGCCGTTCATCCGGGTCACCGCGAGCCGCTCGCTGATGACCATCTTGCCGTTGTACGTCTCGTAGCCGGGCGCGCCGGAGGTGATGGGGAGGGTCTTGATGGTCTTGCCGTCCCGCTTGATCACCATCTTCTTGCTCTTGGCGTCGACCACGGAGACCTGGCTGCGACCGACGGTGAACTTGACGGTCTTCGTCTGCTCCCCGTACACACCCGGCCGGCCCTCGATGCCGTCGAGGTTCAGCCGGAGGGTGACCTTGGTGCCCGGCGCCCAGTACTTCTCCGGCCGGAAGTCCAGCCGGTCGTTGCCGAACCAGTGGCCCTCGATGGGCACCGACGGGGAGGCCGAGACCTCGATGCCGCGCTCCACGGCCCCGGGGTCGGTGATGCCCCGGGAGAAGCGGATCGAGACCGGCATTCCGACGCCGACCTTGGAGCCGTCCTCCGGTGTGAAGACGCCGAGGAAGGTCTTCTTGGGGCGGAGGGTGGTGAAGGCGGAGTGCTTCGCGGCGGTCAGGCCCTGGGAGTCCTTGGCGACCGCGTCGACCGTGTATGTGGTGTCGGAGCGCAGATGCCGGGCGGGCCGCCAACTGGCGCCGTCCGCGGCGATCTTCCCGTCCACCTCGTTGCCCTTGGCGTCCTTGACCTTGACGGAGGTGAGCCGGCCCTTCTCCGAGGTCACCTTGAGCGCGCCCTGGGTGTCGACGCCCTTCGCCCCGTCCTTGGGCGCGATCGCCACGACGGCGCGCGAGGTCTTGACGCCGCCCCCGCCCTTGTCGCCGTCCTTCTTCTTCCCGTCGTCCGACCCGCCGTCACCGCCGCCGCAGGCGGCCACGAGCAGCAGCATCGCGCCGGTCAGCAGCGCGGGCAGCCCCCTGCGGCCCCGCCTCGTCAACGACCCCATCGGCCCCATCGACCCCGACGGCCCCGATATCGGCTGGTCTTCCACTACGGCTCTCCCCTCACCCCGCGCCGCGTCCCGCGGCACCCCCGAAGACACTGCGCGCATGCGCGCATACGCGCCGGTGACAGGTAATCACATGTCACCGACAATGGGCTGCCGGTCCAATGTCACGGTTGCGTCCCAGGTGGGAGGGGTCAAGACCGCTCAGCCCCGGGCGTGCGGGGCGAAACGTGATGCTTGACCCGATCGCGGGCAGAACAGGTGAGAGGGCGGCAGCACTCCGCGCGGCACGGGACGCCGCGCGGGC
Source organism: Streptomyces sp. NPDC097640 (assembly GCF_040302705.1). NCBI lineage: Bacteria > Bacillati > Actinomycetota > Actinomycetes > Kitasatosporales > Streptomycetaceae > Streptomyces > Streptomyces sp. NPDC097640. Next base: position 140,429 of record NZ_JBEOSB010000007.1, read on the forward strand.
TCAGCCGCGAACGCCGGAGGCGCCACGTGTCGAACGCAGCCGACCACAGGACGGCGCACAACGGGCTGCCCAGGCCCCGCTCGGGCGCGGCGGCCATCGAACTCGGCGCCCGCCGCGCGGACTCGGGGCCGCCGCCCGCGCCCGCGGCCCTCCCCGACCCGCACGGCGAGCCCGCCGGGGGCGCCCCGGTGTGGCCGGGCAGCGCGCAGCCGCTCGGGGCGCGGGTGCGGACCGGGCCCGGCGGGGTGGTGGGCACCAACTTCGCGCTGTGGGCCGGGGGCGCGGAGGCCGTGGAGGTGTGCCTGTTCGACGACGACGGCGCCGAGACCCGATGTCCGCTCACCGAGCGGACGCATGAGATCTGGCACGGCTTCGTGCCCGGCGTGCTCCCCGGGCGGCGGTACGGCTACCGGGTGCACGGCCGCTGGGACCCGTGGACCGGCGCCCGCTGGAACCCCGCCAAGCTGCTGCTCGACCCGTACGCCCGCGCCGTGGACGGCGACTTCGGGGGCGCGGGGGTCGTTCCCCGCCCCTGGCACGGCCCCCTGCCGCCCGAGGTCTACGGCCATGTGCGGGACTGGCCGCAGCAGCACATCGCCGACACGGTGCGCGACGACCGCGACTCGGCGCCGTACGTCCCCAAGGGCGTGGTCGTCGGCGACGACGACCCGGGCGGCCCGCCCGACGAGTGGCTCGACGACCGGCGCCCGAAGACCCCCTGGGCCGACACCGTCCTCTACGAACTCCATGTGCGCGGCTTCACCAAGCGCCACCCCGGCATCCCGCCCGAGCTGCGCGGCACCTACGCCGGGCTCGCGCACCCGGCCGCGATCGAGCACCTCACCCGGCTCGGGGTGACGGCCGTGGAGCTGCTGCCGGTGCACCAGTTCGCCCACGAGGACCATCTGCTGCGGCGCGGGCTGCGCAACTACTGGGGCTACAACTCCATCGGCTACTTCGCGCCGCACGGGGCGTACGCGGCGACCGGCACCCGCGGCGCGCAGGTCGGCGAGTTCCGGCGGATGGTGCGCGCGCTGCACGACGCGGGCATCGAGGTGATCCTCGACGTGGTCTACAACCACACCGCCGAGAGCGGTGAGCTGGGGCCCACGCTCTCGCTGCGCGGCATCGACAACCGCGGTTACTACCGCCTCCAGCAGGACCCGCGCCGCTACGCCGACTACACGGGCTGCGGCAACACCCTGCATGTGGTGCGGCCCCACGTACTGCGGCTGATCACGGACTCGCTGCGCTACTGGGTGACCGAGATGGGCGTGGACGGCTTCCGCTTCGACCTCGCCGCCACTCTCGCCCGCTCCGCGCACGACGTGGACATGCTCTCCCCCTTCCTGTCGGTCATCGCCCAGGACCCGGTGCTGCGCCGCGTCAAGCTGATCGCCGAGCCGTGGGACGTGGGCCCCGGCGGCTACCAGGTCGGCGCCTTCCCCCCGCTGTGGACGGAGTGGAACGACCGCTACCGCGACGCGGTGCGCGACTTCTGGCGCGGCGCCCTGCCCGACGTACGCGACCTCGGCACCCGGCTGTCCGGCTCCAGCGACCTGTACGCGTGGGGCGGCCGGGGCCCGTACGCCTCGGTCAACTTCATCACCGCGCACGACGGCTTCACCCTCCGCGACCTGGTGAGCTACGACCGCAAGCACAACGAGGCCAACGGCGAGGGCAACCGCGACGGCACCGACGACAACCGCTCCTGGAACCACGGCGCCGAGGGCGAGACCGAGGACCCGGCCGTACGGGCGCTGCGCCGCCGCCAGCTGCGCAATCTGCTCACCACCCTGCTGCTGTCCACCGGCGTCCCGATGCTGGTCGCGGGCGACGAGATGGGCCGTACCCAGGGCGGCAACAACAACGCGTACTGCCAGGACAACGAGACCGGCTGGCTGGACTGGGCGCTGCTGGAGGACCCGGGCTGGCGCGGGCTCGCCGATCTCACCGCCCGTCTGGTCCGGCTGCGCCGCGACCACCCCGTGCTGCGCCGCAGGACCTTCTTCTCCGGCCGCGCACAGGGCCCCGACGGGCTGCGCGACCTGGCCTGGTTCACCGCGCGGGGCACCGAGATGACCGAGGAGGACTGGTACGCGCCGACCGCCGCGCTCGGCCTGTATCTGTCCGGCCGCCACATCGCGCAGCGCGACGCGCGGGGCGCCCCGGTCACCGACGACAGCTTCCTGGTGCTGCTGCACTCGGGCCCCGCGCCGGTGGACTTCACCCTCCCCGGCCCGCCCTGGGCCGCCTCGTACGAGCTTCTGCTGGACACCTCGCGGGAGGACCAGGACGCGCCCCCGAGCACCCCCCATCGCGCCGGCTCGCCGATCGTGCTCCCTGAGCGCGCGGTGCTGCTCCTACGCGCCGTCACGGCCACGGAGGCGGACCGGAAAACCGAGTGAGCGCTGTCAGTGCCGGACCGTAACCTCGGCAGGTGATGGCTGCGACAGATGAACGACTCAGGGGACCGGAAAGGGAAACGCACCGGAGCGACGCGGAGGGGGAGGCAGAGGGGGAAGCGGGAAGTCCGTCGGCGAGGAACGCGGGGCGCGGGCGCTCGGCCGTGCGCTCCCTCTCGCGCCTGTGGCCGTATCTGCGCCCGGTCAGAGCGCGCTTCTTCACGGCGGCCGGGGTCGCGGTCGTGGCCTCCTGTCTGGGCCTGGTCATCCCGCTCGTGCTGAAGTGGATGGTGGACGGGCCGGTGGCCGACCGGGACCCGGGCGGGGTGTGGCTGGGCGGCGCCCTGCTGCTGGTGCTCGGGATCGCGGAGGCGGGGCTGTTCGGGCTGCGGCGCTGGCTGGTGGGCCGCCCGCTGGCCGCCGTGGAGGCCTCGATGCGCACCGACCTGTACCGGCATCTTCAGCGGCTGCCGGTCTCCTTCCACGACCGCTGGTCGTCCGGGCAGCTGCTCTCGCGTGCGACGACCGACCTGATGCTGCTGCGGATGTTCCTGGCCTTCCCGCTCACCTTCCTGGTGGTCAACGGGGTCACGGTCCTCGCCGGGTTCGCCATCCTGTTCGCGCAGCAGTGGACGCTGGGCCTGGTCCTGCTGCTCCCGGCCGTGCCGCTGGTGATCCTCTGCTCCGTCTTCGAGACGCGGTACGCGGTCGTCGCCCGCGCCGTCCAGGACCAGACGGGCGATCTGACCACGGTGGTCGAGGAGGGGGTGCTCGGCGTCCGTATCGTCAAGGGCTTCGGACGCCACCGCAGCCAGGCCCGCGCGTTCCGGGCGCTGACCGAGCGGGTCCGCTCGACGGAGCTGCGCAAGGCGGGCCTGCTGGCCACGATCTGGGCGGTGATCATGACCCTGCCCGAGCTGGCCATCGGCACGGCCCTGGTCCTCGGCACGGTGCAGGTCGCCAACGACGGACTGTCGGCGGGCACGCTCGTCGCCTTCCTCTCCACGGCGCTGACGCTGCGCTGGCCGGTGGAGTCGCTGGGCTTCATGCTGGCGATGAGCCAGGACGCGGCGACCGCGACGGACCGGTTCTTCGAGGTGATGGACGAGCCGGCGGCCGAGCCGCAGCCCGCGACACAAGATGCCTCCGCGCCGCGGAACGGCAGCGCGCCGAGCAGCGGCGGCGCGCCCCGGGACGGGCTGCGCTTCGCGGGCGTGGAGTTCCGCTACGCGGACGCGCCGCCGGACGCCGCGCCCGTGCTGGCCGGGGTGGATCTGCACATCCGCTCCGGCGAGACGATGGCCCTGGTCGGGGCGACGGGCTCCGGCAAGACCACGCTCACCGCCCTGGTGCCGCGCCTCCACGAGCTGACACACGGCCGGATCACCCTCGACGGACGGGACATCACCGCCCTCCCCCGGGACGAGCTGCGCGAGCTGGTCGCCGTCGCGTTCGAGGAGCCCACGCTCTTCTCGGCGACGGCCGGTGAAAACGTCATGATGGGCGCGGCCGAGGTCACCGAGGCGGATCTCCTGCGGGCGCTCGACGTGGCCCAGGCCGACTTCGTACACGCCCTGCCGAAGGGCACCGACACCCAGGTCGGCGAGCAGGGGCTGAGCCTGTCGGGCGGTCAGCGCCAGCGCCTCGCCCTCGCGCGCGCCGTCGTCGGGCAGCCCCGCTTCCTCATCCTCGACGATCCGCTGTCCGCGCTGGACGTGCACACCGAGGCCCTGGTGGAGGCCGCGCTCCGCCAGGTCCTGGCCACGACGACGGCGCTGGTGGTCGCCCACCGCCCGTCGACGGTGCTGCTCGCCGACCGCGTCGCACTGCTCTCCGAAGGCCGTATCACCGCCGTCGGCACCCACCACCAACTGCTGCGCGACAGCGCGGAGTACCGGTCGCTGATGTCCGGTGACGAACGGGAGGAGGCCCGATGACCCAGACCGCTCCCGGCACCGGAACCGGCACCGGAACCGGCACGAAGGCAGACCGGGCCGTGGACAAGCCCGGGGCGACCCCGGACGGCGACCCCTTCGACCAGGACGTGCTGCCCACCCCGAAGGGCGCCTCCCTCACGCTGCTGCGCTCGCTGCTCGCCCCGCGCCGCGGCCGGGTCTGGTTCGCGGCCGTCCTGCTGCTCCTCCAGCAGGCCGCGGTGCAGGCCGGCCCGCTGCTCGTCGCGTACGCCATCGACACCGCCGTGCCCGCCTTCCGCGACGGCGGCCACGGCCCGCTCATCGCCGTCGGCGTCGCCTACCTCGGCTGCGCGCTGGCCTCCGGGGCGCTCCAGTACACCTTCATCCGCACCTCGGCCCGGATCAGCCAGGACGTGCTGCTCGATCTGCGGGGCAGGATCTTCCGCCATGCGCAGGCGCTCAGCGTGGACTTCCACGAGCGCTACACCTCGGGGCGGCTGATCTCCCGCGCCACCACGGACGTCGAGTCGCTGCGCGAGCTGCTCAACGAGGGGCTGGACGAACTGCTCGGCGTCGTTCTCTCCGGCTTCTACATCTCGGTGATGCTGCTGTATCTGGACTGGGGCCTGGGCGCGGCGGCCGTGCTCTCCTTCTGGCCGCTGTATCTGCTCGTCCGCCGCTTCCAGCGCCGCTCCATGCTCGTCTACCGCAAGCGGTCCACGGCCATCGCCGCCGTCATCGTCAAGTTCACCGAGACCATGAACGGCATCCGGCCGGTGCAGGCGTTCCGCCGCGAGCGGGTCAACGACGCGGACTTCCACGCGCTCAACCACCGCCACGAGCGGGTGAACGGGGACGCGCTCCTGGAGATGGCCCGCTATGTGGTCGGCTCCCGGCTGGTGGCCAACACGGCGGTGGCCGCGATCGTCCTGTGGGGCGCCTACCGGGTGGCCTCCGGGGGCCTGGCGCTGGGCGTGCTGGCCGCGGCCGCGCTGTATCTGCGCAGGCTCTACGACCCCATCGACCGGCTGGGGATGTTCCTGAACTCGTACCAGTCGGCGGCCGCGTCGCTGGAGAAGATCGCGGGCCTGCTCGCCCAGCGGCCCTCGGTGGCCGAGCCCGCCGACCCCAAACCGCTGCCGCCGCGCTCCGCCGAACTGCCCGGCCGCGAGGTGGTCTTCGACGGCGTGCGCTTCGCCTACCGTACGGGCGGCGAGGTGCTGCCCCGCTTCGACCTCACGCTGCCCGCCGGGCAGACGGTGGCCGTGGTGGGCGCGACCGGAGCGGGCAAGTCCACCCTCGCCAAGCTGCTCGCCCGCTTCTACGACCCCACCGGCGGCCGGGTCCTGCTCGACGGCGTGGACCTGCGCGAGCTGGCCACGCCGGAGCTGCGCCGCGGCGTGGTGATGGTCACCCAGGAGGCGTTCCTGTTCTCCGGCACGGTCGCCGACAACATCGCCATCGGCCGCCCCGACGCCACCCGCGCCGAGATCGAGCACGCGGCCAAGGCCATCGGCGCACACGACTTCATCGCCGCCCTGCCCGACGGCTACGACACCGATGTGCGCAAGCGCGGCGGCCGGATCTCGGCGGGCCAGCGCCAGCTCGTGGCCTTCGCCCGGGCGCTGCTCGCCGACCCGTCCGTGCTGATCCTGGACGAGGCGACGTCCTCGCTCGACATCCCGGGCGAGCGCGCGGTGCAGCGCGCCATGCACACGGTGCTGCACGGCCGCACCGCCGTCGTCATCGCGCACCGCCTGTCGACGGTGGAGATCGCCGACCGGGTGCTGGTGATGGCGGACGGCCGGGTCGTCGAGGACGGCTCGCCGCAGCGGCTGATCGCGGGCGAGGGCCGGTTCGCGGCACTGCACCAGGCGTGGCGGGAGAGCCTGGTGTGACCGCCGGCAGTGGGGTGGAGGTGGCGGCGTCGGCGTTCGCGGACGACTTCGCGTACGACCTGGACGCGCCGGGCGAGGCCTCCGGCGAGGCGCTGGATCTCCTGCTCGCCGACCTGGCGGGCGACCAGGCAGGCGACCTGGCGGCCGACCTGGCGCACGACCTGGCAGGTGCCCCGGTCGAGCGTCCGTACGAGTGGCTCGACGCGCTGGCCCTGGCCCTGGAACACGGGGTGGAGCCGGTGCTGCGCCGCGTGGCACACCCGGACCCGCGCATCGGGCGGATCGCCGCGCATGTGCTGGCGTACACGTGCCTGGACGCGGCCGCTCTCGCCGCCCTCCTCCCCCGGCTCCTGGCCTGCTTCGACCGGGTCGAGGACGAAACCGTCCGGGCCGCGCTGCTGTTGGTGATCAGCCGCGCGGCCGGGACCTCCGCGACCTCCGCGACAGCCGACGACCCGGCAGCCCGGATGCTCCGCGAGTGGCTGGCCGCCGCCGACCGGCCGGGGCTGCGGCTGACCGCCGCGCTGGCCCTGGAGCGCGGTGGAGCGTACGACGAGGCCGTCGCCGAGGCCCTGGTGTCGGGGGTGGCCGAGGGCGGCGGCGCGGTGCTGGAGCCGCTGGCCTGGGCGGAGTGGCGCAGTGTGGAATGGCTCGTGGCCTACGCCTTCGAGGAGCGCGCCGGATGGTTCGGACGGAGGTACGCGCCCTCCCCTGAGCGGAAGCGGACCCGGGTGGCGCACATCCTCCGGCTGATCTCCGAGGCGCCCACCCAGCTCGCCGTCGAGATCGCCGGGGGCATGCTCTACGACCGCCCGCGGTCCCAGCCGCTGGCGGCGGCGCTCGGGCGGCTGCTGAGCCACCCCGAACCGGCGCTGCGCTCGGCCGCGTTGTTCGGCCTCGCCCGGCACTACCCGCCGCCCGAGGTCGTGCGCGACGACCTCGCCCGCGCCCAGTCCGACCCGGTGATCGGCTGGAAGGCCTCGGTCACCCTGGGCCGGATGGACGACGCGCGCGCCCTCCCCGCGCTCCTGACGGCCCTGCCCGAACGGCGCAGGGAGGTCTACATCGCCCTGCGCCGGATGAGCGCCCACGCCGAGGTCCTGTTGCCGGCCATTCAGACCCGCCTCGCCGCCCCTGCCGACGAGTTGGAGACCTACGACCTGACCCAGGTGCTGCACGAGTGGGAACACCCGGAGGAGGTGCCGGAACACGGGTGGTGGCTGCCGTACTGAGCCACCGGCACCCGCTCCGCTCAGCTCACCTCCGTGCGTACGAGGCCATCAGCCCGGCGGCGAGCACCGGGTCCACGACCGGCACTCCCAGCCGGTCCTCCAGCAGCGGGCGGATCCCGATCGTGTTCAGGCCGGTGCAGGCCAGCAGCAGGGTGTCCGCGCCCGACTCGACCAGCCCGGCCGCGGCCTCCAGCACCGCCGCGGGGCCCTCGGGGGCCTGAAGGTCCGTCGTACGGTGCACGCCCCGCGGCCGTGCCTCCCCGGCGAAGCGCTCGCCGAGGACCGCGCGCACGGCGGGCGGCGCCTCGTCCCTGATGCCCAGCACCCCGACGCGGCTGCCGAGGCCGAGCGCCACGGCGGCGGCCGCCGAGCCGGCGCCGATCACCGGCACGTCGGCCGCCTCGCGGGTGCGTTCCAGCGCCGGGTCGGCGGCGCAGCTGATGACCAGGGTCCCGGCCCCGTCGGCGGCCAGCTCACGGGCCAGGGCCACGATCTTCGGTTCGGCGCGGCGCTCGGACTCGTCGTCGTGGATGCCGTGCGGCTGCCCGGGGATGCAGCGGGAGACGGCCGGAATGCCGTACCGCTCCTCGATGACCCTGCCGTGGGCCGCCACGGCCGAGGCGTCATCGCTGGTGAGGACGCGGATCACGCCGATGTGCGCGTTCATGAGCCGCTCCCGGGGCGGGCCGCGGACGTCTCGGCGGGGCGGCCGAAGGCGGCCACCACCTCGCCCGCCATGCGGACCGCGATGGCCCTGGCCAGGAGGACGGGGCGGCCGGCGGCGCGGACCGCGGCCTCCCGCATCCGCTCGGTGTAGCCGATGCAGTCCAGGACGATCCAGGAGCTGCCGGCCTCGGCGAGGGCGCGCGCGGCGGCCGCCACCTCGTCCAGGGCCTGCTCGGGCGGCGCGTAGGGATTGGCGGGGGCGGCCCGGACCTCGCCGGACAGCACGTCGGACCAGCGGCGGGTCGCGTCCTCGGCCTGGTCCGGGTGCGGGCAGACGATGCCCACCGGGTCGGAGCCGACGGCCGCCGCGACGCCGCGCAGCACCAGCGGTTCGGCGTACAACAGCGGCCGGTCCGCCCGTACGGCGGGGAAGTGGCCGGTGCACAGCAGCAGGGTCGCGGCGGCGCCGTCCCGCTCCGCGCGGGCGACGGCCCGCTCGATGCGCGGGACCAGCGCGGTGTGGCCGAGCATCACCGAGCCGCCGTCGCGCAGCCGGGTGACCAGCGGGGCCTCGCCGGGCTCGGGGGCGAGCAGCCGGCGGGTCTCCTGCTCGGCGGGGCCGTCGAACCGCTCGCCGTCGAGCGCGCCGTGTTCCACGAGGCGCACCCCCGGCAGCAGTGGTTCGGCGTCGGGCCGCAGGTCGGCGCGCGGGGCCTGGCCGATGGTGACGAGGCCGAGGGCCGGGGCGCTCGGGCGGACGGAGCGGTCCGCCGCGAGCTCCGGCTCCGGCTCCGGCTGCGGGTTCAGGACCGGAGCGGTCACGGGTGGGGCTCCTTCCGTGTGCGGGGCGTGTGGTTACCGGCCACGTGGCGGGTCACAGGGCCTTCGTGAGCTGGCCGACGTCGTTCAGCGAGCTTCCGGCCACCAGGCCCGCGCCCACGAGCGACAGGTCGTTCTCCGACTGCTCGTCGCACTCCTTGCGGGCCTTCGCATCGGTCAGCCCGCGCCGCCGCCACATCGTGTACGCCTGGCGGATGACCAGGGCGCCGAGCACCATCCACCCGGCGTCGGGCGTGGCCACCAGCAGACCGGTGGCCAGCAGGACGCCCATCTGCCGGGACGGGCCGCCGAGGAACTGGATGAGCGCTCCGGGGATCGCCCACAGCAGCATGGTGGTCATGGTGCCGGGCTCCAGGCCGCCCTTGATGGTGGCCACGTACACCTCGGACACCGGCGGCACCCGCCCGTCCGAGAAGAACGACTTCCACGCGACGGCCACCACGACGAGCGCGACACCGAAGCCGACGAGCTGGGCGAGGTACTGCTGGCGCCGCCCCTCGATCTCGAAGGGCTGCCACGGCACGGCGTCCCGGCGCAGCAGCCAGCCGGCCTTGAAGTCGTAGCCGAGGTCGGCGAAGGCGGGGCCGGTGGAGGCCGTGTAGCCGACCATCAGCGCGAGCGGCACGGTCGGGATGTGCAGGACCAGGCCGATGATCAGGAAGATCAGGGTGACCGCGAAGGCCGGGAACCACCCGGAGTGCATGGCCGCCAGCCCCACGATGAGCTGGTGCACGATGGCGGCGATTCCGGCGAGCGCCACCCAGCCGACCAGGGCGGGGACGGACAGCCGGCCGGCCACTCCGCCCGCGACGGCGACCACGATCGCGCCGCACACGAACAGCCCCATGCCCTCCAGCAGACCGCGGCGCAGCTGCGGGGCCTTGACCGTACGCTCGTCGTCATCGGAAGCGGAGACGGTGTCATGGGCGGACGCCGGGCCGTCGCCACGCCCCTTGCGGGTCCGCATCAGCAGCAGCGCCTGGATGAGAGCGACGAGCCCGGCGCCGACCATCAGGCCGTGCGGCACCCGCTCGGCGCCCAGGTCGTAGCCGAAGTCCGGGGCGTACTGGCCGGCGGCCAGCCCGATGCCGAACATCGCGAGCGCCCAGATGTTGCCGAGGAAGCCGACGCCCGCGGCGCTGGTGGGGAACTTGAACAGCGCGCCGACCAGGCCGACGAGCGCGCCCACGCCGAGCACCGCGGCCTTGCGCCCGCCGGTGTCCCCGGCCTTGATGGTCTCGGCCGCGGCGATGCCCGCGGGCCAGGAGCCGGTGGCGGGCAGCAGCTTGGAGTCGAACACCCGGTACAGCACCCAGCTGTCGACGGCCAGCCCGATGACGGCGCCGCCCAGCATGGGCCACACCAGGTCGGTACGGCCCAGGGCGAAGGGCACGGCGATGGGGGTGAGGAGGGAGTTGGCGGCGGCGAAGGTGGAACCGGAGATCGCCGACTGCACCAGGTTCTGCCGGTGCTGGGAGCGCATCCGGGTCAGCATGCCGACCGGGATGCGCCCGATCAGCATCGCCACCAGGGCGCCGATCACGGCCGTGTTGGGGGACACGCCGAGCGAGGTGATCAGCACCATGCCGATCAGGGCGCCGAGGACCGACATCAGGATGGTGATGACGAGGGTGACCGGTTCGAAGGCTCTGGGGTGAGCTTCGACCGGCGCGGAGGTGGCCTCCGCGGCGGTCTGGGTGTTCGGATCGTTCATGGGGACTCCTGGGCGCGTGGGCTCACTGCGCGGGGACGGGCGCCTGAAGGTGGGTCATGGGGCCGTACAGCTCGACCAGGCGCGCGAACTCCTCGTCGTCGAGGAAGCGCGCGACTCCGCGGCCGAACTCCTTGGCGGTCTCGATCGCGAACCGGGCGGCGGCCGCGATGTCGGTCTCGTGGCTGGCGCCGGTGGCGCAGCCGGCCACGGCGGTGGCGGCGGTGATGGCGAGGCCGACGACGGGGGCCTTGGTGGCGACGGCGGGCTGGAGGATGGAGTTGAGGTGGTGCACCCCGTTGCCGTACGGGGTGATGTCCTGCGTGGTGATGGGCAGCACGCGGGCGGGCTCCCCGGTGACGGTCTCCAGGATGGACACCAGGTCCTCGCTCACCCGGAGGATCCAGCCCTCGCGGACGGTCGGCGACAGGGCGAGGCCGCGGTGGTTGAGCAGCCGGTTTCCCTTGGTGGTGTCGATGGAGACGACCGCGTCCATCTCGGGGGAGATCTCCTCGCGGTTGCACACCAGGGTGTCCACCGGGGAGTCCATGAAGGGCACCGGGTCGTGCGGCTGGGTGGGGGCCCATCCGCACACATGGGTGGAGAGGGTCACATCGCCGTCCAGCACGTCGCCGCGGGCGTGCATGTCCAGCAGCTTGGCGGCGGCGGACAGCGCCGCGACCGCCCCGTCGGCGTCGGAGACCAGGCCGATCCGCTCCGGCCGGGCGCCGACTCCGCCGAGCCGGCCGAGGATGCCGAGGGTCGGCGCGTCGCCGCCCGCGGCCCGGCCGCGGCGGCCGGGGACGGTGACGGAGACGAAGTCCGTGCTGCCCTTGTCGCCCTCGACCGTGCGTACCTCGATCCGCGGCGCGGTCGCCGGGTCGGCTCCGGCCGCGGTCTGGACGGCCCGCAGGTGGTCGGCGAGCAGCTCCCCGCTGGTCTGCGGGCGGTCGAGGAGTTCGATGATCTCAAGGACGTGTTTGAGCACGGGGGCCTCTCAGGACGAGCGAGGTCGCGGGTGACGCGGTCGGACAGCCGGTGGTCCGGGCGAGCGGCGATGAGGAGGCCCGGGTTCCGGTCGCCCCAGAGTCAGCCGACCGTTCCGCCGAGCGCAATGTTTTCTCGATATGCGGGAATGTTTACTCTTCCTTCATGGCCGAGCAGTCACCCGTAACCGGTCCGCCGCCTTTGCAGACCGCGGACCGCGTCCTCAATGTCCTGCTGTCCTTCGACCGGGAGCGCCCCGAGTGGGGCGTCACCGAGGTGGCCGCGGAGTTCGGCCTGGACAAGTCGGTCGCGCAGCGGCTGCTGGCCGCGCTGGCGTACCGCGGCTTCCTGGTGTCCGACCAGCGCACCCGCCGCTACCGGCTGGGCCCGGCGGTGTGGCATCTGTCACGTGTGTGGGAGCGCGGCGGCGGCATGGCCAGCCTGGTCCGGCCCACGCTGGAGTCGCTCGCCGAGTCGGTCGGGGTCGGCGCGCTCTTCGCGGTGCCGGACGGGGTCCACATGCGCTGTGTCACGGCCGCGGACGGGGCGACCGGCCCGCTGCGCTACTACGCTCTGGCGGGCGAGCTGTACCCGGCACACGCCGGGGCCACCTCGCGGGCCTACTTCGGTATGCTGCCGCCCGGCGATCGGGCCGTCCTGCTGTACGGCCGCCCGATGGCGCGGTTCAGCGAGAACACGCTGACCGATCCGGTGCGGCTGGAGGAGCGCTTCGCCGAGGTGCGGCGCCTCGGCTACGCGTACTCCGAGGGCGAGTACGATCCGCAGACCGCGGCGCTCGCGGTCCCGGTGCTCGTCGGAAGGCGCCCGGTGGGCACGCTGTCCCTGACCGCGGCCCTCGAGGACCTGCGGGGCCGCCAGGAGGAGCTGACCGGCCCGCTTCAGCAGTACGCCGCGGACCTGGGCAGGCTGCTGACGCCGACCCGCCCGCGGCAGGTGCCGCCGCGCCGCGACGGGCGCTGAGCGGCTGCGCCACATGTGTGGCACCGAGCCGCTGCATCACATTTGTTCTGTCCGTCCCAGAAAGGGCCATCCACCATGCGGTTGCTGCTGCTGTCCAACTCCACCGCCCCCGGGCACGGCTACCTGGAGCACGCGCGGGAGGAGATCGGCGCGCTGCTCGACGGCGTACGCCGGCTGGTGTTCGTGCCGTACGCCCTGGCCGACCGGGACGGCTACACCGCGCAGGTGGCCAAGGCGCTGGAGCCCCTGGGCATCGAGGTGACCGGCGCGCACACCGCCGCCGACCCCGCCGAGCTGATCGGCGGCGCGGAGGCGGTGTTCGTGGGCGGCGGCAACAGCTTCCGGCTGCTGAAGGCCCTGCACGAGCACGGTCTGGTGCGGGCCATCCGCGAGCGGGTGGCGGCGGGCGCGCCGTACATCGGGTCGAGCGCGGGCACCAACATGGCCTGCCCGACCCTGCGCACCACCAACGACATGCCGATCGTGCAGCCGCCCAGCTTCGAGGCCCTGGGCCTGCTGCCCTTCCAGATCAACCCGCACTACCTGGACCCGCGGCCGGACCTCGGCCACATGGGCGAGACGCGGGCCGAGCGGCTGGAGCAGTTCCTGGAGGAGAACGACGTGCCGGTGGTGGGCCTGCGCGAGGGCACATGGCTGAGCAGGGACGCGGACGACCGGCTGACGCTCGGCGGGATCGCGGCCGGAGCCGTCCTGTTCCGCCGTGGCGCGGACCCGGCGGACCGCGTGGAGCCCGTGGAGCTGTCCCCCGGCGCGGACCTGAGCGCCCTGCTGGGCGAGCGCCCGCGGTTCGACAGCCCCGCCGGCTGAGCCACGCGGCTCACTCCCCGACCGTGCCGTCGGCCAGCTCGCGTACGACGTCGAGCCGGCCGGCGTGCCGGGCGTACTCCTGGAGCAGGTGGAAGAGGATCCAGCCGAGCGTCGGGGCATCGGCCTCGGTGGCGAAACGGCCGCCGGTGGGCGCCCGGCGGCCGAGGGGAACGTCCGCCACGGCCCGCCGCGACCAGGCGCACTGCTCCTCGAACCGCGCCCGGACCTGTGCCGGTGACATGTCCTCGGGGACGTGCCAGCGGTCGTCGGGGCCCGGTCGCCCCAGGGCGACTCCACCGGCTCGCCGAGGAACCCCCAGCGCAGCCAGCGCCGTTCGACGTGAGTGAGGTGGTGGAGCAGCTCCAACGGGGTCCAGCCGGAGGGCAGCCGGGAGGTGCGGAGCTCGCTCTCGCCGAGCCCGTCGAGCTTATGGAGCACAACGCTCCGGTAGTAGTCGAGATATGCGTCGAGCATCTCGCGGGTGTCCGCGAGCGAGTGCGGCGGCTCGTCGATGGGTTCACCGGGCTCACCGGGTTCTCCGGGTTCACCGGGTTCACAGGCGTCGGCATGGAGCGATGCTACGGACGGCCGGACGGACGGGCCCCGCCCCATCCGGAATGCGAACGCGCGCCGATTGTCAACGAACGCTTTCCGGCCAAGTTCTTGTCGCGCTCCTGACAGGACTAGTCCACCGATGACACCCTTCCCTCATTCGGCGCACAGCTCCCCCACAGCTCACGGCTGAGCTTCGACACCGTCGGCACCCGCATGCACACCTTCGCACCTTCCCCCCACGCGCTCTGCCCCGTCATGCCCGGGCGGCCTCACCCGGCCGTCCGGTCGTAACCGGTCGCGCCACCGCGCGGCCAGCGCAGAAGGAGTCAGTGTGAGATCGACCTCCCAACGCCCCCACAGACCCCACAGACCCCAGGCATCCCGCAAGCGCGCCGTCGCGAGCGGCGCGCTCGTCGCCGCGGCGGCCATGCTCGCCGTCGGGCTCCAGACCGGCACCGCCGCCGCCCGCCCGGACGGCTCCGCCCCGGCGTCCGGCACCGTCTTCGCCAAGCCGGACCCCGACGCCCTGCCGGTGGCCCTCTCCCCCGCACGGCGCGCCGAACTGATCCGTGAGGCCGACGCCTCGAAGTCCGCCACCGCCAAGTCACTTGGCCTCGGCGCCAAGGAGAAGCTGGTCGTCAGGGACGTCACCAAGGACGCCGACGGCACCCTCCACACCCGCTACGAGCGCACCTACGACGGCCTCCCCGTCCTCGGCGGCGACCTGGTCGTCGACGAGGCGAAGAGCGGCGCCGTACGGTCGGTCGCCAAGGCGACCAAGGCGCCGGTGAAGGTGGACTCCACCACCGCCACCGTCGCCCCCGCCACCGCCGGCAAGGCGGCGGTGAAGTCGGCCGACGCGCAGGGTTCGCGCAAGACGGAGACCGAGCGGGCGCCCCGCAAGGTCATCTGGGCGGCCAAGGGCACGCCCACGCTCGCGTACGAGACGGTCGTCGGCGGCCTCCAGGAGGACGGCACGCCGAACGAGCTGCACGTCATCACCGACGCGAACACCGGCGCCAAGCTCTTCGAGTTCCAGGGCGTCAAGGAGGGCACCGGCAACAGCCAGTACAGCGGGCAGGTCACCCTCGGCACCTCGGGCAGCTCGGGCTCGTACAACCTGACGGACGCCGGCCGCGGCGGCCACAAGACGTACAACCTCAACCGGGGCACCTCCGGGACGGGCACGCTCTTCACCGACGCCGACGACGTCTGGGGCAACGGGACGACGAGCGACGCCGCGACCGCCGGTGTGGACGCGGCCTACGGCGCCGCGCTGACCTGGGACTACTACAAGAACGTCCACGGCCGCACCGGCATCCGGGGCGATGGCGTCGGGGCGTACTCCCGGGTGCACTACAGCAGCAACTACGTCAACGCGTTCTGGCAGGACTCCTGCTTCTGCATGACGTACGGCGACGGCTCCGGCAACGCCAAGCCGCTCACCTCCATCGACGTCGCGGCCCACGAGATGACCCACGGCGTCACCGCCGCCACCGCCAACCTCACCTACAGCGGTGAGTCCGGCGGCCTCAACGAGGCCACCTCGGACATCTTCGCCGCCGCCGTCGAGTTCAACGCCAACAACGCGAACGACCCGGGCGACTACCTGGTCGGCGAGAAGATCGACATCAACGGCAACGGCACCCCGCTGCGCTACATGGACAAGCCCAGCAAGGACGGCGCGTCCAAGGACAACTGGTACTCCGGTGTCGGCAACGTCGATGTGCACTACTCCTCCGGCGTCGCCAACCACTTCTTCTACCTGCTGTCCGAGGGCAGCGGCGCGAAGGTGGTCAACGGCGTCAGCTACGACAGCCCGACCTACGACAACCTGCCGGTCCCCGGCATCGGGCTGGCCAACGCCGAGAAGATCTGGTTCAAGGCGCTGAGCCAGCGCATGACGTCCAACACCAACTACGCGGGGGCGCGGGACGCCACGCTGTGGGCGGCGGGCGAGCTGTTCGGCCAGGCCAGCCCCGAGTACAACACGGTGGCCAACACCTGGGCCGCGGTCAACGTCGGGTCCCGGATCGTCGACGGCGTGTCCATCACCGCGCCCGGCGACCAGACCAGCATCGTCGACCAGGCCGTCAGCCTCCAGATCGCGGCCACCAGCTCCAACCCGGGCGCGCTCACCTACGCCGCCACCGGGCTGCCCGCCGGGCTGTCGATCGACTCCTCGACCGGCGTGATCTCCGGCACCCCGACCACGCTGGGATCCGGCACCGTGACGGTCACCGTGACCGACGCGGCCGGCGAGTCGGCCACGGCCTCCTTCACCTGGACCGTGAACACCACCGGCGGCAACGTCTTCGAGAACACCACGGACGTCCCCATCCCGGACGCGGGCGACGCGGTCACCTCTTCGATCACGGTGAGCCGGGCGGGCAACGCGCCGTCCAACCTCCAGGTGGGCGTGGACATCGTGCACACCTGGCGGGGTGACCTGGTGATCGACCTGCTGGCGCCGGACGGTACGGCGTACCGGCTGAAGAACTCCAGCTCCACGGACTCGGCGGACGACGTGCGGACCACCTACACGGTCGATGCCTCGTCCGAGGTGGCCGTCGGCACCTGGAAGCTGCGGGTGCAGGACGTCGCCGCGCTGGACACGGGCTACATCAACAGCTGGAAGCTGACGTTCTGAACGGGCTGACGTTCTGAACGCTGCGCACATCCGGATGCGGCGCTGAGCCCTCCGGTCAGCGGACAGGCGCCGCCAGGGGTGACTCCGACTCCCCCTGGCGGCGCCTCTTTTGCCGTCACGGGGCGTGCAACTCCACTCCGGATAACGACCCCTCCGATTTCCGAAGACTGTTCAACACTAGACGAACATTTTCCCCTGGACCTGCCCCGAAGCGCGTGACATGTACGCGCCCTGTGTGACAGTCTGCCCACGCGATCGCATCCACACCTCTTGTTCAGGTCCGGGCAGCTCTTCCCCGCCGCCCGGGGCTGACCCCCCACAGCAATGAGGAGTCCGAGTGAGCGTGCGCAAGAGCACGAACCTGCCCATTTCCCCTGCCCATTCCCCCGCCCGCGGCAAGCGCCGCACAGCGGCCACCGCAGGCGCCGCCGTCGCGGCGGCCGCGCTGCTGGCCACCGCCGTCACCACGGGCCAGGCCACCGCCGCAACCACAACCAGCGACGCCAAGGCGCTGGGCCTCGGTGCCAAGGAGAAGCTGGTCGTCAAGGACGTCGTACGGGACGCCGACGGCACCGTCCACACCCGCTACGACCGCACCTACGACGGCCTTCCCGTCCTCGGCGGCGACCTGATCGTCCACAAGTCCGCGAGCGGCACCGTCAAGGGCGTCACCAAGGCCGTCAAGGCCACCCTCGCCGTCCCCTCCACCACGGCCAAGGTGACACCGGCGACCGCTGAGCGGGCCGCGGTCAAGCGCGCCCAGGCGGACGACTCCCGGCGGGCCGCCGCCGACGGCGCCCCGCGCAAGGTGATCTGGGCCGCCACCGGCAAGCCCGTCCTCGCGTACGAAACCGTCGTCGGCGGGGTGCAGAAGGACGGCACCCCCAACCAACTGCACGTCATCACCGACGCGAACACCGGCGCCAAGCTGTACGAGTACCAGGGCATCAAGACCGGCAGCGGCGAGAGCCAGTACAGCGGCAAGGTCGACCTCGGCACCACCCAGGAGGGCAGCGGCTACACCCTCACCGACGCCGACCGCGGCGGCCACCGCACCACCGACCTCAAGGGCGCCGAGTCCGGCGAAGGCGCGGCGTTCACGGACGACGACGACACCTGGGGCAGCGGAGCGCCCGACGACCCGCAGACCGCGGCCGTCGACGCGCACTACGGCGCCGCCCTCACCTGGGACTACTACAAGAACGTGCACGGCCGCGACGGCATCGCGGGCGACGGCAAGGGCGCGTACTCCCGGGTGCACTTCGGCCACGACTACGTCAACGCCTTCTGGGACGACAGCTGCTTCTGCATGACGTACGGCGACGGCCAGGGCGACAAGGCCCCGCTCACCTCGATCGACGTCGCGGCCCACGAGATGACCCACGGCGTCACCTCCGCCACCGCCAACCTTCAGTACAGCGGCGAGTCGGGCGGTCTCAACGAGGCCACCTCCGACATCTTCGCCGCCGCAGTGGAGTTCAACGCGAAGAACGACAGCGACCCCGGGGACTACCTGGTCGGCGAGAAGATAGACATCAACGGCGACGGCACCCCGCTCCGCTACATGGACAAGCCCAGCAAGGACGGCGCGTCCGCGGACAACTGGTCCGACTCCGTCGGCGACTTGGACGTGCATTACTCGTCCGGTGTCGCCAACCACTTCTTCTATCTGCTGTCCGAGGGCAGCGGCGCCAAGGAGGTGGGCGGCGTCCAGTACGACAGCCCGACCGCCGACGGCTCCAAGGTCGAGGGCATCGGCCGCGACAAGGCCGAGAAGATCTGGTTCAAGGCCCTGACCACCTACTTCACCTCCACCACCGACTACCACGCCGCACGCGAGGCGACGCTGAAGGCCGCGAGCGACCTGTACGGGGCGGACAGCCCCGAGTACAAGGGCGTGGATTCGGCGTGGGCCGGAGTGAACGTCAAGCCGTAAAACCGCGTCAAACAATGTGCACCACATAGCCGGTGCCCGGGTCCCGTTCCCGGGCACCGTCATGTTTCCGCACTTTGTTCTGCCGGGTGGCCACTTCGCCACCCGGCACCCCACAGCAACAGGAGACAACGTGACGCAAGGCTCGGCCTCCGGCAGACCCAGCACTTCGCGCATATCCCGCGCCGCGGCGCGGCGGCGCTCCCGCACCGTCGTCGCCGCGGGGGCGGCGACACTCGCCGGAGCCCTGATCGCGGGCGGCGCCACCGCCGGCACCGCGGGCGCGGCCACCCCGCCGCCCCCGCCCACCGCGACGGGCGCCCAGTCCCTCGCCCTCTCCCCCTCCGTCCGCGCGGAGCTGCTGCGCGAGGCCGACGCCGCCACGTCCGGCACCGCCCGCTCCCTCGGGCTCGGCGCCAAGGAGAAGCTGGTCGTCAAGGACGTCGTCAAGGACGCCGACGGCGCCGTCCACACCCGCTACGAGCGCACCTACGACGGCCTCCCCGTCCTCGGCGGCGACCTCGTCGTCCACGAGGCGGCCGACGGTTCGAGCGACGGCGTCACCAAGGCCACCGACGCCACGATCAAGGTGTCCGACACCCGGGCCGCGATCGCCCCGTCCGCCGCCGAGCGGACCGCCGTGAGCGCCGCCAAGGCCGCGGCGGGCGACGAGGCCGACACCACGGCCACGCCCCGCAAGGTGATCTGGGCCGCCTCCGGCAAGCCCGTCCTCGCGTACGAGACCGTGGTCGGCGGCTTCCAGGACGACGGCACGCCCAGCAAGCTGCATGTCATCACCGACGCCGACACCGGCAAGAAGCTCTACGAGTTCCAGGCCGTCCGCAACGGTACGGGCACCGGCCAGCACAACGGCAAGGTCACCGTCGGCTCCACCAAGAGCGGCACCCAGTACCTGCTCAAGGACACCGCGCGCGGTGGCCACATGACCTACAACCTCAAGCACGCCGAAGAGGGCAAGGGGTCGAAGTTCCTGGACGCCGACGACGTCTGGGGCAACGGCAAGCCGACCATCGCGCAGACCGCCGCCGTCGACGCCCACTACGGTGCGGCCAAGACCTGGGACTACTACAAGAAGGTCCTGGGCCGCAACGGCATCAAGAACGACGGCAAGGCCGCCTACTCGCGCGTCCACTTCAGCAACGAGTACGTCAACGCCTTCTGGGACGACGAGTGCTTCTGCATGACGTACGGCGACGGCGAGGGCAACAAGAAGCCGCTCACCTCGCTCGACGTCGCCGGCCACGAGATGAGCCACGGCCTCACCTCCGCCACCGCGAACCTCGAGTACAGCGGGGAGTCGGGCGGCCTCAACGAGGCCACGTCCGACATCTTCGGCACGGCCGTCGAGTTCTACGCCAAGAACCCCAAGGACGCCGGCGACTACCTCATGGGTGAGAAGATCGACATCAACGGGGACGGCACCCCGCTGCGCTACATGGACAAGCCCAGCAAGGACGGCCTGTCCTACGACTACTGGTCCAGCACCATCGGCCAGGACGACCCGCACTTCACGTCCGGGCCCGCCAACCACTTCTTCTACCTGCTCGCCGAGGGCAGCGGCCGCAAGGTCATCAACGACGTGACCTACAACAGCCCGACCAAGGACGGCCGCACCGTCAAGGGCATCGGCCGCGCCAAGGCCGAGAAGATCTGGTACAAGGCGCTGACCACGTACATGACCTCGACCACCAACTACGCCAAGGCGCGCACCGCGACGCTCAAGGCGGCGAAGGCCCTGTACGGCGGGACCAGCGTCGAGTACAAGGCGGTCGACAACGCCTGGGGCGGCATCAACGTGCGGTGACGCACTGAGCCCCGCGCTCGGTGGCCGGGCGGGCGCACCGCCCGCCCGGCCACCGGCGCTCCCCCGGCATCACGCCGCGCCGGACATCCGGGCCCGCAGAGCGGCCCCGGCCCAGCCGAGCACCGGCGCCAGGCTCTCGGGCGCGGGCCAGCCGTTGACCCGCGCGAGCAGCCGCACGTACCGCTCCCGGCGCGGGTCGTCGACGCTCTCCAGCCGGGCCAGCAGCCGGCGCCGCAGCGCGGCGTCGTCCGGTTCGCCGGTCAGCTGCGCGTAGTGCCCCACGAACCCCGCCACGACCGGCTCGGCCTCCCGCGAGTCCGGTTCGACCCCGGCCGCCAGCGCCGGCCCGACCCGCTCCCGTACCACCGCGGCGATGTCCCTGCGCGGCCCCGGCCCCGCGCCGTTGCGCTCGGCCGCCTGCTCCTCGGCCACCCGCCGCATCCCGGCCCGGAACTCCGCATCCCGCGACAGCTCCGCCAACTCCACCCACGCCCGGACCTGCTCGGCCTCCGGGCTCTCGGGCAGCTCGGGCGTCATCGAGCGCCTGACGCCCGCGAACTCCGGATTCGCCGCAAGACCACCGAAGACGGCATCCAGAAACTCCCCGATCAGGCTTCGACGCTCGTCCTCCGAGAGCCTGGCCAATGTGTGCATGAGTGCCATCTCCTCCGTACTCGCCCCGCGCTCCGCCACCGCCGTCAACACCGCCCGCCGCAGTCGCAGCGTCCGGATCTGCACCGCCAGCGCCTCCGCATGCGCCGCCGCGACCTCCGCCGCCGACAGCTCCCGGTCCACGACCTTCCGAACCGTCGCCAGATCCAGCCCCAGCTCGCGCAGCGTCCGCACCAGCTCAAGACGCTCCACGGCATCGGTGTCGTACAGCCGGTATCCGGCCGGGCTCCGGCCCGCCGGCGTCACGATCCCGCGATCGGAGTAGAACCGAATCGTCTTGACCGTGAGCCCGGTCCGCCGCGCCAGCTGACCGATCGAGTAGAGCGTGCCGCCGTCCATGCCCCCTAGCTTCGCGTCTCCCCTTACGGGAGACTCAACCCGGCCGGTCTTCCGTTCGTCGTCCAGCCCTTGCCGGTGCTGAGCACGGTTCACATAGGTTGGGCTCCCCGGAGAGAAGAAGGAACAGGTCAGTGGGCGGAGACGACTCGGTGGCGGCGCTGGCGCCGCTCATGCCGGTGGCGGACGGCGTGGACGAGGGGATCGACTGGGGCGAGATCGAGGGGATCTGGGGGAGACGGTTTCCCTCGGACTACATCCGCTTCATGGAGGTGTACGGGGCGGGGCTGATCAGCGGGGCGGTCGTGGTGCTGCTGCCGGTGCCGCGGCCCGGCACGTACACGGATGCGTCGGGTCTGGGGGACGAGACCGAGAATGCCCGCCTCGCCTGGGAGATGTGCAGGGACGAGGCCGACTTCGCCCTGGACCCCGGGTCCATCGTGGCGTGGGGCGTCACCACCGGCGCCGACATCTATTGCTGGCTGACCACGGACGAGGATCCGGACCGGTGGCCGGTGCTGGTGTGCGGGCGGCACACCAGTCCGTCCTTCCAGGTGCACTCGTTCGGGATGGCCGAGTTTCTTCGGCGGCTCCTCGGCGATGCCGAGTTCCAGGAGGAGACGATCAGCGTGACGCTGCCGGAGGAGGGATCCTTCGTCAACTGGCGCGAGCAGGAGCGCCGCCGCGAGGCGAAGCTGAACCCGGCCACCGGGCGGCCCTGGTACTAGGCACAACTTTTCACCGGGCTTGGCGGTCAAGGTGAACGACTGCCGTACACAGGCCCAACTGCCAGTGCCGAAGCGCCGTGGCCGATGGGCGAACCGACGTACCGGAGAAGGCCTGGATGTCCCGCACCACTCACCCCCGCCTCGCCGCCGTGGCCGCCCTGCTGACCGCCTCGCTGGCGGTGTCCGGCGGCCTCGCCACGCCGGCCGCCGCCACCGTCACTGCCACCGCCACCGCCGCCGCCGCCGCCAAGAGCCCGAGGCCGCCCGTCGTCGACTTCAACGGAGACGGCTACGCGGACCTCGCCGTCTCCGCGCCCGGCGGCACCGTCTCCGGCATTCCGGAGGCGGGCTACATATCGGTCCTGTACGGCTCCGCGGCCGGTGTCGACACCGCGCACCCGAAGCGGATCACGCGGGCGACCACGGGCGTGCCGGGGGACGTCGAGCAGTACGGCGCCTTCGGCCGCACCACGGCCGCACGTGACCTCGACGGCGACGGTTACACCGACCTCGTCGTGGGCGACTACAACGCCCCGGCGGTGCTCTGGGGCTCCGCGAACGGCCTGCGCTCAGGCACCGCGCTCCCCGGACCCGCCGCCACCCTGGCAGCGGGCGACGTCAACGGGGACGGCCACGTCGACCTCGTGACCAAGAACGACCAGGGCCTCCAGGTGCGCTACGGCCCCTTCTCCCGCGCCGCGGTTCCCGCCTCCGCTCAGACGCTCCCCTTCGAGGACGGGGACCACCCCAAGGCCATCGCCGTGGGCGACATGACGGGCGACGGCGCGGACGACATCGTCACGACGCACAGTTCCGACGATGTACCGGGCAAGTCGCGCTTCTGGGCGGGTGGGAAGGACGGCCTCAGCCGCACCTTCAAAACCACCGGCCACCTCACCACCGGCGGAGTCATCGCCGATGTGAACAAGGACGGCTACGGAGACCTCGTCGCCTCGCAGGTCGACCAGGTCTCGGAGGACCGCGACGCCGACGCCGGCACGATCCGCGTCGTCTACGGCTCGGCGTCCGGCCCCTCCACCCGTACCGCGAAGATCACCCAGGAGACGCCGGGCGTCCCCGGCAAGAGCGAGGCGGGCGACCACGACGTCAACTCCGGCGACATGTTCGGCTACTCCCTGGCCGCCGGCGACGTCACCGGCGACGGCTACCCGGACATCGCCGTGGGCGTGCCCGGCGAGGACATCGGCTCGGTCCGCGACACGGGCGCCGTCGTCCTCCTCAAGGGCAGCGCGGCGGGCCTCACCGGCAAGGGCGCGCAGGCCTTCCACCAGTCGACCCCGGGCGTGCCCGGCATCTCCGAGGAGGGCGACTACTTCGGCCGGACGGTGCTCCTCGCCGACGTCAACGCCGACAACCGCGCCGATCTGGTCGTGGCCACTCCTTACGAGGACGGCCGCTACGCGGACTCGGGCGCCGTATGGGTCCTGCGCGGCTCCAGGTCGGGCCTGACCACCGGCAACATCGCCTCATTCGGCCCGCGCGCGCTGGGCGCGCCCGAGAAGGAGGCCCGCTTCGGGGACAGCCTCGCCCGGTAGCGGGCGAGGCTGGGCTGGGCTCGGCTCAGCTCAGCTCGGCTCGGCTCAGCTGTAGAAGTTGCGCTGCCAGCGGTGGTTGGCGAGGGTGGCGAGCTGGGCGGCGGTCAGCGGGCGGCCGTCGCTCAGGGCCGTGTTGCGTTCGACGTTGCGCACGGTGCGCATGCCGGGGATGACGGTGGACACCGCCGGGGAGCTGAGCACGAACCGCAGGGCGGTCTCGGCGATCTCGTCGGGGGCGATGCCGAGGTCGGCGACGATCGCGGACACCCGCTGTTCGACCTGGGCCGGGCGGTCGTCGCGGAAGTAGCGGTTGCGGAAGTCGCCCTCGGGGAACGTCGCGCCGACGGTGATCCGGCCGGTGAGGCCGCCCTCGTCCAGCGCCACCCGCACGATGACGCCGACGCCGTGCTCCACGCAGGCCGGCAGCAGCGTGTCGGCGGGCGCCTGGTCGAAGATGTTGTAGATCACCTGCACGGTGTCCACGACGCCGCTCTCGACGAGCGCGAGGGCGTTGTCGGGCTCGTGGTCGTTGATGGAGACGCCGAACAGCCGGATCTTCCCCTCCTGCTTCAGCTCGGCGATCGTCTCCAGCCAGTCGCCGCGGCCGACCCACTCGTCGCTCCAGACATGGAACTGGAGGACGTCGAAGTGGTCCAGGCCGCTGACGCGCAGGCTGGTCTCCAGGCTTTCGCGGATGTGCGCGCCGGGGAAGGTGTCGGCCGGGTCCAGGCCGTCGGGGGCCGGCCAGACGCGGTTCTTCGGGGGAACCTTGGTCGCGACCAGCACCTCGTCGCCGGAGGCGGCCCGCTCGCGGACGACCCGGCCGACGATCCGCTCGCTCTCACCGTAGCCACGGGCGGTGTCGATGAAGTTCACACCGAGGTCGACGGCACGGTGCAGGGCGCGTACGGATTCGTCCTCGGTGGAACCCACCCAGTTGGACTCTCCGATGCCCCAGGCGCCGTAGCCGATCTCGGACACGGTCACTTCGCTGCGGCCCAGTTCGCGGTAGTGCACCTTTTTCCTCACCCTTCGGTCCGGGAATTACTCCTTGCGGCCGGTCGCGGCGACGGTGACGCCGAGACCGATCATGGCGAGCCCACCGACCCCGCCGACCATGGACAGCCGCTGCGGTGAGCGGGCGAACCAGCCGCGCGCGGTGGCCGCGACCAGGCCCCAGACGCTGTCGGAGGCGATAGCGATGATGTTGAAGACCAGGCCGAGCAGCAGCATCTGAAGCGCGACATGCCCCTGGCCGCGATCGACGAACTGGGGCAGCACGGCGGCGAAGAACACGATGGTCTTGGGGTTCGCCACGCCCACCGCGAACCCCTCCCAGAACGTGCGCAGGACGCCCTGCTCGGCCGGGCCCTCCCCACTGAACGCGGCGCGCAGCGAGCCCCGCTGCCGCACCGCCTTGATCCCGAGGTACACCAGATACGCGGCGCCCACCAGCTTCAGCGCCGTGAACACGAGGACCGAGCGCTCCACGATGGTGCCGACGCCGAGCGCCACGGCCACCACCAGCACATACGCGCCGACCGTGTTCCCCAGGACGGTGGTCAGCGCGGCCCGGCGCCCCTGGGCCAGGGCCCGCCCGATCACGAACAGCACGCTGGGGCCGGGGATCACAATCAGCAGGAACGACATCGCCGCGAAGGCGAGAAGGCGATCAGTGGACACCATGGGCCCATACAAGCACGCCCGGCCCCCGCCCTGGCAGCCCTTTTTCGCGTGGGGGCACAGTCGCGTGGGGGCACAGTCGCGTGGGAGCACAGTCGGGTAGGGCACAGGGTGACTTTCGTCAGGGGCGCGGCGGGTCCGTCGCCGGGGATGCTGGGGCGCATGATCCGGTGGATACGACACGGCGGTGCCGCGCGCACGGCCCTGCTCCTGTGGCTGACGGCCTGCGCGCCCGTCCTGCTGAAGGCCACCTCGGCGAGCGGGCGCGAGCTGTGGGTGCTGCTGGCCGGGTTTCCGCTGCTGGCGGGCGCGGCAGCGGTGGCGCGGACACGGCCACTGGCGGGGCTGGCGGTCGCGGTGGGGCTGAGCCTGGCCCTCAACGTGGAGCTGTACACCTCCTCGTACTGGGCGGCGCTGGCGCTGTGGGGCTGTCTCACGGGGCGGTGGACGGCGGGCGCACGGCCCGCGCTGTGGTTCTTCGCGGCCTGCTCGGTGGCGGGCGCGCTGCTCGCCTGGGTGACGGACTCCGGGGTGTGGGCCTGGTTCACCGCGCTGACCACCCTGCTGTTCAACGTCGTGCTGCCGTGGCTGCTGGGCCGCTACCGCCGCCAGTACGAGCATCTGGTCCGCGCCGGCTGGGAGCTGGCGGACCGGATGGAACGGGAACAGCGGGCCGTCGCCGACCGGGCGCGGCTGCGCGAGCGGTCCCGGATCGCCGGGGACATGCACGACTCGCTCGGCCATGACCTCGCCCTGATCGCGCTGCGCGCCGCGGCCCTCCAGATCGACCCGGAGCTGAGCGACCGCCACCGGGCGGCGGCCGCCGAGCTGCGGGAGGCGGCCGCGGCGGCCACCGGCCAGCTGCGGGACATCATCGGTGTGCTGCGGACCGGGGACGACCCCGCCCCGACGGCCCCCGCCGACGACGGCGTCGGCGCGCTGGTGGAGCGGGCGCGGGCCTCCGGCCTGGCCGTCGAGCTGGAGTACAGGAAGGGGTACGGGAAGGGGTACGGGCACGAGGGCAAGGGGCCCGAGGACAAGGGGCACGACGACAGCGCGGGCGACCCACACCACGAGACCGCCCCCGCCCTGCCGCCGATGGCCGACCGCGCCGTCTACCGCGTCGTCCAGGAGGCGCTGACCAACGCCACCAAGCACGCCCCGGGCGCCGCCGTCCGCGTCCGGCTGGGACGGGACCGCGAGGCGGGCGAGATCGCGGTGTCCGTCGCCAACGGCCCACGCCCGGCCGACGGCACCCCGCCGGATCCGGCCTCGGGCGGCAACGGCCTGGTGGGCCTGGACGAGCGGGTACGGCTGGCCGGCGGGGTGCTGGCCCACGGCCCGTCGCCGGACGGCGGCTTCGAGGTGTCCGCGCGGCTGCCGCTGACCGCCGGCGTCGCGCTCGTCGCCGAGCGGGCGGCGGCCCCGGCGTCCACATCGGCGCGGGAGCTGGCGCGCGCCCGGCAGCGGGTGCGGCGCAGGCTGGTGGAGTCGATCGCGGTGCCGCTGGCCGTGACCGCCGGACTGGCGGTCCTGTGGGGCGGGTTCGCCCTCTATACGCAGTACCACTCGGTGCTGGACCGGGGCACCTACGACCGGCTGCAGATCGGCGAGCCCCGCGCCGACGTCGAGTCGCGCATGCCGCCGTACACGATGGACGGGCCCCCGGACGGCGTCGACGCGCCGCCCCGCGGCTGGGACTGCGCGTACTACTCGGTGCGCCGGTACGAGGGGCGGTCCGCGTACCGGCTGTGCTTCGTGGACGGCCGGCTGATCGCCAAGGACGTGGTCACCAGCCGCCTCTAGGGGGCGAGGGCGGCGGTGCGAACGCGGGCGGCGGCGCGTCCCGCGCCCGGAAATCCGGGGCGGGAAATCCGTGGGGAGGGGCGGCAACCTTTCCGGTCAGAGCGGCGACCACACCCCGACACCCCCCGCACCCCCCACCCCCATCCCCCCATCCCTCCCATCCCCCAGGAGGTCCCGTGGCATCCCCGCACGGTTCGCCCGCCCCCTCCGCCCGCCACCGGGCCAGACGCGTCCGACGCGCCGCGCTCGCCGCGGCCGCCGCCGGGGCGCTGCTCGCCACCGGCCCGGCCACCCTGTCGCACGCCGCCTCCGCCGCCCCCGCCGCCCCCGCCGGCCCCGCCGCCCCCGCGGAGAGCGCCACCCCCAAGGCCGCCATCCAGGCAAGCCAACTGGAGAAGCTCGACCGCGGGCTGGTCAGCGTGCACACCGGCAACGACAACCTGGTCAGCTGGCGCTGGCTGGCCACCGACCCGGACGACGTCACGTTCAACCTCTACCGGGGCAGCGTCAAGGTCAACGCGTCGCCCATCACCACCACCAACTACCTCCACAAGGACGCCCCCAACAGCGCCGACTACACCGTCCGCGCGATCGTGGGCGGCACGGAGCAGGCCGCCTCGCCGAGCGCCATGCAGTTCCGCCCCGGCTACTTCGACGTGCCGATCTCGCCTCCGTCCGGCGGCTCGGACTACACCTACGAGGCCAATGACGCCTCGGTGGGCGACCTGGACGGCGACGGCGACCTCGACATCGTCCTCAAGTGGCAGCCGACGAACGCCAAGGACAACTCGCAGTCCGGCGTCACCGGGAACACCATCGTCGACGGCTACACCCTCCAGGGGCAGCGGCTGTGGCGGATCGACCTGGGCCGCAACATCCGCTCCGGCGCCCACTACACCCAGTTCCAGGTGTTCGACTACGACGGCGACGGCAAGGCCGAGGTCGCGATGAAGACCGCGGACGGCACGGTCGACGGCACCGGCAAGACCATCGGCAACGCCTCCGCCGACTACCGCAACTCCAGTGGCTATGTGCTGGACGGCCCCGAGTTCCTGACCATGTTCAACGGGCAGACGGGCGCGGCGGCCTCCACCGTCGACTATGTCCCGCCGCGCGGCACGGTGTCCTCGTGGGGCGACTCGTACGGCAACCGGGTGGACCGCTTCCTGGCCGGCACCGCCTACCTGGACGGCTCGAAGCCCTCGCTGATCGAGGCGCGCGGCTACTACACCCGTACGGTCATCAGCGCCTGGAACTACAGCGGCGGGCAGCTCACCCGCAAGTGGACGTTCGACACCAACAGCTCCACCAACACCGGCAAGGGCTACGACGGGCAGGGCAACCACGCCCTGGCGATCGGCGACGTGGACTCCGACGGCAGGGACGAGATCGTCTACGGCTCGATGGCCGTGGACGACAACGGCAACGCCCTGTGGACCAACAAGAACGGCCACGGCGACGCGGCCCACCTCGACGACCTCGACCCGTCCCGGCCCGGTCTGGAGTACTTCAAGGTCGACGAGGACTCCTCCAAGCCGTCGTCGTACTTCGCCGACGCCAGGACCGGCCAGGTGCTGTGGTCCACGGGGGCGAACGGCGACAACGGGCGCGGCGTGGCCGGGGACATCTGGGCGGGCAACGACGGCGCCGAGATGTGGTCCGCGAAGGACGACCAGATCCGCGACGAGGGCGGCGGCGCCAAGGGCCGCAAGCCGTCCTCGATCAACTTCCTGTCGTGGTGGGACGGCGACCCGGTGCGCGAGCTGCTGGACGACACGCACATCGACAAGTACGGCCCCTCAGCCGACACCCGGCTGCTGACCGGCTCCGGAGTGCACTCCAACAACGGCACCAAGGCCACCCCGTCGCTGTCCGGCGACATCCTCGGCGACTGGCGCGAGGAGGTGATCTGGCCGACCTCGGACAACAAGGCGCTGCGGATCTACTCCACGCCGTACGAGACCGACCGGAAGATCACCACGCTGCTGCACGACCGGCAGTACCGGACGGCCCTGGCCTGGCAGAACACCGCGTACAACCAGCCGCCGCACCCCAGCTTCTTCATCGGGAACAAGATGGCGACCCCGCCGCGGCCGAAGATCGCCGCGCCCTGAATCGCCGCCCCCTGAACGACCGTCCCCCGCACAGTTCCACTCGCACCTCCCACGCGTCATCGGACACAAGGAGAGTGACATGGCACTACCGGCACCGCGCACCAAGCACCTGAGCAGGAAGCGGGCGATGGCCGGCCTCCTGGGCGCCGCCGCGCTCACCACGGGCGCCATCACCACCGGTCTGACCCTCCCCACCGCCTCGGCCGCCACCTGGCCCTCGCCCAGCGGCACCCCCCAGGCGGTCACCAAGACCATCCCGGTCAGCGGGTCCATGGACGGCGGCATGAAGCGCTACTACGGCTCCGGTGACCTGGGCACCGGCGGCCAGAACGAGGACCAGGACCCGCTCTTCAAGCTCTCCGACGGGGCCACCCTCAAGAACGTGATCCTCGGCGCCCCGGCCGCCGACGGCGTCCACTGTGAGGGCAGCTGCACCCTCCAGAACGTCTGGTGGGAGGACGTCGGCGAGGACGCCGCCACCTTCCGCGGCAGCGGCAAGACGTTCAACGTGATCGGCGGCGGCGCGCGCAAGGCCGCGGACAAGATCTTCCAGTTCAACGGCGGCGGCACGCTGAACATCTCCAACTTCGCCGGCCAGGACTTCAAGACCTTCGTCCGGTCCTGCGGCAACTGTTCCACGCAGTACAAGCGCACCATCAACGTGAGCAACACGGAGCTCACCGCGCCCGGCAGCGTCGGTGGCGGGATCAACACCAACTACGGCGACTCCCTCACGCTGCGCTCGATCACCATCGTCGGCGACAGCAGCAAGAAGATCGTCCCCTGCCAGAAGTACATCGGGAACAACACGGGCGCCGAGCCGACGAAGAACGGCAGCGGCCCGGACGGCACGTACTGCAAGTACTCCACCTCCGACATCACCTACAAGTGATGACGGGCCGGCCCGGCGTGCCTGACCCTGGCAGGGGCAGGCACGCCGGGCCCGGCTGTCGCACACTGAGACCCGTGAACACAGACACGCCACCCGCCGCGCTGGGAGACTTTCTGCGCACCCGCCGCGCCCGCCTGCGCCCCGAGGACGTCGGGCTGGTCTCGTACGGGACCCGCCGCCGCGTGCCCGGGCTGCGCCGCGAGGAGCTGGCGCAGCTGGCCGGGGTGAGCGTGGCCTACTACACGCGGCTGGAGCAGGGCCAGTCGACGGGCGCGTCGGACGGCGTGCTCGACGCGATCGCCCGCGCGCTGCGGCTGAGCCCCGACGAACACGCGCATCTGCGCAATCTGGCCCGCCCGGCACGGGCCGGGCGCCGTCCGGCGCCGCGCGCCGAGGCCGCCAGGCCGAGCACCCGCCGGCTGATCGAGGCGATGGACGGGGTGCCCGCCCTCGTGCTGACGGCCCGCTTCGACGTCCTGGCCTGGAACCCGCTCGGGCACGCCCTGGTCGCCGGACATCTGGCCGCCGACGGCCCGGAGCGCCCCGCCGACCGCCCCAACACCCAGCGGCTGCTGTTCCTGGACCCGCACACCCGCGAGCTCTACCCCGACTGGGAGGGCGAGGCGCGGCGCGCGGTCTCCACGCTCCGGATCGCGGCAGGCGAGTACCCCGACGACCGGCGGCTGGCGGAGCTGATCGGCGAGCTGACCATGAAGAGCGGGGAGTTCGCGGCGCTGTGGTCGCGCCACCCGGTGCGCAAGTGCGCCTTCGGCGGCAAGTCCTTCCACCATCCGCTGGTCGGGCCGCTCGAGCTGACCTTCGAGATGACGCCGCTGCGGGACTCCGCGGGCCAGTGCCTGCTGATGTACGGCGCGGAGCCGGGCTCTCCGTCGGAGGCGGCCCTGCGGCTGCTGGCGGCGAGCGTCGCGTCGCCGACGCCGCCGCCGACAACGACGAGCACGGCCACGGGGCCCGCCACGAGGACGTCGGCGCCGCGCTAGGCCCCGTCCGGGGATCTGTTCCCCACCCCGCCCCTTCCCACAACTGGGGCTCCGCCCCAGCCCCCGGGGGTCCAGGGGCGAAGCCCCTGGAACGGGAAGGGGCGGGGTGGGGTGGGGTGGGGCAGTGTCCCATGTGCGGCTCCGCCGCGTGGGCCCGCCGCAGGCGCCCAACTCCCCCACCAACGACCGGAATTCGACGCAACCCACGCCATGGCCGATCTGGCCGATTCAACCCCCCAAAGCGGTCTTGTCCCGATCCTCCTCCCCACGAGAGGCTGACGCCGTCGAGTTGGGGCTGGGGAGGGGAACGATCCATGCCGCATACGAGTGCCGCCCGCCGGCACCGGGTCTCGGCCGTCGTCGTGGGCCTGGCCACGGCGGTCCTGGCGGCCGCGATGCCGTCGGCCGCGGCCGCCAGGGCGGACGCGGCGGCCACGGCGGACGGCAGCTACATCGTCACGCTGAAGGCGACGGGGGGCCTTCGCGCGGACTCCGAGGGGGGCAGGGAGCTCGCCGCGCGCTACGGGGCGAGAATCAGCCGCACCTACAGCACGGCACTGAACGGCTACGCGGTACGGGCGGACAAGACACAGGCCGAGCGGCTGGCGGCCGACCCGCACATCGCCTCCGTCACACCGGACGCCCGGGTGTCACTGCACACCGAGCGACAGCAACGACAGCAACAACAACAGCGGCAACAGCACCCGCCGTCATGGGGCCTGGACCGGATCGACCAGCCGCAGCGCCCGCTGGACGCCTCGTACGCCTGGCCGCGCAGCGCCGGGCGCGGCACGACGATCTACGTACTGGACACCGGTGTGCGCACCACTCACCGGGACTTCGGCGGGCGCGCCCGCTCGGGCTGGGACTTCGTGGACGACGACCCGGTCGCGGAGGACGACAACGGCCATGGCACCCACGTCGCGGCCACCGCCGCGGGGACGGAGTACGGGGTGGCGAAGAAGGCGGAGATCGTCGCCGTACGGGTGCTGGACGACAGGGGCGAGGGCACCACCGCCCAGGTGCTGGCCGGCCTCGACTGGGTGATGAAACACGCCCACAAGCCCGCTGTGGTCAATCTGAGCCTGGGCTCCACGCTGCCCGACCCAGTCCCCGAGTGGGACGAGGCGGTGCGGTCGGGCATCGCGTCCGGCCTCACCTTCACCGTCGCGGCGGGCAATGAGGACCGGTCCGCGGGCGCGTACTCGCCGGGCCGGGTGGAGGGGGCGGTCACGGTGGGCGCGACGGACCGGGACGACCGGCGCGCGGCCCTCTCCAACTGGGGCCCGACGGTTGACCTGTTCGCGCCCGGGGAGCGGATCGTCTCGGCGTCGAACGCGAGCGACACGGCGACGAGAGTCATGTCGGGCACCTCGATGGCCGCCCCGCACGCGGCCGGTGCGGCCGCGCTGTATCTCGCGGACCATCCGCGGGCGACTCCGGCCGAGGTGAGCGCGGCGCTGATCGCCCACGCCGCCAAGGGCAAGGTGCGCGATCCCGGAACCGGATCGCCGAACCTCCTGCTCCAGACGCATAACTGACATGGCGACAACTAGGAGGCTATAGCGGCGGATTTTTCCCCACCCCGCCCCTTCCCGCAGTGTCGAGCCCCTGCCGATGTGCGGCTCCGCCGCGTGGCAGGGGCTGCGCCCCAGACCCCGGGGCCCAGGGGCGAAGCCCCTGCCACGCGGCGGAGCCGCACATGGACAGGGGCCGGGAAGGGGCGGGGTGGGGTGGGGCGGGGTGGGGAATCTGCACCGATGCGCGGCCCCGCGCGATTCCTGTTTCAGGAAGCGCGCGGGGCCGAGCGCGTTACGCACGGGAAGTTAACGGGAACCCGGATTGTCCCCCCTCGCCGCATGGGAAGGCTTTCCGAACACGCCCCCCATGGCCGACCCCATCCGCCCACCAGAGTGAACGCGGACAGGAGCTGTCATGCCCGCAACCCGCCGCAAGGCGGCACAACCGATACAAAGGACAAAAGCCGCCAAAGCATATACGCCCGCAACGCCGTCAGGTGATCCTATGATCGGTCGCATCCCCGTCCTGGACATCCGCCCGCTCATCGACTGCGGCCGCCGCCCCGCGAAGGCGGTGGTGGGCGAGACCTTCCAAGTCAGCGCCACCGTGTTCCGGGAGGGCCACGACGCGGTCAGGGCCAATGTCGTGCTGCGCGACCCGGCCGGGCGCTCGGGCCCCTGGACACCGATGCGCGAACTCGCCCCCGGCACCGACCGCTGGGGCGCCGATGTCACCCCGACCTCGCCCGGCCGCTGGTCGTACACGGTCGAGGCATGGAGCGACCCGATCGGCACCTGGCGCCATCACGCCACCATCAAGATCCCCGCCGGGATCGACACCGATCTGGTCCTGGAGGAGGGCGCGCGGCTGCATGAGAGAGCCGCGGGGGCCGTCCCCAAGAGCGACGGCCGGGAGTCGGTGCTGCGCGCCGTCGACGGACTGCGCGACGAGCGGCGCCCGGTGGCCGACCGGCTCGCCGCCGCCCTCGCCCCCGAGGTCGCCGAGGTCCTCGGCCGCCACCCGCTGCGCGAGCTGGTCACCGCCTCCCGTCCGATGCCGCTCCTGGTGGAGCGGGAGCGCGCGCTGTTCGGGTCCTGGTACGAGCTGTTCCCGCGCTCGGAGGGGGCCAGGGTCGCCGAGGACCGGCGGCCGGTGAGCGGCACCCTGCGCACCGCGGCCGAGCGGCTGCCCGCCGTCGCGGCCGCGGGCTTCGACGTGGTGTACCTCCCGCCGATCCACCCCATCGGCAGCTCATTCCGCAAGGGCCCCAACAACGCGCTCTCCGCGGGCCCGTACGACGTCGGCTCCCCCTGGGCCATCGGCTCCGCCGACGGCGGCCACGACGCGGTCCACCCCGACCTCGGTACCCTCGCCGACTTCGACCACTTCGTGGCCCGCGCCCGCGAGCTGCGCATGGAGGTCGCGCTCGACTTCGCCCTCCAGTGCTCGCCCGACCACCCCTGGGTGAACAAGCACCCGGAGTGGTTCCACCGGCGGGCCGACGGCACCATCGCGTACGCCGAGAACCCGCCCAAGAAGTACCAGGACATCTACCCGATCGCGTTCGACACGGACTTCACGGGGCTGGTCCGCGAGACCGAGCGGGTGCTGCGCTTCTGGATGTCCCGCGGCGTGCGGATCTTCCGGGTGGACAACCCGCACACCAAGCCCGTGGTCTTCTGGGAGAAGGTGATCGGCGACATCAACCGGACCGACCCCGACGTCATCTTCCTCGCCGAGGCCTTCACCCGGCCGGCCATGATGCACACCCTCGGCGCCGTCGGCTTCCAGCAGTCGTACACGTACTTCACCTGGCGGAACACCAAACAGGAGCTCACCGACTACCTCACCGAGCTGTCCGGCGAGGCGGCCGGGTCCATGCGGCCCAATCTCTTCGTCAACACCCCGGACATCCTGCACGCCCACCTCCAGCAGGGCGGCCGCCCCGCCTTCGAGGCGCGGGCCGTGCTGGCCGCCACCCTCTCCCCCACCTGGGGCGTCTACGCGGGCTTCGAGCTGTGCGAGAACACCCCGCTGCGCCCCGGCAGCGAGGAGTACCTGGACTCCGAGAAGTACCAGCTGCGGCCGCGCGACTGGGCGGCCGCCGAGCGCGCGGGGCGCACCATCACACCGCTGCTCACCTGTCTGAACCGGCTGCGGCGTCGCCAGCCCGCCCTGCGGCAGCTGCGCAACCTGCGATTCCACCACGCCGACAACGACTCTGTCATCGCCTACTCGAAGCGAACGGGCGACTCGTGCGTGCTGACGGTCGTCAACCTGGACCCCCACCACACCCAGGAGGCGACGGTCTCGTTGGACATGCCGGAACTCGGCCTCGACTGGCATGAGTCCGCCCCGGTGCGCGACGAGCTCACCGGCGAGACCTATCACTGGGGCAGGGACAACTATGTGCGCCTGGAGCCGGGCCGTCCGATGGCTCCCGCGCATGTGCTGTCCCTGCGACCGTCCTCACCGATCGGAGGGTCACCCACATCATGATCTTCAACGAGCCCGTCCCGGATAAGTTCGAGGACACTCCGGCCAAGGACCGCGATCCCGACTGGTTCAAGCGCGCCGTCTTCTACGAGGTGCTGGTGCGCTCCTTCCAGGACAGCAACGGCGACGGCGTCGGCGACCTCAAGGGGCTCACGGCCAAACTCGACTATCTCCAGTGGCTGGGCGTGGACTGCCTCTGGCTGCCGCCCTTCTTCGCCTCCCCGCTGCGCGACGGCGGCTACGACGTGTCCGACTACACCGCCGTGCTGCCGGAGTTCGGGGACCTCGCCGACTTCGTCGAGTTCGTGGACGCCGCCCATCAGCGCGGGATGCGGGTGATCATCGACTTCGTCATGAACCACACCAGCGATCAGCACCCGTGGTTCCAGGAGTCCCGCACCGACCCGGACGGGCCGTACGGCGACTACTACATGTGGGCCGACGACGACAAGCAGTACCAGGACGCCCGGATCATCTTCATCGACACCGAGACCTCCAACTGGACCTTTGACCCGGTACGCAAGCAGTACTACTGGCACCGCTTCTTCGCGCACCAGCCGGACCTCAACTTCGAGAACCCCGCCGTCCAGGAGGAGGTACTGGCCGCCCTGCGCTTCTGGCTGGACCTGGGCATCGACGGTTTCCGGCTGGACGCCGTCCCATATCTGTACGCGGAGGAGGGCACCGACTGCGAGAACCTGCCCCGCACCCACGAGATGCTGAGGCGGGTCCGCGCCGAGATCGACGCCCACTACCCGGACACCGTGCTGCTCGCCGAGGCCAACCAGTGGCCAGAAGACGTCGTCGACTACTTCGGCGACTTCACCAAGGGCGGCGACGAGTGCCACATGGCCTTCCACTTCCCGGTCATGCCGCGCATCTTCATGGCCGTGCGGCGCGAATCCCGCTACCCGGTCTCGGAGATCCTCGCCAAGACCCCCGCCATCCCCTCCGGCTGCCAGTGGGGCATCTTCCTGCGCAACCACGACGAGCTGACGCTGGAGATGGTCACCGACGAAGAGCGCGACTACATGTACGCGGAGTACGCCAAGGACCCCAGAATGCGGGCCAACATCGGCATCCGCAGACGACTGGCGTCCCTGCTGGACAACGACCGCAACCAGATCGAGCTGTTCACCGCGCTGCTGCTGTCCCTGCCCGGCTCACCGATCCTCTACTACGGCGACGAGATCGGCATGGGCGACAACATCTGGCTCGGCGACCGCGACGCCGTGCGCACCCCCATGCAGTGGACCCCCGACCGCAACGCGGGCTTCTCCTCCTGCGACCCCGGCCGGCTGTTCCTGCCCACGATCATGGACCCGGTCTACGGCTACCAGGTCACCAACGTCGAAGCGGCCATGAGCAGCCCCTCCTCGCTGCTCCACTGGACCCGCCGGATGATCGAGATCCGCAAGCAGAACCCCGCCTTCGGGCTCGGCTCCTTCACCGAGCTGTCCTCCTCCAACCCCGCCGTCCTCGCCTTTCTGCGCGAGGCGCCGCCGACGGAGGACGGCGGGGACGACCTCGTGCTGTGCGTGCACAACTTCTCGCGCTTCGCCCAGCCCACCGAGCTCGATCTCCAGGCCTTCACCGGCCGCCACCCGGTCGAGCTGATCGGCGGTGTCCGCTTCCCCGCCATCGGAGAGCTCCCGTATCTGCTGACGCTCGCCGGCCACGGCTTCTACTGGTTCCGGCTGCGAGCGGGCGACGCGGCGGGGCACTGAACGGACTGACCTCCCGGGCGCGCCGCTCTCGTCCGTACGCGCCCATCCCGGGCGCGTACGGGCGTTTTCGGCACCACATCATGGGCAGCCTCCCTACTACCACACGGGCGGAGCCGATCGCGTACTCCGTACTGCTCCGTACTCCTCCGTACCGCTCCGTACTCGCCGTACGGACGATCCTCGCCCGACACGTCCCGCACCGTCGCACAGTCAATGCCGCAATCCGGGACACTTTGCCCTGATCTGTCGTGTGCCCGGGGAAAGGACGCGACGCCATGCCGGAAGCTTCATTCTCCCGGGGGGCACAGCACCCGCCGACGGCTGTACCGCGGGCCGACCCCCCGCCGTCCCCTACCCGTGTCACTCGCGCCAGCGCGGCCACGGGCCCCAGCGGGCTGCTCGCCTCCCTCGCCCCCCTGCTCACGGAATGGCTGCCCCGACAGCGCTGGTTCGCGGGCAAGGGCCGCCCCGTCACCGGCTTCGCGCTCGTCTCCGCGACCGAACTGCTGCCGTGCGCGACCGGCGGCACCACGCCCGGCCTGCTCCATCTCCTGGTCCGCGCCCAGCAGCCCGAGCCGCCCGGCCACCGCCACGGCTCCGGCTGCGGGCACCGGCGCGGCGCGGCGGCCAGCGACTGCTACCAGCTCCTCCTCGGGGTGCGCGCCACCCTCCCGCCCCGGCTCGCCCCCGCCCTCATCGGCCGCCCGAGCGGCGGGCCGCTGCACGGCCTGACCGTCTACGAGGCGCTGCTCGACCCCCGCCTCGCCACGCTCCTCCTCGAACGGCTGCGGATGCCCGGCACCCTCGGGCCGCTGCGCTTCTTGTGCGAGCCGTCCGCGGCCATCCCCTCGGGGCTCGCGCCCCGGCTGCTGACCACCGAGCAGTCCAACTCCTCGGTGATCTACGGAGATACGTATATCCTCAAGCTCTTCCGCCGGGTGAGCCCCGGCACCAACCCCGACCTCGAGCTGCCCCTGGCCCTCGCCCAGACGGGCTGCACCCGGGTGCCCGCCCCGGCCGCCTGGTTCGAGGCCGCCCCGCCCACCGAGGGCGCGGGCCCGCGCGCCGATCCCTTCACCCTCGGCGTGCTCCAGCCCTATCTCGCCGGCTCCACCGACGGCTGGCAGCTCGCCCTCGACGCGCTGACCACCGGGGACGACTTCACCGAGGCCGCACACGCCCTCGGCCGGGCCACCGCCGAGGTCCATCTGGCGATGGCCCGCACGCTGCCCACCTCTGTTCTGCGCAGGCCCCAGATCGAACATCTGGCGGCCGTGATGTCCGAGCGCCTGGACTCGGCCGCCGCGGCCGTACCCGCCCTCCACCCCTACCGCGCCGCGCTGCACACCGCGTACGAGGACCTGGCCGCGCTCGGCCGCGCCGGGCGCACCTGGACGGCCCAGCGCATCCACGGCGATCTGCACCTGGGCCAGGTGCTGCGGCAGTCCGCCGGGGGCGGCACCGGCAGGGATGGAGGCTGTGGTGGGGGCAGTGACGGGGCCGGGGGCGGGGTGCGCTGGTCCCTGATCGACTTCGAGGGCGAGCCCTCGCGCCCGCTCGACGAACGCCGCCGCCCGCAGCCACCGGTGCGCGACATCGCGGGCATGCTCCGCTCGTTCGACTACGCGGCGGCCGTGGGCGGCCACGACAGCCCCCCGGACTGGGCCGGCCGCACCCGGGCCGCGTACTGCGCGGGCTACGCGGAGGCGTCGGGCACCGACCCGCGCGACGAACCGGAGCTGCTGCGGGCCCATGAGACCGACAAGGCGGTGTACGAGGTGGTCTACGAGGCCCGCCACCGCCCCGAGTGGCTGCCCGTCCCCATGTCCGCCATCCGCCGTCTGGCGGCCGCCCGCACCTGACACACACCCAGTCCCCTGGGAGGACACCCCCGTGACCGCACGTCCGCCCTCCGACCAGACCCCGCCCGACCAGCCCCCGCCCCACCCGTCCGCACCACTCCCGCCGGTCCCCGCCACCTTCCGCCCGGACGCCGCCCACCGCGCCGCCGCGCACGGCCCAGGAGACGGCCCCATGTCCCGCTCCTCGTACACCGCCCCGCCCACCCCCCGGGCGCCCAGGCCCGACCCCGCCGACCCGCCGACCGCCGGCCCACCGACCGCCGACCGACCGACCGCCGACCCGCCGCGGGCCGAGGCCACGCCGCGCCCGGAGCCCACGCCCTGCCGCGAGGCCGCGCCGCACTCCGGCGGAGGTGTGCGCGCCGCGGCGCCGCTCGGGGACACCGACCGGGAGCGGCTGCTCTCCGGCTCCCACCACGACCCGCACGCCCTCCTCGGCGCCCACCCCGTGCGCGGCGGAATCCTCTTCCGCGCGCTGCACCCGTACGCCCGGTCCGTGGCCGTCACCGCCACCGGGCTGAGCGCCCGGCTGCGGCCCGAGGGGGACGGGCTGTTCTCCGGGGTGATCCCGCTCCGGGAGATCCCCGACTACCGACTGCTGGTCGACTACGAGAACGGGGAGGACAGGGGGTACGGGGACAGGGACGGGCGGCACGACCCGTACCGCTTCCTCCCCGCCCTCGGCGAGCTCGATCTGCATCTGATCGGCGAGGGCCGTCACGAGGAGCTGTGGCGCGCGCTGGGCGCGCATCCGATGACGCACCAGGGCGTGGCCGGGACGCGGTTCACGGTGTGGGCGCCGGACGCGCGCGGGGTGCGCGTGGCCGGGGACTTCAACTACTGGGACGGCACCGCCTTCCCGATGCGCTCGCTCGGCGGCAGCGGCGTATGGGAGCTGTTCCTGCCCGGCGTGGGCGAGGGCGCGGTGTACAAGTTCGACATCACCCGCCCGGACGGGAGCCACACCCAGCGGGCCGACCCCATGGCGCGCCGCACCGAGTGCCCGCCCGCCACCGCCTCGATCGTGCACACCTCCCACCACGAGTGGCGCGACGAGGAGTGGCTGGCGCGCCGGGCGGGGCAGCGCGTCCACGAGTCCCCGTTCTCGGTGTACGAGGTGCATCTGCCCTCGTGGCGACCGGGCCTGAGCTACCGCCGGCTGGCCGAGCAGCTCCCCGCGTACGTCAAGGACCTCGGCTTCACGCATGTCGAGCTGATGCCGGTGGCCGAGCATCCCTTCGGCGGCTCGTGGGGCTACCAGGTCACCGGCTTCTACGCGCCCACCGCCAGGCTCGGCACCCCCGACGACTTCAAGTACCTGGTGGACGCCCTGCACCAGGCGGGCATCGGGGTGCTGGTCGACTGGGTGCCCGCGCACTTCCCCCGGGACGACTGGGCGCTCGCCGAGTTCGACGGCAGGCCGCTGTACGAGCCCGCCGACCCGGCCCGGGCCGCGCACCCGGACTGGGGCACGCTGGAGTTCGACTACGGCCGCACGGAGGTGCGCAACTTCCTGGTGGCGAACGCCGTGTACTGGTGCGAGGAGTTCCATGTGGACGGCCTGCGGGTGGACGCCGTGGCCTCCATGCTCTACCTCGACTACTCCCGCGAGCCGGGCCAGTGGACACCCAACGTCCACGGCGGCCGGGAGAACCTGGACGCGGTCGCCTTCCTCCAGGAGATGAACGCCACCGTCTACCGCCGCTGCCCCGGTGTGCTGACAATCGCCGAGGAGTCCACCGCCTGGGACGGCGTCACCCGGGCCACCCACCACATCGGCGCCAGCGGCTTCGGCGGCCTCGGCTTCGGGCTGAAGTGGAACATGGGGTGGATGCACGACTCGCTCGGCTACATCGGCCACGAGCCGGTGCACCGCAAGTACCACCACCACGAGATGACGTTCTCGATGGTGTACGCGTACAGCGAGAACTACGTGCTGCCCATCTCGCACGACGAGGTGGTGCACGGCAAACGGTCGCTGGTGTCGAAGATGCCCGGCGACTGGTGGCAGCAGCGCGCCGACCACCGCGCCTACCTGGGCTTCATGTGGGCGCACCCGGGCAAGCAACTCCTCTTCATGGGGCAGGAGTTCGCGCAGGGCGCGGAGTGGTCGGAGAGCCACGGCCCGGACTGGTGGCTGCTCGACCCCTCGTACGCCGCCGAGCCCGACCACCGTGGCGTACGCGACCTGGTGCGCGAGCTGAACCGGGCGTACCGGGCCACGCCCGCGCTGTGGCAGCGGGACACCGTCCCGGAGGGGTTCGCCTGGGTCGAGGGCGACGCGCGCGAGGACAATGTCTTCGCGTTCCTGCGCTTCGCCGCGGACGGTTCGCCGCTGCTGGCCATCAGCAACTTCTCGCCCGTCGTACGCCCCGACTACCGCGTCGGCGTGCCCGACCGGTTCCCCCTGTGGTGCGAGGTGCTGAACACCGATGACGCCCGCTACGGCGGCAGCGGCGTGGCCAACCCGGAACCGCTCAAGGCCGAGCCCACCGCCTCGCACGGGCGGCCCGCGAGCATCCTGCCGGTGCTCCCGCCGCTGGCCACGGTCTGGCTGCGGCCCGCCTGACGTCGGCGCGGCGCTCCCCTAGGCCGCCGCCCCGCCCTCAGGCCGCCGGCCCGCCGTCAGGCCGCCGCCGCCCGGCCCGGTTCCGCCAGTGTCGCCGACGCCGCCGCCTCCAGTACGGCCACCCGCTCGGCCGGGGACGGGACGCGGCGCATGGCGGCGCTCAGCCGGGCGGCGGCCCGCGCATGGCGGGGGTCGTCCAGCAGCGCCTCCACGGCCTCGCCGATGACGGCCGGGTCGGCCTGTCGCTCCGGGGGCGGGAGCAGCCCGGCGCCGGCGTTCCGCAGCCGCTCGCCGATCTCGGCGGTGACCGGGATCCGCGGCAGCACCAGCTGCGGCACCCCGGCCGCCGCCGCGGTGAGGCCGGTGCCCGAGCCGCCGTGGTGGACGACGGCGGCGCAGGTGGGCAGCAGCTCCGACATGGGCAGGCCGGCGGCCACCCGCACCCGGTCCGGCAGCCCGTCCAGCCGCCCGGCCAGCCGCCCGGCCTGGTCCGCGTCCACGGCCAGCACCACCTCCAGGCCCCGGCCGGCCAGCGCGTGCGCGGCGCCGGTCAGCAGGTCCGGGGGCGCGCCTGGGCCCGTCTTGGCCGCGGACGCCCCCGCGGTGACGCACACCCGGGGCCGGGAGCGCTCCTCGACCACCCAACGGGGCACCACTCCGCGGCCGTTGCACGGGATGTAGCGCACCCCGACGCGGTGCCGGGGCGGCCCGGGGTCGGGCAGCCGCAGCGCGGGCGGGCAGGGGTCGAACCAGGCGGTCGGCCCGTCGCGGGGCTCCACGTCCAGGTCGGTGAACAGCCGGGTGTAGCCGGGGAGCGGGCGGGCCCCGAGGTCCTCGTTCTCCACCCGCATGACGGTCGCGGACCCCCAGGTGTGGCCAAAGGCCGGCACGCCGACCGCGGCGGCGGCCACCGTGCCCGCGTAGGCCAGCGTGTCGTGGACGACCACGTCCGGGCGCCAGTGGCGCGCGAAGGCGACGAGCTCGGCGCCCATCGCGCGGGCCACCGCGAACTGCTTGTCGGCCAGGGCCGCCAGCACCGCGCGCTGCCCGGCGTCCAGCAGCTCCGGGCGGGCCGCCCAGCCCTCGGGCCAGCGGCCCGGGGAGCGCCAGGGCGCCAGGTCGGCGCGGTTTCTGATCTGGTCCACGGCCACGTCCCGCCCGACCGGTACCGCGGTCAGACCGCTGCGGGTCACCGCCGCCGCGCACGGCGGCGGCGCGGCGATCCGTACCTCGTGCCCCGCGGCCTGGCAGGCCCAGGCGAGCGGGACGAGGCTGAGCAGATGGGTCGGTTCGGCCCAGGTCACGAAGAGCGCACGCATGGCGGCGAGGTTCGCGCCACACCCTCGTACGGCCCTCGTACGGTCCTTGTACGGCCCTCGGACAGCCCTCGGACAGCCCTCGCACCGTGGTCGAACGCGCCCCTCGACCACCCTGCGATCCATGGTCGAGAGCCCCCCGCGAGGCTGTGCCGCCCCTCAACGCGGGAGAGGAACAACGACATGAACGAGACCGCACCGGTCGTGGTGGTCGCCCACTTCGAACTCGCCGACGCGTGCGAGCAGAACGCCGACGCTTTCGAGAAGGCATTCGCCCAGTACTGGGACTACTGCGCCGACCAGGACGGCTTTCTGCGCGCGCTGCTCCTGCGGTCGCCGGACAGCCTCGGCAGCCAGGTGATCCTCACCGAATGGCGCGACGCGCTCGCCTACAAGGCGGCGGTGTCCTCCCCGGCCTTCTATGTGTGCGCGGGCGCGGAGCTGCTGGACCTCGCCGACCTCGACAACGACCACGGGAAGGTGCTGGCGGCCGCGGGTGGGGGCGGCCAGGACGGCGGTGGGGGTGGGCAGGACGCCGGCGGAGGCGGTCAGGACGGCGGGGGCGGCGGCCCACGGTGCGTGCTGACGACGTACACCCTGCGCGAAGGCGCCGCCGCCGGGGAACTGGAGCGGGCGCTGGGCGCGGAGCTCGGCGACGTGGCACGCCAGCCCGGCTTCAGCCGCGGCTCGGTCATCGCCTCGGCGCGCCGCGCGGGCCGGTACACGGCCGTCGTACGGACGGAGGACGCGGCCCGCGCGGTGGCCCGGCTCTCCGCGGCCCGGGCGGACGCGGACCACGTGACGCGGGTGTACGACGTCATCGCGCAGAGCCCCGCCCCGGCCGCGGAGAACGGGACTGCCGCCCGCTGAGCGCGGTCAGCCCACCAGCCGCTCCAGGTCGGCGACGATCTGGGGCGGTGCGGGCAGCCGCCGCATCTCGCGGCTCAGCTCACCGGCGGCCTTGGCGTAGCCGGGCTCGTCCAGCAGGGCGGTCAGGGCCTCGCGCAGCCGCTCCGGGTCGTCCTGGGCCGCCGCGTCGTCGAAGGTGATGCCCGCGCCCGCGGCGGCGATCCGGTCGCCCGCGTCGAACATGTCGGTCAGCTGGGGCAGCACGAGCTGGGGCAGGCCGAAGGCGGTCGCGGTCAGCGCGGTGCCCGCGCCGCCGTGGTGAACCATCGCGTCACAGGTGCCGAGGAACAGATGGAGCGGGGTGGGGTCGATCAGCCGCACATTGGACGGCACCGGACCGACGCGCTCGCGGTACGCCTCGTCGATGGTTGCGAGCGCCTCGACGTCCCCCAGCCCGTCGAAGGCCCGCAGCAGCCGCCGCACATGTGGGATGCCGCCCAGCTCCAGCGTGCGCACCCCCAGGGACACGGCCACCCGCCGCTTCCCCGGACTCCGCCGGTCCGCGCGCAGCCAGGACGGCACCGGGCCGCTGCCGTTGGACGGGATGTAGCGCACCGGGGTGCCCGGCAGCGCGTCCGGGAGCTGAAGCACCGGCGGGCACGGGTCGAGCAGCACCGCCGGGTCGGGCAGCCCCTCGAGCCCCAGGCGCCGGCACACGCCCTGGAGGGCGAGCCGGGCCGCGGGGTACGCGCCGGCCGTGTACGGGTCGACGCCCCAGCGGTGCTGCACCGCCGGTACGCCCAGCACCCCGGCCACGATCGGCGCGCCGAACTCCAGCATGTCGGAGACGACGAGGTCGGGGCGGAACACGCGGGCGAAGTCGAGGTAGTCCGGCAGCACATACCGGGTGTGCGACATCCACACCCGCGTGGATCCCACCACCTCCTCGGGCGTGGGGCGGCCGCGCGTCTCGATGAGCCGCTTCCCTTCCGGGAGCGTGGCCCGCAGAATCTCGTCGGCGTGGAACCACTCGCCCATGGTCACGGTGGACAGCCCGGCCGAGCGGACCGTACCCGTCACATCCGGCTGCCCGGCGAACAGCACCTCGTGGCCCGCCGAGCGCAGCGCCCAGGCCAGCGGCACCAGGGGCTGGACATGGGTCGAGACGGGCGTGGACAGCATCAGGACACGCATCCGGACTCCTCCGTCCTCTCGGACTCACCGATCCCCGCCGCCCCCGCCGATCCCGCCGCCCC
Source organism: Streptomyces sp. NPDC097640 (assembly GCF_040302705.1). Taxonomy (NCBI): domain Bacteria; kingdom Bacillati; phylum Actinomycetota; class Actinomycetes; order Kitasatosporales; family Streptomycetaceae; genus Streptomyces; species Streptomyces sp. NPDC097640. The sequence goes on from NZ_JBEOSB010000007.1 coordinate 185,240, forward strand.
GGCTGCCCCCGTCGATCCCGTCGCCCCCGCGACGAGCTGTTCGAGGTCCGCGGCGACGCGCGCGGGCGAGGGCATCCGCCGTACCACCGCGGCCAGTTCGGCGGCGGCCGCGCGGTAGCCGTCCTCCGCGAGCAGCGCGCCGAGCGCCTCGCGCACCCGCCGCGGATCGTCCTGGTCCGCCGCGCGCTCGACGCCGATCCCCGCGCCGACGGCGGCCACCGCGTCGCCCGCGGCGAACTGGTCCATGATCTGCGGCAGTACGAGCTGCGGCAGGCCCGCGGCGGTGGCGGTCATCGCGGTGCCGCAGCCCCCGTGGTGGACGATCACGTCGCAGGTGTCCAGGAACAGGCTCAGCGGCGTCGGATCGACGACACGTACCGCGTCCGGCAGGTCGCCGAGGCGCGGCTGAAGGCTCGGGTCGACGGTCACCACGGCCTCGGTGTCCGGCAGCCCGTCGAAGGCCGCCAGCACGTGGCGCAGCAGCGGCATCCCGTTCAGCAGCAGCGTCTGCTGCCCGAAGGTGACGCACACCCGCCGCGCCGCGCGCCGTCGGCGTACCCACTCGGGCCTGGTGCCCCGGCCGTTGAAGGCCACGAAGCGGATGGGCGTGCCGGGCGCGGCGTCCGGGACCTGGAGCACCGGTGGACACGGGTCGAGGACGAGCGTGGGCTCCGGCAGCCCGTCAAGACCCAGCCTGCGGCACAGCCCGTCGAGGAACACCTCCGCTATCGGCCGGGCCGGGCCGCTGAGCGGGTCCACGCCCCAGCGGTGCCGTACGGAGGGCACCCCGAGCACCCCGGCCACCACGGGCGCGGCGAAGTCGAGCTGCTCCCCGACGACCAGGTCCGGCCGCCAGTCGCGGGCCACTTCCAGATAGGCGGGGATCAGATAGCGGGCGTGGACGGCGACCGCCTTGGCGTTGCCCGCCAGGGCCATCCGGTTGTCCCGGCCCAGGGCCTGAAGCGGCCGGACCCCGGGCGGCAGATACGGCTCCAGCCAGTCGTTGTGGTGGAACCAGCCGCCCACACACACGCTGTCGAGCCCGGCCGCGTGCGCCATGTCCTGGACGTCGGGCTGCCCGGCCACCAGCACCTCGTGGCCCGCGGCCCGCAGCGCCCAGGCGAGCGGCACCATCGGGGGCAGGTGGGTGGGCATGGGCGTGGTCATCATCAGTACACGCATGGCCGGGAGTGTGCGCACCGGGCGTCGAGCCGGTCTCGCGGGCGGCTCGACGCCCGCTCGGCTCCGGTCCGCCCGGGTACACGGTGGCCCGCGACGGCCCACCGGGGTACGCGGCAGCCCCGCCACCCTCCTTCGAGGGGCGCTCGACCGCGCCCCTTAATCCTCCTCGCGGAGCGAAGAGGAAGGAACCCCGCTGATGCGCGTGCTGTTCACCGTGTCCGACTGGCCCAGCCACTGGTTCTCGATGGTGCCGCTCGGCTGGGCGCTACAGGCCGCCGGCCACGAGGTACGAGTCGTCTGCCCGCCCGCCCAGGCCGAGCCGCTCTCCCGGGCCGGACTGATGCCGGTCCCCGTCCTGGAGAAGGAGTGCGGCGACATCCTGGCGCGGATCGGCAACTTCTCCGACGCGCAGCTGGGCCGCTGGCCCTTCGCCGAGCTGCCGCCGCACCCGGTGACCGGTGAGCCCATCGCCTCGTTGGACGACTTCGAACCGGTCACCTGGCTCGGCGAGAACCGGAAGCAACTGGCCGCCGCCTCGCGCCGCAGCACCGACGCCGCCGTGGAGTTCGCCCGCCGGTGGCGACCGCGGCTCGTGGTGCACGACCTGCTGAGCCTGGAGGGGCCGCTCACCGGAAAGGTGCTCGGCGTGCCCTCGCTGCTCCATCTGTGGGGGCCGTTCGCCCAGCACGACGGGGATCTGGGACCAGGGCTCCTCCCCATCGACTTCAGCCGCGCGTTCCGCCGCCATGGCCTGACCGCGCTGCTGCCCGACACCTACGAGCACGTCATCGACCCCTGCCCGGTGAGCGTGGCACCGCCGCTCGGCGCGGCCCGGCGCCATCCGGTGCGCCATGTGCCGTACAACGGTCCCGGGGTCATGCCGACGTGGCTGCCGACGCTGCCGACGCCCGGCGAACGGCCCCGGGTGTGTGTGGTGTGGAGTACGGCGGTGACCGGGATGTTCGGGCCGTCCACCTTCCCGGTGCCGAGGGTGGTGGAGGCGCTGGCGGCCCTGGACGTGGAGGTGCTCATCACCGTCACCGGCTCCGACCGGGAGCGCATCGGCGAACTCCCGCCCGGGATGCGGCTCCTGGAGCTGACCCCGCTCCAGTTGCTGCTGCCCGCCTGCGACCTGGTGATCCACCATGGCGGGGGCGGCTGCGCCATGACCGCGCTCGCCGCCGGCATCCCTCAGCTGATGCTGTCCAACGGCTGGGACCAGGGCACCATCGCCAACCGGATCGCGGCCTCGGGAGCCGGCCTGGCCATGCCCAACGCGGCCGCGGACCCGGCGGCGATCCGCGCCGCCGCCACCGCACTGCTGGGGGGCGACGGCACGCACCGGGCGGTCGCGAAGCGGCTGCGGCAGGAGATGGAGTCGCAGCCCGACCCCGCCGAGCTGGTGACGTCCCTGTGCGAACTCGCCGAGGGCGCCGCCCTCGCGGCGCGCTGAGCCGGTCGTGACCCCGCGTCTTACGGTCGTGGTGCTGGGCGGCACCGGCTTCCTCGGCCGGCATATCCGCGAGGCGTTCGAGACGGACGGCGCCCATGTGCTCGGCGTCTCCAGGAGCGCCCCCGTACGGCTCGAACTGACCCGGGCGTCCACGGACCGGCTGCGTGGACTGTTCGCGGAGGCGGACGCGGACGTCGTCGTGAACGCCACGGGCCTGATCTGGGGCGCGGACGAAGCCGAGCTGACGGCGGTGAACGCGACCGCGGTCGCCCGGCTGGTCGAAGCAGTCGCGGGCCTGAACCGGAGGGTCCGCCTGGTCCACCTGGGCAGCGTCCACGAGTACGGCCCGGTCCCGCCCGGCACCGGGATCACCGAGGACGTTCCCCAGGAACCCGCCACCGTCTACGGCCGCTCCAAGCTGCTCGGCAGCCGCGCGGTGCTGGACGCGGCACACGCCGGGGCGGTGGACGGCACGGTGCTGCGGATCGCCAACGTCTACGGGCCCGGCGCCCCGCGCGCCAGTGTGCTGGGCGGCGTCGCCCACCATCTGGCCGCCATCGCGCGCGGGCGGAAGACGGCCGGTGGGCCGGGTGACGCGCCGGGCGGCGCGCCGGGCGGCGGGCCTGTCGCTCCGCTGCGGCTGGCCCCGATGGACGTACGGCGGGACTTCGTGGACGTGCGGGACGTCGCCGAGGCGGTGCTGGCGGCCACGTCGGCGCCGTCGGTCAGCGGTCAGGCCGTCAACATCGGCCGTGGCCAGGCGGTCGGCGTCCGCCCGCTCGTCGATCGCATGATCGCGCTCAGCGGGCTCGCCGTCCCGGTGCTCGAGGAACCGCGCGATGACGCGCGCCGGCCGGACGCCGAGTGGCAGCGGATGGACATCTCCAGGGCGCGGCGGCTGCTGGGTTGGCAGCCACGGCGCGGTGTGGACGAGTCGCTGCGCGACCAGCTCGCGGCCCAACTCGCAGGCGTGTGAGCGGGCGGGGGCACACGGAGGGTTGAGATACGCGGGCGCGGCTTCACCAAGGCGTGTCTCCATCAAGGCGTGTCTCCATCAAGGTGCGCCTTCATCAAGTAAACGCGCGCGTGCCATTGACTGCCTCACCGTGTGCACCTACATAAGCGTGAGAGCGCTCTCATCCCCGCGACACCCCCCAGCACCCCCAGCACCCCCAGCACCCACCAGCACCCCCACGGAGCTTCTGGAGGTCGTTCCCCGTGAGCACACGCACGAGCACCAGACCCAGGGCACCCCTCACCGCCGCGCTGGCCGTCGCCGCACTCGCGCTGGCCGCCCTCGCCACGCTGTTCGGCACCTCGCCCGCGCGGGGCGACGTGCCGCCCGCCGCCGGCTGGAACCTGCAATGGAGCGATGACTTCAACGGCTCCGCGAACACGCTGCCGTCCTCCGCCAACTGGCAGATAGACACCGGCCACGCCTACCCCGGCGGCCCGGGCAACTGGGGCACCGGCGAGATCCAGAACTACACCGACTCCACCAGCAACCTCAGCCTCGACGGCAGCGGCAACCTCCGCATCACCCCGCTCCGCGACGGCGCGGGCAACTGGACCTCGGCCCGCGTCGAGACCAAGCGCGCCGACTTCAAGGCCCCGGCGGGCGGCGTGCTGCGCATCGAGGGCCGTATCCAGATGCCGAACGTCACCGGCAACGCCGCGCTCGGCTACTGGCCCGCCTTCTGGGCGCTCGGCAGTCCGTACCGGGGCAACTACTGGAACTGGCCCGGCATCGGCGAGTTCGACATCATGGAGAACGTCAACGGCATCAACTCCGTCTGGGGAGTGCTCCACTGCGGCGTCAACCCGGGCGGGCCCTGCAACGAGACCACCGGCGTCGGCGCCAGCCGCCCCTGCCCCGGCGCGAGCTGCCAGTCCGCCTTCCACACGTACCGCTTCGAGTGGGACCGCTCCACCACACCCAACCAGCTGCGCTGGTACGTGGACGACCAGCAGTTCCACAGCGTCAGCCAGAACAGCGTCGACGCCGCCACCTGGTCGAACATGACCGACCACGCCGGCTACTTCATCCTGCTGAACGTCGCGGTCGGCGGTGCCTTCCCCGACGGCGTCCACGGCTCGGCCACCCCCACCGCCGCCACCGACCCCGGCCACCCCATGCTCGTCGACTACGTCGCGGTCTGGACCCGCGGCGGCGGCACCACCGACCCGCCCACCGACCCGCCGACCGGCTCCGCCACCCGCTACCTGGGCAGCGGCGGGGCCCTCGGCGCCGCGTCCTCCTCCGCGTCCGCCGCGACCATCGCCTCGGCGGGCGGCGCCAACCACGACGGCACGCCCACCCAGCCCCAGACCTTCACCGCCTCCGGGCTGAACGCCACCTACAACGGCGGCGCCACGCAGTTCGACCTGTTCGTGGACGCGGGCACCACCGTGGCCAACGGCCAGCAGGTCCGTATCTCCTACGACCTCACCGGCGACGGCAGCTGGGACCGCACCGAGACCTACCAGTACTTCGCCACCGACCCCGTCGCGGGCTACGAGCACTACACCCAGGCCCGCGGGCTGAAGTCCGCCAGCGGCTCGCTCGGGAACCTGGCCAACGGCAAGGTACGGGTCGAGGTCTGGAACGCCATCGGCAACGGCACCAGCACCCTCGGGACGGGCAACCAGTCGTACGTCCGGATCCCGTTCGGCTGACCTCCTCCGGCTGAACTCCGTAACGCAGGCGCGCTACCCGAGCCGGCCGAGTTCCTCGCGGACCCGGTCGGCGTCGGGGTGGCCGAGCGCGTCGAACATGGTCAGCGCCTCCTGCCAGGTGTCCCGGGCGCCGGGGACGTCCCCCGCGGCCAGCTGGGCGCTGCCCAGGCGGTACGTGGTCTCGGCCGCCCTGACCCGCTCGCCGCGCTCGCGGCGCAGCTCCACGGCGTTCCGGAAGCAGACGATGGCCTGCTCGTGGTCCCCGAGGCGGTGGTGGGCGTAGCCGAGGCTGTCCCAGGCGGCCGAGGCGCCGCGCCCGTCGTGTGCCTCCCGCAGCATCCGCAGCGCCTTCTCGCAGTGGATCAGGGTCTGCTGGTACTGGCCGACCATGGCGTACGCCCAGCCGACGTTGTTCAGCGCGTACGCCTCCCCGCTGCGCTGGCCGACCTCCCGGTACAGCTCGAGGGTGCGCTGCGCGTGGTACAGCCCCTCCTCGTGGCGGCCCTGCCGCTCGCCCGCCAGGTTGAGCGCGACATGGATGAGGGCCTGACCGGCCGCGTTGCCGGTCCTGCCGTGCAGGTCCAGGGCGCACATCAGGTGGTCGCGGGCCCGGTCGTAGCGGGCCATGCGCAGATCGGCGAGGCCGAGGCCGTGGTGGGCGTGCGCCTGCCCGGTCAGGTTGTCCGTACGCTGCGCCGCGTCGAGCGCCACGGTGTGCACGACGCCCTGGTCGTGCCAGTGTCCGAGCTGGTCCAGGAACTCGGCGAGCGACCAGGCCAGTTGCCAGGCGTGGGGCTCGAATCCGCTCTCCGCGGCCTGCTGCTGCGCGGCGACCAGCACCGGATGCCCGACGGTGAACCAGGTCAGCGCCTCGCCGTAGTCCGCGAACGGCTCGGTGCTGACGCCGGGCTGCGCGGCGGGGAGGGTGAGCGGCGTGCGCTGCGGGGTGAACACACGCCCGGCGGCGACGGCGGTGTGGAGGTAGTGGTCGAGCGTCCGGTGCAGCGCGGCGCGCCGGTCGGCCTCGGAGTCATACGCCTCGGCCAGCTCGGTGGCGTAGGCGCGCAGCAGGTCGTGCAGCGCGTACTGGCCCGGGCTGCGCTCGGTGAGCAGGTGGGCCCGGGTCAGCTGGATCAGCAGCCGACGGGCCTGGGGCACGGGCAGCGCCACGAGGCTGGCCGCGGCGACGGCCGAGATGTCCGGTCCTGGATGCACGCCCAGCAGCCGGAACAGCCGTGCGGCGTCGGTGCCGAGGGTGTGGTACGACCACGAGAACACCGCCCGGACGTCGGTGGTGGCGTCACCGCCGTCGAACGCGTCCAGGCTGCCGCGGGCGTCGTGCAGTTCGCGGGCGAGGGCCGCGAGGGAGAAGCGGGGGTGGGTGGCGGCGCGGGCGGCGACGATGGCCAGCGCGAGGGGCAGCCCCGCGCACACCGTGATGACGTCCTCCACCGCCTCCGGCTCGGCCGCCACCCGCTCGGCGCCCAGCCGGCGGGCGAGCAGCCCGCGCGCCTCGACGCGGTCGAGCAGATCCAGCGGCAGCGGCTGGGCCTGCTCGGCGACGACCAGCCCGGTGAGCTCGTTACGGCTGGTCAGCAGCACCAGACAGCCCGGCGATCCGGGCAACAGGGGACGGACCTGATCGGCGTCGCGGGCGTTGTCGAGCAGGATCAGCACCCGTCTGCCGGTTAACAGACTGCGGTACAGGGCGGTCTGGGCCTCGACGGTCGCCGGTATCCGGTGCGCGGGCACCTGGAAGGCGTCCAGGAAGCCGCGCACCGCCTCGGAGGGCGTCATCGCCGAGCCGGTGGGGCCGAAGCCGCGGAGGTTCACATACAGCTGGCCGTCGGGGAAGCGGTCGCGGACCCGGTGGGCCCAGTGCACGGCGAGCGTGGTCTTGCCGAGACCGCCGCTGCCCGCGATCACAGAGATCAGCGCCGCGGTGCGCGCCTGCCCGCCCCAGGCCCCGAGGGCCGGCCGCAGCAGCGCGTCCAGACCGGCCAGCTCCCGCTCCCGCCCCGTGAAGTGGACGACATCGGCCGGGAGTTGCTGCGGCACCGCGACCTCGGCGGGCGGGGAGGACGGCTGGGGGGAGGGGTGGGGCGGCGCGGACGAGGCGTCCTCCGGGGCGGAGGCCAACCGGTCCGCGTCGGCCTGTTCGAGAATGGTGGGCGGGACGGGTGGGGCCGGCGGCACCGGCGAGGCGGGCTGGACCGGCTGTTCGGGCGAGGTGACTTGGGCGGGTGGCGCAGCCGGAGCGTCCAGCACCCGCCGGTGCAGCCGCTGGAGGTCGTCCCCCGGCTCGATGCCCAGCTCGTCGACGTACCGCTGCCGCGTACCGCGGAAGAGCGCGAGCGCGTCGGCCCGGCGGCCGCTCCGGTTCAGCGCCTCCATCAGCAGCCCCACCGACCGCTCCCGCAACGGGTGCTCCGCCACCAGAGGGGACAGCACGGCGACCGCCTCCTGGTGACGCCCCGAGCGCAGATCGATCGCGGCGCACTCCTCCATCGCGGCGCGCCGCTCCTCCTCGAGGCCCGCCCCGACGGTCTCGGTCAGCCAACCGCCCGTGACGTCCGCGAGCGCGGGGCCGCGCCACATCTGGAGCGCCGCGCGCAGCAGTTCACCGGCCGGGCCGTCGCCGACCGTCCGGGCCTCGCGCACCAGTTCCCGGAACCGGTGCAGATCCACCCGCAGGTGGTCGACGGCGAGACAGTAGCCCTGGGCGGAGGTGGTCAGCTCGGTGTCGGGCAGCGGGGCCAGGATCCTGCGGAGCTTGGATATCTGGACCTGTACGGCGTTGCGCGCCGACCCCGGCGGGTCCTCGCCCCATACGGCCATGACCAGCCGGTCCACCGGGACCACGCGCCCCGGCTCCAGCAGCAACATCGCGAGGACGGACCGCTGTTGGGCGGCGGTGGGGCCGAGACCCAGCTCGCCCTGCCATATCCCGACCGGGCCCAGCAGACGAAACTCGGTCCCGTGGTGCACGCGCTTCCCCCGTCGGTACCTGAGATTCCCTGCGGCCATCTCGCAGCCTACCCACAGCCACAGGTCAACGCCGCATCAGCGGGAGATCAGCGGCCCGTTGCACTCTACGGGCAATGAGGGCGCCGCGGCGCACCCACGCTCACGTCCGGCGCAGACCCCGCTGGATGGGGAGCCCGCGGTAACGGGGAGCCCTCTCGACCCATACACACGGGGGCGGCATGGGGGGCTTGACTCGCGTATCGACCGCCAGACCGGCCGAACAGGCCAGACCGCGCCGGACGAGTGGCCGATACCACCGGGCCTTGGCCGCCGGACTCCTCGCGGTCGGCTTCCTCGGGGCGGCCGGCTACAAGGCCGAGGCGGCTAGAAGCGCGCCATCAGGCGGCGCAACGGCGAAAGGGCAGCTCATGACGGCTACGGGACAGACTCGCATCATTCCTCGGATAGGCGACCTCGTGTACGACATCGAGCGCGAGGCCACCGGCCGCGTCGCCTACATCGACACCGGCGGGAACGTCGCCTGGGTCAAGCCCCAGGACGACGGCCCCGAATGGACCGCGCTCCCGGAACAGCTGCGGCCGATCATCGACGGCGAACGCTGAGGCGCCTCCCTCGAGCCCTCCTTCGCAGCAAGCGCTTAACTCCCGCTGATGTCCGGCTGATGTCGGCCAGGTGACGTAAGCGCCCACGTTCGCCCGCGTCTTCCACGGGGGGAGGCGCGGGACTCTCGTCCGTCAGCCCGCCGGTACCGCTCGCTCAGCCGGTACCGCTCGCTCAGCACACCTCGCGGTACGGGACTTCCGGGATGTACGTCTTCCAGTCGGCGCGGGAGAGCCCGCCCCCGGCGCGCTCACAGACGGCGGCGGTGACGCGGTCGGGGTCGACGGCGAACTTCTGGAGCGGCACGTGTTCGCCCGCGACCAGCAGGGTCCTGCCGTCCTCACTGAAGGACAGGGCCCGGACCCCGTCGCCCGCGGTGAGCAGAGCGGACCCCAGCGGACGGCTGGAAGCAGCGTCCCACAGCCGCACCGTGCCATTTTCGCCCGCCACGGCCAGGACCTTGCCGTCGGGCGAGTAGGCCAGAGCCACAACGGACTCGGCGGTCTCGCGCCCCTCGCCGGTGAGCGTCCCCGCGACGGCGCCCAGACGCCGCGTCGCGTCGCCATCCCACAGCGTCACCTGCCCCGAGTCCGTGCCGAGGGCCAGCTGTTCACCGTCAGGGCTGTAGACCAGCGCGTAGACCGGATCCTGGGAACGGTTTGACTGGAGCGGGCGGCCTGAGGGAAGGGTGAAGCGTTCCCCGGACGCCGTGGTGACCAGCCGCCCGTCGGGCCGCACCGCCAGGGCGGAGGAGTCGGGGAAGGCCACCGTGAAGTCGCCGAAACCGCCATTGCCGAAACCACCGCTGATGACGTCTGCCAGCCCGTTCGCCCGTCGCGTCACCTTGGTGCGGCTGCGGATTCCCCAGAGCTCCAGGGTCTCCGAAAAGCGCCGGTAGGCGATCAGGGTCCGGCCGTCCGGAGTCAGCGCGATGGAGTTGACGGCCGGCTCGTCCTTGCCCTTCGGGGTGAGAACGAGGTCAGCCGTCCTGCGGCCCTCGCGCACGTCCCACAGCGTGACTCGCTCCACTCCGTGCCGGTCGGCGGCGGCGTCCCGCCGGCCGAACCCATAGGCGAAGGTCTGGCCGTCCGCGCTGAACGCCATGAGCGGTACGCAGTACTGGCCCTTGCCCCCCGGATGACCGGTGGTCCGGCAGTCGGCCGAGGGCAGGGCTGCCGCTGCCGATGTCCCGCCGCCGGTGCGCCGCAGCTCGATCCGTTCGCGCTCACCCGACTTCCGTACCTCCGCGATACGGATCGCGCCGGGGGCGAACAGGACCTCGCCATCCCGCTTCGGCCCCCATCCCGAGGACATGGCGCCGCCCAGGTGGAGGGTGCGCACCGCGTTGCCCGCCATGCCGTCCCCCTCCTGGTACCGGATCACACCACGGTCGGCGTCCAGCCGGAGACCGGCGATCCGCCGACCGGCCAGCGGGTACCGGTAAACCGGCCTGGCCGGGCTGTCGACCCGCCACACCAGGATCTCCTCATCGTCCGTGGCCGCGAGCAACCGCCCGTCGCCGCTGAAGGTGAGGTGCTGAAGCCCGGCATGGGTGATGCCCGGCAGTTCCCGGCCGGAGGCCAGCTCCCAGCCGCGTACCCCCTTCGCGGTGCTGATCAGCAGCCTCGTGCCGTCCGGAGTGAGCAAGAGCTCCGAGCCGTCGGTTTCTTCGGCCGGAGCACAGACCAGGCGCGAGACGGTGGACGGAAGCGTACGGATCCGGCGGTGCGCACGAACGTCCCACACCTCGAGCTCATTCTGGTCCGAGCACTCCGCCAACCTCCGGTCGTCCGCGCTGAGCGTCGGCTGCTGCGCGCTCTCGCTGGGGCGCCGGAGCAGAACACGCCGGTGCCGGATGTCCCACAGCCGGAGCCACTGCTCGTCCTCTATGAGCAGGGTGCGCCCGCTCGCCCCGAAGTAGACGTCCCGCGCCACGGATTGGATGCGAGGGCCGATGGGCTTGCCGGAGACACGGTCCCGCAGTTGGAGACCGGTCTCCGCGTCCGTCACGACCTGCCGCCCGTCCGGGGAGACGGCCGACGTGGTCTCCAACTCGTCACTCGTCTTGAAGGAGCTGGTCCGGCGGTGTGTGGCCAGGTCCCAGCCGAACACCTGGCCGTCCGCCCCTGACGTCACGAGCGTACGGCCGTCGGCGCTCAACAACCCGAAGTCCGTCGCATCGCCGCCCGTGGTGGTGAAAGTGTCCCGCTCGCGCTGCGCCATCGCCCCCAGCAGCGCCGATCTCGCCTCCACCGTGTGGCTGACGTTCCACGCCGCCGCGCTCAGCCGCAACGCCGTCACCGGATCCGCGCGCCGCATGTTCTGCGCGACGGACGAGATCCGCCGGGACACGGCCTCCGCGCGCCGCTGCTCCCCCGTCCGGTTCTGCTGCCACGCCACCACCCCCGCCACGAGCGCCAGCACCACCAGCACCGCCACCGAACCCACGAACGTGCGCACCCGTCGGCGCTCCCGCGTGCCCGCGGCCCGGCCGGCGGACAGGAAGTCGCGCTCGACGGCAGTGAGTTCGGCCGATCCGCCGGGCTCGCCGAACGCCTCCCACGCCTCCGCCAGCCGCGCGCCCCGGTAGAGCGCGCCGGGTTCCCGTCCCAGCTCCTCCCAGGTCCGGGCGGCCTCGGTCAGCCTGCGGTGGATGCGCAGCCGCTGGCGGTCCTCGTCGATCCAGCCGCGCAGCCGTGGCCAGGCCGTGATGAGCGCCTCGTGGGCGAGGTCGACCGTGCCCTCGTCGAGCGTGACGAGCCGTGCCCGTACGAGGCGTTCCAGCACGAGCGCGGTGTCGCCCGAGCCGGAGTCGGAGCCGGAGCCCGGGCCGGAGTCGGAGCCGGGAGGTGTGCCGGGGGGTGTGCCGGAGGGTGCGTCGGGGGGCGTTCCGGGGCCCAGCCCCAGCTCCTCCCGGTCGACCGGGCGCCGGGTGTCCTGCGCCCCCTCCCCCGGCGTGATCAGCCGCAGCATGATCCGCCGGGCGGCCTCCGCCTGCTCCTCGCTGAGCTCCCCGTACACCCGCTCCGCGGTCAGCGCGATCGCCCCGTGGACGCCGCCCGCCGCCTCGTACGACTCCACGGTCAGCGCCCGGCTCCGGCGGCGGCGCCAGGTCTCCAGCAGGGCGTGGGACATCAGGGGCAGGCCGCCGGGTTCGTCGACGACCTCCTCGACGACCCTGGCGGTCAGCGCCCGCTCGACGATCAGCCCGTCCGCCGCCGCCGGCTTGACGATCGCCTCCCGCAGCTCCGCCCGCCCCATCGGCCCGACCAGCAGGGTGGCGCCGCGCAGCGCGGCCGTCAGCTCCCGGTGTTCGGCGCAGCGGCCGAAGAAGTCGGCCCGTACGCCGATGACCACGCGCAGCCGACTGCCCTCGTCCCGGGCGGACAGCAGCCGTTCGATGAATCCGGCGCGCTCCGCCGGGTCCTGGCAGAGGGTGAAGACCTCCTCGAACTGGTCGACCACCAGCCAGGTATCCCCGTCTCCGCCCTTCGGCCCGAGCGCGTCGGCGTGGGTGCGCAGCGGGCGGTCGCCGGGGGTGAGGACGCGGATCACGGACGGGCGCGGCAGCGGCTCCGCCGCGCCGTCGCGCAGGGCCGGGATCAGACCCGCTCGCAGCAGCGAGGACTTTCCGCTGCCCGAGGGGCCGAAGACGGCGGCGAACCTGCTCTCTCCCACCAGCTCCAGCAGATCCGCGACGAGTTGGTCCCGGCCGAAGAACCGCTCGTGGTCGCCCGGCTCGAAGCGGGCCAGTCCGCGGTAGGGCGGGGTGGCGTCGTCGTCCTCGCGCGGGAGGCCGGTCGCCTCCTCCGCCGCCTCGCGCCAGCGCGCCTCCCAGGCGGCCCGGTCGGCCGCGTCCCCGCCGCACGCCTCCACGTACGCGAGCGTGACCGGCAGCGAGGGGAGTTGCTCTCCCGCGGCGGCCCGGGACAGCGTGGTGATCGAGTACGGAACCCGATGCGCCATCGCCCGGTAGGTCGGTCCGCCCGCCTCGCTCCTCAGCTTGCGCAGCTCGTACGCGAATCGCTGGACCGGACCCGCGCTCGGATCCAGCGGACTCTCCCGGCGGCCCATGTCCCATCCCCCCACCTCGACGGCCTGGTCCGGCCCAGACGGTACTCCCTTTGTTTCGAACCTCTTTGTTTCGAACCCCTTTGTTTCAACCGCCCTTGTTTCAACCGCCCTTGTTTCGACTGCCTTTGTTTCGAGTGCCTTTGTTTCGTGGGGAGACGGGGCTGCCGAACAACCGCCGGACCGCTGAAGTGGACCGTGTGCACCGGACGGTGCCGGGCCGCACCAAGGCTCCGTACGCCTTTCGCGGGGGTGAGGGCGTACGGGGACGGCCGCACACAGGAAGCCACACACAGGAAAGGGAGGTGGGCTGATGCCTCTTTGGGGGCGGATCGCCACGGCGGTCATGGGGGCCGTCCTCTTGGCCGCCCCGTTCCTCCCCTTCGTCCCGGGGATCCACGCGGAGGCGGCGACGGGGGTCGTGCACTTTCCCGCCGGGTTCTCGGGCGGGGCGTGAACGCGAGCGGCCCTGCCCCGATGCGAGGGGCAGGGCCGCGAGGCCGTGCGAGGGGGCCGGAGTGGCCCGCGGGTCAGATGGCCGCGTGCTTCTTGGTGGTGTCCACGTGAGCATCGTCGTCCGCGTCGTCCGTGCTGTGCGGCGAGTGGTCGTCGACGAGTGTGGTCTCGTCGAACGGCAGCCGCCCGGCGAGCACCTCCTGCATGCGCTCCTTGTCGATCTCCTTGGTCCAGGTGCCGACCAGGACGGTCGCGACCGCGTTGCCCGCGAAGTTGGTGAGGGCGCGCGCCTCGCTCATGAAGCGGTCGATGCCGACGATCAGGCCGACGCCGTCCACCAGGTCCGGCCGGTGCGACTGGAGACCGCCGGCCAGGGTGGCCATGCCGGCGCCGGTCACGCCCGCCGCACCCTTCGACGCGATGATCATGAACGCCAGCAGGGAGATCTGCTCGCCGATCGAGAGCGGGTTGCCCATGGCCTCGGCGATGAACAGCGAGGACATGGTCAGGTAGATCGCGGTGCCGTCCAGGTTGAAGGAGTAGCCGGTCGGCACGGTGATGCCCACGACGGGCTGGCTGACGCCCGCGTGCTCCATCTTGGCGATCAGGCGCGGCAGCGCGGACTCGGACGACGAGGTCGACACGATCAGCAGGAACTCGCGGGCCAGGTACTTCAGCAGCGCGAAAATGCTGATGCCCGCGACCAGCCGCAGGACCGTGCCGAGCACGAGGAACACGAACAGCGCACAGGTGATGTAGAAGCCGATCATGATGATGGCCAGCGACTTCAGCGCGTCCACGCCCGTCTCGCCGACCACCCCGGCTATCGCGCCGAAGGCACCCACCGGCGCCGCCCACATGATCATGGACAGCACACGGAACACCAGCCGCTGTATGTGGCCGATCCCGCGCAGCACCGGCTCGCCGCTCTTGCCCATGGCCTGGAGCGCGAAGCCGACCAGCAGCGCGATCAGCAGGGTCTGGAGCACCTCGGGCGCGGTGAAGGCGGAGACCATCGTGGTCGGGATGATGCCGAGCAGGAAGTCGGTCGTGGACTCGTGGGCGCCCGCCGCCTGGCCCTGTCCGGCCTTCGCCGCCTCGCTGGTCAGGTGCAGGGTGCTGCCCGGCTCGATGATGTTGCCGACGACCAGGCCGATGGCGAGCGCGACGGTCGACATCGCCAGGAAGTAGCCGAGTGCCAGGCCGCCGACCTTGCCGACCTTCGCGGCCTTCCGCACCGAGCCGACGCCGAGCACGATCGTGCAGAAGATGATCGGCGAGATCATCATCTTGATCAGATTCACAAAGCCGGTGCCGATCGGCTTCAGCTCCACCGCGGTATCGGGGGCGACGAAGCCCACCAGGATGCCGAGCGCGACCGCGCCGATCACCGCGAGGTAGAGGTAGTGAATCTTGTCCTTCTTCGTCCGCCCGGCATCCGTCTGTCCGGACGCGGAAGGCGAGGTCTGCGCAGCCACGGTGCTGCCTCCTTCTGCTCTGCCGTCCAGCTGTCCCGGCTGATGCGTCGTGCGGCTCGCACTTCGCCCTGGACGGTCCCGAGGACTATGCACCCCGCCTGTGATGGCGGTCACCCTTCCGTTCATTTCGTTCACGAAACGGTCATGTGCACACTGTGTGGCATGCGCGTCCCCCGTCCCCGGAGTCTGGCAGGCCAGCTGTTCGCGATGCAGGTCGTCCTGGTCGCCGCCGTGGTCGCCGGGTGCGCGATCTTCTCGTACGTCACCGGCCGGAGCCAGGCGGAGGAGTCCGCGCGCCGCCAGGCCACCGCCGCCGCGACCGCCGTCGCCGACTCCCCGACCGTCGCCGAGGCCGTACGGTCCCCCGACCCCACCGCCCGGCTCCAGCCGTACGCCGAGCAGGTGCGCCGCGACACCGGTGTCGCCTTCGTCACCATCATGAATACGCGAGGGATCCGCTGGACGCATCCCGACCCGGCTCGCATAGGAGAGACGTTCCTCGGCAACACCGGGCCCGCGCTGCACGGCCAGATCTTCGACGAGACGTACACCGGCACCCTGGGCGCCTCCGTGCGCGTGGTGGCCCCGGTGCGCGACGCACAGGCCGGCGGCAAGATCACCGCGCTGGTCAGCGCGGGGATCACCGTCGACACCATCAGCGCGCAGGTGCGCCGCCAGATGCTGGCGCTGCTCGTCGTCGCGTTCGCCGCGCTGTCGCTCGGCGGCATCGGCACCTATGTCATCAACGCCCGGCTGCGCCGCCACACCCACGGCATGAACGCCGCCGAGCTGAGCCGGATGCACGACTACCACCAGGCCGCGCTGCACGCCGTCCGCGAAGGGCTGCTGATGCTGGACGGCCGGCGGCGGATCGCGCTGATCAACGACGCCGGGCGGGAGCTGCTCGGGCTGTCCGGGAACCCGGTCGGCCGCTACGTCTCCGGCCTCGGGCTGCCCCCGCCGCTGACCGGCGCCCTGCTGTCCGCCGAACCGCGGGTGGACGAGCTGCACCTGACCGCCGAGCGGGTCGTGGTCGTCAACACCTCCCCGGTCAGCAGCGGAGAGCAGCGCGGCACGGTCGTGACGCTGCGCGACCACACCGAACTCCAGGCGTTGTCCGGCGAGTTGGACTCGGTACGCGGCATCACCGAGGCGCTCCGCTCCCAGGCCCACGAGGCTGCCAACCGGCTGCACACCGTCGTCTCGCTGATCGAGCTGGGGCGGGCCGAGGAGGCGGTCGACTTCGCGACCGCCGAGCTGGAGCTGGCGCAGGCGCTGACCGACCAGGTCGTGGGGGCGGTCGCCGAGCCGGTGCTGGCCGCGCTGCTGCTGGGCAAGGCGGCGCAGGCCAATGAGCGCGGTGTGGAGCTCGTCCTCGCCCCGGACAGCCGCATCGACGACGGGCTGCTCCCGCCCGCCCTTCCCGCCCGCGACCTGGTGACGATCCTCGGCAATCTCATCGACAACGCGACGGACGCCGCCGCCGAGGGCGCCGGCCGCGGCGCTGCCCGCAGCGCCCGGGTCACGGTCACAGCGCGCGCCATCGCCGACGAGCTGACGCTGCGCGTGAGCGACACGGGCCCCGGTCTTGACCCGGCGACGGCCGAGGCGGCCTTCGGGCGCGGCTGGAGCACCAAGTCCCCGGGCCGCGGGCTGGGGCTGGCGCTGGTGCGGCAGGCGGCGCGGCGCAACGGCGGGACGGTCGAGGTGTCCCGGGCGGTGGACGGCGGCGCCGAGTTCACGGTCCACCTGCCCCTGGCAGAATCCCGGGCCGAACCCGAACTCGTGCCCGTGCCCGTGCCCGTGCCCAGACTCGAACCCGGACCCGATCCCGGACCCGGACCCGGACTCGAACCCGCGCCCGGACCCCAGCCCGATCCCGATCCCGGCCCCCAGCCCGATCCCGTACCCCACCTCGAACCCGCACCCCGCGATGAGCCCGCACCCCGGGACGAAACCGCGCCCCGAGAGGAAACCGCCCGATGAGCCCGTCGCAGGCGAACCCGGACCGGCCCGCGCCGATCCGGGTCCTCGTCGTCGAGGACGACCCGGTCGCCGCAGACGCGCACCGGATGTATGTCGAGCGCGTCCCCGGCTTCACTGTGGTCGGCTCGGCGCGGACGCGCGGCGACGCACAGCGCCAGTTGGAGCGCACACCCGCCGACCTTCTGCTGCTGGATCTGTATTTGCCCGATGGACACGGTCTCCAGCTCGTCCGGGGGCTGCGTGCGGCAGGTCACACCACGGACGTCATAGCGGTGACCTCGGCCCGAGACCTCGCGGTGGTCCGGGAGGGCGTCTCGCTCGGGGTCGTCCAGTACGTGCTCAAGCCGTTCACATTCGCAACGCTACGGGACCGGCTGCTGCGCTACGCCGAGTTCCGCGCGAGCGTGGGCGAGGCCAGCGGCCAGGACGAGGTGGACCGCGCGCTGGCCGCGCTGCGCGCACCGCAGCCGGCCGAGCTGCCCAAGGGGCTGACCCCGGCCACCCTCCAGGCCGTGACCGACACGCTGCGCGCCGCCGAGGGCGGGATCTCCGCCACCGCGACGGCGGAGGCGGTGGGCATCTCGCGGATCACCGCGCGCCGGTATCTGGAGCACCTGGTGGACGCGGGGCGCGCGGCGCGGGCGCCGCAGTACGGACAGGTCGGCCGCCCGGAGCTGGTCTATCGCTGGCTGAGCACGCAATAGGAAACTTTCCTATCCACCATCTTGTCGATGCGGCATCGACTCGCTAGCGTTCACATCCGCAACCCCGCCCAACAGACAGTTGTTCGGTGCACGTATGCTCCCCTCTCGTCCTTGTTGCGTGTGTTGTCCGGAGGACTCCCCCCATGAAGAACATGTCCAAGCGCACCCGCAGGCTCGCGCTCACCGCGACCTGCGCGCTCATAGCCACGGGCGGCGCGGCGACCCTCGCCGCCACCGGCGCCCAGGCCGCACCCACCGCCCCCACCGCCGCGAGCGCCCCAAGCGCGGCCGCGGCGGCCAGCGGCCAGACCGGCCCGTACCTCTACCTCGGCTGGGGCAGCCCGCCCAAGGCCACCGATGTGATGTCGGCCACCGGCACCACCCAGTTCACGATGGCCTTCATCCTCTCGGACGGCGGCTGCAACCCGAAGTGGGACGGCTCCCGCGCGCTGACCGGCGGCAACGACCAGTCCACGATCAACTCCATACGCTCGGCCGGCGGCGATGTCACGGTGTCCTTCGGCGGCTGGAGCGGCAACAAGCTCGGCGAGAAGTGCTCCTCCGCCTCCGCCCTCGCGGGCGCGTACCAGAAGGTGATCGACGCCTACAAGCTCAAGTCGATCGACATCGACATCGAGGCGAGCGAGTTCGAGAACGCGACGGTCCGGCAGCGGGTGATCGACGCGCTGAAGATCGTCAAGCAGAAGAACAGCGGCATCAAGGTGTACGTCACCTTCGGCACGACCACCAGCGGCCCGGACTCCAACGGCAAGGACCTCATCAAGCGCGGCGCCGCGGCCGGCGTCGACGTGGACGGCTGGGCCGTCATGCCGTTCGACTTCGGCCAGGGCTCCGTCGACATGGCGGCGGCCACCAAGTCGGCGGTCGACGGCCTGAAGAACAGCGTCGCGAGCGCGTACGGGCTGTCCTCCGACGACGCGTACCGCAAGGTCGGCTTCTCCTCCATGAACGGCAAGACCGATGTCGCGGGTGAGACGGTGACCCTCGACAACTTCAAGTCCGTGGTCTCGTACGCCAAGAGCCACCACCTGGCCCGGGTCAGCTTCTGGTCGCTCAACCGCGACCGCAAGTGCGGCTCCGGCGGGGACGCGGACGCGTGCAGCGGCATCGACCAGGGGACGTACGACTTCACCAAGGTGCTTGCGGGCTACACCGGCTGAGCACGCGGGCCGCCGAGCCGGGCGCCACCCGGGCTCACGACCACCGAGCTGACGTTCGATCAAGGACGTTCCTGGTCAAGGGGATTGACCTTGTAATGGGCCCGACCGTACGGTCGGCCCGCAGCCCCAGAGGCCAGCAAGGAGGTCGTGCCCGTGCGCCACACCGCCCCACTGATCCTCACAGCCGTCACCCTCGTCGCCGCCGCAGGACTCACTGCCTGCGGCGGCGGCTCGGGCAGCGACCCGGACACCGTCAAGGTCGCCTACAAGCGCAGCACCGACAACAAGATCAGATTCCAGGACAACTATCTCGCCGGAGTGAAGAGAGAGTTCGAGAAGGCGAACCCCGGCAAGAAGGTCAAGCTGATCCCGATCCAGGCCCAGGACAACGACTACGCCACCAAGGTCCAGCAGATGATGCGGTCCCCCAAGACCGCGCCGGACCTGGTCTACGAGGACACCTTCCGGATCAACTCCGACATCAAGGCGGGCTATCTGCGCCCCCTCGACGACTATCTGGCCAAGTGGCAGACCTGGGACCAGTTCGTCGACACCGCGAAGGCCGCGGCCAAGGCGGAGGACGGCAAGACGTACGGCATCCCGGACGGCACCGACACCCGCGGCCTGTGGTTCAACAAGGACATCTTCGCCAAGGCCGGGCTGCCGGCCGACTGGCAGCCCGGGAGCTGGGACGAGATCCTCGCCGCGGCCCGCACGATCAAGGAGAAGGTCCCCGGCGTCACCCCGCTCAACGTCTACACCGGCAAGGCCCCGGGCGAGACCTCCGTCATGCAGAGCTTCGAGATGCTGCTGTACGGGACGGGCGAGAACCCGCTGTACGACCCGAAGGCGAAGAAGTGGGTCACCGGCGGCCAGGGGTTCAAGGACGCCCTGAGCTTCATCAAGACCGTCTACTCCGAGAAGCTGGGCCCCGATGTCTCCGACGCCCTCGACCCCAACGTCGGCACCACCGTCTACAGCGAGTGGCTGCCCGAGGGCAAGCTCGCCATCGACCTCGACGGCTCCTGGCTCGGCCAGAACTGGCTGAAGACCGGCGGCAAGCCATGGCCCGAGTGGTCCAAGACCCTCGGCCAGGCGCCCATGCCCACCCAGAACGGCCAGGCCCCCGGCAAGGTCAGCATGTCCGGCGGCTGGACCTGGGCGATCACCGCCAAAGGCAAGAACCCCGACCTGGCCTGGAAGTTCGTCGAGCAGCTCCAGACCAAGAAGAACGCCACCGAATGGTGCGTGACCGGCGCGCAGATCGCGGTCCGCGACGACGTCGCGAAGGACCAGCGCTATCTGTCCTCCATGCCGGGCATCGACTTCTTCACCGGCCTGGTGAAGTACACCCACTACCGGCCCGCGCTCCCCGTCTACCCCCAGGTCTCCACCGCGATCGGCGAGGCCATGGAGTCGGTGACCACGGGTGACGCCTCCCCCGACAAGTCGGCCAAGTCGTACGACGACCAGCTGAAGTCGATCGCCGACGGCGCCACGGTGGCCAAGGGCTGATGGCGACCGCGACCAAGGTGGCGGCGGCCCCGGCGCGCTCCGGGCGCCGCCGCCCCCTGCGCCACCGCCCCCTGCGCTGGCTCCCGCTCGCCCCGGCGACGGTGCTCCTGCTGCTCTTCCTCGGCGGCCCGATCGGCTACTGCGTCTACATCGCCTTCACCAACATGCAGCTGACCGGCGCCTCCACCACGGACTTCGTCGGCCTCGACAACTTCCGGCGCGCCTTCGCGGACGACGACTTCCGCAACGCGGTGGTCCTCACGCTCGTCTTCACCCTGCTGTCCTCGCTGATCGGCCAGAACACCCTGGGCCTGGCCCTGGCCACCGCCATGCAGCGCGCCTCCAAGCCGGTACGGACCATCACCGGCTCGATCGTCATCGCGGCGTGGGTGGTACCCGAGGTCGTCGCGGGCTTTCTGCTGTACGCGTTCTTCCGCCGCGAGGGCACGCTCAACGCCATCCTGGACTGGCTGCACCTGCCGTCCCAGAACTGGCTCTTCACCCTCCCCATCATCGCCGTCTCCTTCGCCAACGTCTGGCGCGGCACGGCCTTCTCGATGCTCGTCTACTCCGCCGCGCTCTCCGAGATCCCCAAGGAGATCAACGAGGCCGCGGAGGTCGACGGTGCGAGCGGGCCGCGCCGCTTCTGGCACATCACCCTGCCGATGATCCGCCGCTCCATCGGCACGAACCTGATGCTCAACACCCTCCAGACGCTGTCCGTCTTCGGCCTCATCTGGGCCATGACCCGAGGCGGCCCCGGCAACCGGAGCCAGACCCTCCCGGTCTTCATGTACGACCAGGCGTTCAACAAGTCGCTGATCGGCTACGGCACGGCGGTGGCCCTGTTGCTGCTGCTGGTGGGCGCGCTGTTCTCGCTGGTCTACCTGCGGTTGATGCGCGACGAGGTGTGAACGACGGCCTCCCGGAAGGCGGCCCATGCGGCGGGCGCCACGCGCAGTATGGGGCCTTCCGGGCGCTTGGAGTCGCGTATCGCGACGGTGTCGGGGTGGTTGGTGGCCACCTCGACGCACTCTTCTGTTGCGTTGCTGTAGCTCGACTTGCGGAAAGCGAAGGCTGTCACGGCTCATAGCTCCTTGACGAGAGTCGAGATGAAGGCTCGGGACTCGGCCTCGGGGAGAGCGCGCCGGGCCGTCTCCTCGAACAGTCTTACGTGCTGCGCAGCGCCGTCGCCACCCTCAACCCATGCCGTGGACAACGCCACCTCCGCATAGACCACATCCATCGAGCCCGGCTCGGCGAACGAGATGACGTTGAAGGAGCCCGCGAACGCTGGGACGAGCCCGGCGCTGAAGGGGAGAACCTGGATGGTGACGTTGGGGCGCTCGCCCCAGTCGAGAAGGCTCGTCAGCTGCTCCCGGGCCATGTCGGGTTCGGCACCGGCGATGCGCAGCGCGGCCTCCGGGATGACCGCCCAGAGGGAGAGCGGCGCTTCCCCGGAAAGCCTCTGCTGGCGCGCGGCTCTGGAGGCCACAAACTCCTCGGTCTGATCGGGGTGCTCGTCCGAGAACTTCGAGCGGCGCAGCGACCGGGCGTAGGCCACGGTCTGGAGCAGGCCCGGGATGAAGGACACCTGCCATGTCTTGATCGAGGTGGCGGCGTTCTCCAGAGGCACGTACTCCCTCATGTTCTTGGAGAGCGGGACGTTGTTCCACCACCCCTTGGCCTTGCGGCGCTCGCGATCGATACGAGCCAACTCCAGGAGCGCGCCGACCGCCTCCGGCGCGGACACGCCGTACAACTCGCACAGCGTCCGGATATCCGGCTCGCGCATGGGAACCCAGCCGCTCTCCATCTTGGCGATCTTCCCGGTCGACGCGGTGATGGCTTTCGCGGCTTGTACTTGCGTCAGACCCGCCCGGGTCCGCAGCAGCAGGAGTTCCCCACCGAGCTTGCGTCCCAGGACTGTTGAGACGCGATTCTCCTGCACAGCCTCTGCCATCTGACAACCTCCCTGATTCACGCACAGTGTGGGCCCCTGCACAGTCCGCACGCAAGATCGGTTACAAATTTCCCGGGCTCGGTTGAAACGATCCCCAGAGAGGAGCTACGGTCCGTGATGAACCGATCGCGCAGCGAGTCGACTCGCGCGCTCAGGCCCCAAACCGCCTGCTGGAGGTGTGCGATGGCATTCGCGCCCCAAGACCCACGGATCCCGGACCCCAACGACCCCGTCGTCCATCACGACCGCGTCGACTACGCCCCATTCCCCAAAAGCGTGACCGTCGCCCGCCGCTACGCCGCCAAGCTGGTCGCCCACTGGGGCTACCCCGCTCTCGCGAACGACACGGCGCTCATCGTCTCCGAGCTGGCCAGCAACGCCGTGCTGCACGGTGGCGTCCCGGGGCGTCACTTCCGCATCCAGCTCACCCTCACCAAGACCCTCCTGCGCATCGCCGTCTCCGACGCCAAGGGCGAACGCCTCCCCCGGCCGCGCCGGCCCGCCCCCGACGACAAATTCGGACGCGGGCTCCTCATCGTCCGCGCTCTGGCGACCCGCTGGGGCGTGCGGGAGCGAACCGTGGGCAAGGAAGTCTGGGTCGAACTCGACCTGGCGACCTGCCCGGTCGAGCACTGACCAGACCTTCCGAGAAAGGGGCACGCATGCCGCCGGAACCGCAGTCGATGGACCTGGAGGCCTACACAGCCAGGGCGCACCACGGGCCCTGCTTCGTGTGCGCTTTCGTGTCGGGGGACCCCGACTACGCACATCACACGGTCTTCGAGGACGACGACCACGTCGCCTTCCTCGACCGGTGGCCCACCCTGACCGGCAAGGTTCTGGTCGCCCCGAAGAGACACATCGAGCACGTCGTCCGTGACCTCGACCCGGAGGCCTACGGACGGCTCATGCTGGTGGTGCGGGAGGTCGCCCTCGCCGTGGAGGACTGCGTGGGCGCCGAGCGGACGTACCTCTACTCCCTGGGCAGCCAGCAAGGGAACGCCCATCTGCACTGGCACATCGCCGGGCTGCCGCCGGGCACCCCGTACGAGCGGCAGCAGTTCGCGGCGCTGATGACCGAGAACGGCGTGCTGGCCATGGCCCCCGAGGAAGCCTCCGCCATGGCCGAGCGCATCCGTGACCGCATCGCGGCGAGGGGCGGGCTCAACGCACCAGGTAGGGGCTGAAGTGCTCCGCGACGTCATCGGCGATGGCCATGGCGTCGCGGGAACCGTCGACTTCCAGTACGCGGATACCCAGCCCACGGGCGGTACGCACAGCCTCCTCGGCGATGAGACGGTCACGGGCCAGGCGGTTGGCCTGCGCCCTGGCCGGGTCGCTGACGGAGTGATCGAGCGCGGCGGCCCGGGGCAGTACGCGAACTTGGTGTTCGCGAAACTCGGGTGTGGGCACCATGACGATCATCCGGCGCGGTGAGTCGATGATGGGCGCGACGAGCTCGGGGCGGAGGCCCCAGCCCTCGGCGATGATCGGCCGCCCGGAGACCAGCGCGCGCAGATCGTCCAGCGTCCATTCGAAGCGGACCGGGAAGTCGGCCAGGGTCCGGGCGGCCATCGCCTCGGGGGTGGTGTTGACCCACACCTCGTCCAGGTCGGGATCGGCGGCGGGCTCGCCGAGGCCGATGCGACGTGCGAGGCGACGATCGTTGTGCGCGCGGGCGTCGTGGTAGTCGTAGTGATAGGCGGTGATGCCGTATCTGGCCGCCAGGATTCGAGCGACGGTCGATTTTCCGGCCCACTGGCCGCCGCAGATCCATAAGGCCTGATGCAAGGTGCCCAACGGGTCCCACACTTCGCCGCCGGTGTCGAGGTCATGGCTGGTCATGCGATGCCCTTCTACGCCTGTCGTCGCCGTCGTCATCTGCCGACCCCGACCCCGACCCCGACCCGCTAAGCCGCAGGCGAGTGCGGGTTTCGTCTCGCGTCTTCGGCGCAAAGTCGTGGGCTGCGGGGTTCGCGGGGTGGGGTGGCTATTCGAGGTAGTTGTGGGGTGGGTTGGTGTAGGTGTGGCCGGTGGGTGCGGTCCAGGTGGTGATCCCGGTGTCAGGGTCGCGGGTGACTCGCCATCCCGGGTAGTGGGTCTTCATCAGGTGATGCCGCCGACACAGCGGGCCCAGGTTCTCCGGGACGGTCTGTCCTCCGGCCTCGGGGTTGTCGTGGTTGAAGGGCCGGACGTGGTCGAGGTCGCAGCGGTGGGCGGGCATCTGGCAGGTGGGGAAGGTGCACCGGCCGTCCCGGGCAATCACATGCCGCTCCGTCTCCGCCGTCGGCTTGTACGTCGCCGGATCCGTCTTGACCAGCATCCCGGTCTTCGGCTCGATGATCAGACGCCGCCAGATCGTCCCCTCGGCGAACGCGATCTCCCTCGCCTGCCCCGCGGTGATCGGCCCGTACCCCTTCAACTGCGCAGGCTCCTCACTCTCCCCGATCAGCACATCCAGCGGAACGGTGACCTGCACAACTGCCGCCGACCGACCACCCGAACCCTGCTCCCTCGCGCTGCCGGTGCCGCCGGCGCCGACGGTGCTTGTGGCGGTGGTGCGGTTGACGACCAGGTCGAACAGGGCGTCCACCCGCTTCTGCTCCAGCGTCCGCCCCTCATCCGGCAGAGTCGCCGCATGCGCGTCCACGGCCTGATTCATACGAGCGGCCTGCTCGGCCGGCAGGATCGCGCCCCACATAGCCATCCCGTCGGCCTGCGCGTAGTGGACCATCTGCCGCTCGCGCTTACGCTTGCGATGCCGCTCCTCCGCCCCGTGCGGGTCGGCCCGGACAATCTCCCGGGCCAGCACCCGGCGGGTCTGGCCGGTGGCCAGGCGGGGCATCTTCCCGGCCACAGCGGCTTCGACCTCCGCGGCAAGCAGCGGGTCGAGGACGCCGCAGGCCTCGGTGACGGCGACGGCCTGCATGTAGCAGATCTCCCCGCGCTCCAGCAGCCCCAACGTGGTCGGGTAGTGGCTGTCGAGCTCCCGGGCCACTTGCAGCCGCTTGGCCGCCGTCGTCCCCGACAGCTTCAGCGCACAGGCCACTTCCTCACACGCGAAGTTCCACTCACCCTCCATGCTCTCGCTCCACTTCCCCTCCGGCAGCGCGGCCTGCGCGTCAGCATCCAGCGCGGCCAGGATGTGGACCTGCTGCGCCTGGATCCACGCCGTGTGCCGCTCAAGGGCCTTGAGTGCATCGATACGGCCGGTGTGGGACAGCTTCTCCGGATCCAGCAGCGGCAGCGCAACCGCGGTCGGCGGCCCCGGAGCCATGTCGGCAAGGTAAGCGGCCCATTCGTCCGGCGTCCCCGGAACCAACGCCGAGGCCACAGACGAAACCGGTGCCGGTTCCGGTTCCGGTTCCAGTTGCGGTGCCGAGCGAGCGGTCTGCGTAACAGTGGTCGTAGCGTTGCCCCCCACGGCGATCACCCCCCAGTGATGCGCTCAACGCCCGCCTCCCCCAGCGGGCTCAACACCTCCATTCTCTCTCACTCTCCGTAACACGGCCAGGTCACAACCCCCAACTCCACTCCTTCGAGTGACTGTTCGGAACCCGGAACTCCACCCACACCCTCCACCCACACCCACCCGCCGACCACCGCACCGACCCCGCCACCACCACCAGCCGCAGCAGTACCAGACGGCAACGGCACCGGCCCGCCCCCTCCCTCCCCGCTGCCAGCCGCTTTGCGCCGTAGGCGCGAGACGGTGCGTGCGCTCGACGACCGGAGAATGCCGCTCGGCGGCTCACTCGTGAAGCCAGAAGCCCGTTCGCTTCAGCCACAGGTCGAGCAGGGCGGCGTCCCCGTGGATCTCGGTCCGCTCGTCGACGGGTCGGCCGTAGACGAACAGCAACAGGTCGGCAACCGGGCCACGGACGGTGACGGCCGCGTCCGCATCGCCGCCGCCACGCTGCCACTGGGGGACGTCGCCGGTGAGGTCGACGAGCCACTCCCCGGCCGGGTCGTCGGTGGCCCGGAAGCAGAGCGTGCGGCCGGCGCCGAGCAGCGGTTCCGCGTCCGTGGGGTCGTACGCCTCGGGGACCGTGCCGAAGCCCATCCACTCGTCGAGGCCGTCGCGCGCCACCGCCGCGTCCACCTCGTAGGCGACCCCCACGGTCCGGGCGGCGTCGGCGCGGTGGACGACGGTCTCGAACAGCATGCGCCGCGCCCAGAACACGATGGGCTGGTCGGGCACCACGGTCCATAGGCGGGTGTCGGGGCCGGCCTCGGTCAGGTGGTCCGTGAGCAGCCGCGCGCCCTCGGCGAGCCAGGCGTCGACCACGGCCATGTCCTTGTCGCCGTAATGGAAGACGTCGTTGACCTGGTCCTCCGGGACCTGCTCGGTGGCCCGGGTGCGGACGATGGTCTCCACCCAGCGATGGGCTCCGCTGACGTGCCGTAACAGCTGGCCAAGGTTCCACTCGGGGCAGGTTGACACGTGGACGGTCGGGTCGGCGTCCTTCACCAGGGCGCGCAGCGAGTCGGTCTGGGTGAGGATTTCGGCGCAGTAGCGGTCAAGGTTCCAGTCAGACATGCGGCCAGGCTACGAGGCGCGGGGCGGCGGGGCGAGGGCGTCTTCCGACCGAGCCGATGGGCCGCGCGCCCTGGTCCCCAGGTCCCCTGACACTCCGTTCTCCCGGCCGACGACCACACGTTCCGTCCGTGTCCACAATGCGGTGACGGTCAAACAAAGGAGCCGAACATGTCGTACCCCGAGCCCCGCTATCTCGGCGAGAACGGCGAGGTCAACGCGGTGTACAGGCCGGTGGACACCCAGCCGGAGCTGGACTCCCCCTCGGGCAACCGAACGCACTACCTGGCCACGCACGCCTCCACCGGGGGTGAATTCGGGCTGTACCGGGTTGACATGGGACCCAGGTCGCCAGGCCCCAGCACCCACTTCCACCGCTCCATCTCGGAGTCCTTCTTCATCCTGTCGGGGGCGGTGCGGCTGTACGACGGCGACCACTGGATCACGGCGCGCTCGGGGGACTTCCTGTATGTGCCGGTCGGCGGGTTGCACGCGTTCAAGAACGACTCCGACGACCCGGCGTCCCTGCTGCTGCTCTTCTCCCCGGGCGCACCGCGCGAGGAGTACTTCGAGCAGGTCGCGGAGATGACGCGGCGCGGCGGCAAGGAGCTCGAGGAGTTCCGTATCCGCCACGACAGCTTCTTCGTGGACTGAGGTCTCCGAAGCCGCACGTGACAGCAGTCTTCCCCCCACGGCCGGGCGGGCGGTTTGATGTACGGAACGCTGATCGACTGCGCTCGCAGGCGCGAGGAGGTCCGAGGTTGTCCGCACTCTCCGGCCGCACCTTGTCCCGTCCGGCCAAGTCCGCCCCGCTCAGTTCCCGCAGATCCGGCAGATCCCGCAGATCCCGCAACGCCGCCCCCCGGACCGCCTGGTCCCCCCGCACCCGCCGCCGACTGGCCGCCGACGCCGCCCTGCTCGTCGTCGCCGCGGCCTTCGTGCTGCCCCTGGCCTGGCTGATCCTGGCCTCGGTGGACGGCGAGGCGACCTTGCGCGTCTCCGCCCCCGGCTCCCCCACCCTGGACAACTTCCAGGCGGTGTGGACGGACGAGATCACCTTCACGCCGATGCTGAACAGCCTGATGCTGTGCGGCGGGGCCACCATCCTGACCGTGGCGTGCGCGGCGCTGGCCGCCTATCCGCTCTCCCGGTTCCGCTCCCGCCTCGTACGCCCGTACCTGCTGACGATCCTGTTCAGCACCTGTCTGCCGATCACCGCGATCATGGTCCCGGTCTACGGCCTGTTCGTCCAGGTCGACCTCATCGACACGATGTACGGGACGGCCCTGTTCCTGGCCGCCTCGCAACTTCCCTTCGCCATCTGGCTGATGAAGAACTTCATGGACGGGGTGCCGATCATCCTGGAGGAGGCCGCGTGGACGGACGGCGCGTCCTGGCTCCAGAGCCTGACGCGCGTCATCCTCCCCCTGATGGGGCCGGGCATCACGGTCGTGATGATCTACAGCTTCATCATGATGTGGGGCAACTTCTTCGTGCCCTTCATGCTGCTGCTCACGCCCGAGCAACTTCCGGCGTCCGTCAGCATCTTCACCTTCTTCGGCAACTACGGCCAGGTCGTCTACGGCCAGCTGGCCGCCTTCTCGATCCTCTACTCGACCCCCGTGATCCTCCTGTACGTGCTGATCGCCCGCCGGATGGGCGGCGGCTTCGCGCTGGGCGGGGCTGTCAAGGGGTGACGGCGGTGGGTGACGGGTCGTGAGAAAATCCGCTGTTACGGCGGTGAGCGAGCGAGGGGGCGCGCACATGGAGCAGGTGGAGATCGGCTTCCGTTTCGACGAGGGGGACGACGAGGGCGAGGCCCTGCGGTCGCTGTACCGGCATCTCTACCGGGATGACTCCCTGGAGCGGACGTCCACGGTCGAGCTGCGGGAGGCCCCGCCTCTGCCTCTGGAAGGCGCCATGGGCGGCGTCTGGGACACGGTGAACATCGTGCTGACGCACGCCACCGCGCTGTCCAGCCTGGCGGTGTCCGTGGCGGCCTGGCGCCAGAGCCGACCGTCCACGCCGCCCCTGAACGCCCAGTCGAACGGGACCACGGTCACCGTGCGGACCGACGACCCGGAGGCCGTGCGCCGGCTGCTGGAGGCCCTGAACACCGCCGACAACACCGATTCCGGCGACTCCGGCGACTCGTCGGAGGGCTGAAGGCGTGCACCTGCCAGACCCGGCCACCTCGCGGGCGGTGCTGATCGGCGTCCATGACTTCGATCATCTGCCGCCGTTGAAGTCCGTGGCCAACAACCTCAACCGGCTGCGCGACGCGCTGACCGATCCCGAGCTGTGGGGACTGCCCAAGGAGCACTGCCAGGTGATCCCCCAGCCGCGCTACGTCCATGAGGTCATGGGCGCGATCGCCAAGGCGGCGGACGAGGCGAAGGACACACTCTTCGTCTACTACGCCGGACACGGGCTGACGGACCCGGATGCCGTGGACCCCTCGGACCAGCTCTACCTGGCGCTGTCCGAATCCAAGCGCACCGAACTGTACTTGTCCTTGCGCTACCGGGACGTGCGCAAAGAGCTGCTGAAACCTCGCCAGGCGCGGCGCAAGATCGTGGTGCTCGACTGCTGCCACAGCGGTCACGCCGCAACCGTCATGGGGTCGTCCGAGCTCCAGGAAGAGGCAGAGATCGAGGGCGCATACGTTCTCACCTCCTCCGGTTCCAACGCCGTTTCGTTCGCGCCACCGGACGCGGAGCTGACGGTCTTCACCGGCGAATTGCTGTCACTGATCGAGGAAGGTGTGCCGGGCGGCCCCGAACTGCTCACCGTGGAGGACCTGTTCCGGAAGGTCCGGCAGGCGACCATCCGCAAGAACCTCCCGGCCCCGCGCAAGCTGGCGACCGACTCGGCCGACCAGGTCCCCCTGGTACGCAACCGCGCCTATGTACCCGAACTGCCCCCGGCCGTCCCCGCCGTCGATCACGACCGCACACCGGCCGTCCGGCTGAACCGGTTCGACCTGGACCGCCTGGTCGAGCAGCAGAAGAGCAGGGCGAACAGCTTCCCGTACGAGGATCTGCTGGAGGGAGAGCGCCGCCCCCTCTTCACCGAGGTGTACGTACGCCAGCAGATGTCCGCGCAGGGCATGGACGGGGACCTGCGGGCGGAGCGGGCATCGGACCCGGCGCGGCACGGCGACTGGTCCCGGGCGCGGGAGCGGGAGGAGCGGCGGGCCGAGGCGGGCGCTCCGACGGCGGACGGCAAACGGGACCGCCGGGTCTCCCAGTCCCTGAAGTCCGTACTGGCGTCACCGGAGCACCTGCTGGTCACCGGTGGACCCGGCATGGGCAAGTCGTCCCTCATCAGCCAGCTGCCCAGAGAGCTGCCGGAGAACGCCGTCCCCATCCGGGTCACCGCCAGGCACCTCGCCCCCCACGCGGCCAAGCACAAGCCCTGGCAGGAGGCGATTGCCGCCGCTGTCGAGGACGATCTGCTCCCGGCGGGGCTGCGGCGGCTGCCGGACCGGCCCACGCCGGACGGGCAGTGGGTGATCCTCATCGACGCGCTCGACGAGGTCTCCGGTGTCCGGGACCGGGGGGATCTGGTCGACTGGATCGACACCGTTCTGCGCCGGCAGGACCTGCCGTTCCGGATGATCCTCACCAGCCGTCCGCCGACTCCGGCCGACCGGCGCCGGCTGATCCACGCTGGCATGGTCCACTACACCCTGGAGCCGTTCACCGCCGACGGACTGAAGCGCTTCGCCGAGGGGTGGTTCCACGACTGCCCCGAGCCCGGTCAGGCGGAGCGGTTCCTGGCCCAGCTCCGCGACGGTCATCTCCTCGACGTGGCCAAGGTACCGCTGCTCGCCACCATCGCCGCGATCGTCTTCGAGAGCTCTCCGGACACCCCGCTGCCCAAGCAGCGGTTCGGCCTGTACGAGCAGTTCCTGACCCATCTGGCGGAGGGCCGGAGCAGCAGGAGGGTCGGTGCGGGCCTGCGGAAACTGCTCGATGGACTGCCCCACGGCGAGCGGCTGGCCGACGAGGTCCGGGCTCGCCGCCTGTGGCTCGGACAGCGGCTGGCGGTGGCGGCGTCCGAGGGCGAGACGGATCTGCTGCACCATGCGGACGCCTGGGTGCGAGAGCTCGCCGAGGAGTTGGAAGCGCCCATTCCGCGCACGCCCACATGGCGCGCGATCCCGTTGTCCCTCGCCGAGTACACCGGGCTGGTCACCCGTGACGGCGGCAACAACGTCCGCTTCTGGCACCTGTCGTTCGCCGAGCATCTGGCGGCGCAGGTGCATGAGCGGGACCTCCCGGACGAGTTCGATCCCAAGGCGGAGGTCTGGAGTTCCTGGCTCGCCCGTATCTTCGACGGCGCCGGGCAGGAGGAGGTCGCACGGCTCGTACTGGTCCGGCACACCCACAGCCATCAGGACAGCGCCCTGCTCCCCTGGCTCCAGCAGCAGACGGACCACCATCAGGCGCTCGTCGGCGAGCTGCTGCTGCGCGGCGCGAAGGCCGCGGACTCGGTGCTCGACGCCTTCTGCGACGGGCTCCGCCGGGTGCTGTTCGTACCCGGGGACGAGCGCTACGACGACATGCTGACCACGGCGGCACTGCTGGGCGACCCCAAGGTGTCGGCCACCCTCGCCTCGGTCATGACGAACGAGTCCAAACCGACCACGGCACGCGTCGCCGCGGCCCAGCTGCTCAGCGAACGCAGCGGGCCCACGGCAGCGGCGGCGGTGGAATATCTGTGGACCGTCATCGACGACCCGCATCTCACGGACGCCGATCGGGTACGCGGCGCCGCCGCGGTCGCCCGAACCCAGCACTCCTCGCGGGAGCGCGCGGCCGAAACCCTGCTGGAGACGGCACGAGACGAACGGGTCCACATCGCGCAGCGCCGGTCGGCGGCCGAAGCCCTGGCGAGCCTGGGGGGTGACCATGTTCCCCATGCTCAGGAATGTCTGCTGGCTCTCATGCACAGCCCCGACGCCTACGTCTACCACTGCGTCGCCATCGCGGAAGCACTGGCCAAGCTCTCCTCCGCCTCCTTCAACCGTGCGGTGTCCACGCTTGAAGAGGCCGCCGAGGACCCAGGGACGTCCGTCAGCGACCGGATCGACCTCCTGCTTGCCATCGCCGAGCTGGACCATGGCCGCAGGCCTTGGATCGTCGATGTGCTCGATGACCTGTTGAGCTCGACTCGGACCCACGCCGACGTTCGGGCACAGGCCGCCGCGGCACTCGCGGTCGTCGCACCGGACCGTGCCGGCCTGGCTGTTGGAGTCCTCTGGAATCTGGTCAGAAACCCACGCCTCGACGTGAGCGTCCGCATCGACACGGCCGAACGGCTGGCCGAGGTCGACGCCGCACAGCGGACAGACCTGGCGGATGAGCTGTTCCAACTGGCTCGATCTGCGCACTGCGACGTGTCGCAGAGAATCAACGCGGCGGTGAAGTCCGCATCGATGGCGCCTCCCAGGAGAGGCCGCTGCATGGACCTGCTCATGGTGACCGCACAGGACACGACCCAGGACCTGGATGATCGGCTCGTAGCGATCTCCCACTTGAGCAAAATGAACCCGCAGAACACCGAGCAGCTCGCTCCAGTGCTGCAAGAGGCCCTGAGCGCCCCGGGCCTGCACCCTGGCACACGGGCGAAGGCCGCTCGCCAGCTCGGAACGCTCGGCGGCAGCCACCGTGCGGGCGCGATCGAGATGCTGAGCGAGAGAATCCAGACGCCGACGACGCGGCTGGAGGAGTCCTTGGAGTTCGCCAAGGTCCTGGCACAACTCGCGCCCGAGCGGGCCGATGAGGTCGAAGCCGTGCTTGTGCGAGTGCTGGAAGCTCCCGTCCTCAATTCGTTCGAGCGCAGGGCTGCCGCGCAAGCCCTCGCCGACCTGATACCGCAGGCACGGCCCCGTGTTGTGGAGACACTGCTGCGCCGGGCGGCCAGGGAGGAAGATGGGTTCGAAGCCCGGTGGACGGTGCGCGCCACGGTCGACATCGACCCGGGGCAACGCGAGAAGGCGGTCGAGATTGTGCGCACCCGGCTGACCGCACCCGGCGCGACGGCGAGCGACCGCAAGTGGTGTGCCCGAACGCTGGCCGAATTGGGTGGCGCTCAGGGGCGCACAGAGGTCATACGAACTCTCACAGCCCGCGTCACCGACACCGCTCTCGATACCCCGGCACGGCTCGATGCCGCAGACGACTTGGCCTGGGTCGACCCCAAGGCGGTGAAGTCTGTCGCCGACACCCTGCTGGCCCTCGCCGCCGACGAAACCTGCCCAACGAAGTACCGCGTCCAGGCGGCCACTCAGATCGGAGGGCTCGGCCGGGCCCACCATGAGTCGGCCAAGAAACACCTCGAGGCGATCGCCGCCGACGAACGATGCGACGTGACCGAGCGGGAGACGGCGCAGGAAGAGCTGCGAAAACTACAGGACGTCCCGCCGCCCGTGGCCCCGGCCTGAGCGGCGGGCCTGAACGGCGGGCCGCCGTCAGCGGCCAGGTACGGCCGGCGCCCCGCACCCGTGGCTGCGCGCCGAGGCCTCCGCGAAGGCCTTGAGGGCGGCGCGCTCGTAGGCCAGGTCCGGCTCCCGGCGGGTGTCGTCCTTGGTGCTGTCCGCACGCACCAGGAACAGCGCGTCCTCGGCGTTGTCCGGGCAGGAGGCGCTGGCCCAGTGGGCGCTCTGGCCCAGCCGGCCCGAGGGTTCCTCGGAGGGGTAGGGGCCGTCCAGGCCCCGGTCGGCGCTGTACTCGGCGCGGGCCTCCTCGGCGTACGGGCCGTAGTACGCGTCGAGGCGGTAGCGCGGCGAGCCGTCGCGCGCGCCGAGGGCGCAGGACTCGCGCGGCGCGCCGTCGCGGGCGGTCTCCCGGGCCGTGGACACCGCGGAGCGGGCGGCCGTCGGGACGGCCCCGCAGGTGCCGTCGGCGCCCAGCAGCGGCTCGTACTCGTCCTTGTTGACCGGCAGGCCCACCGTGTCGACCGGCTTGCCCAGGCGGGCGCCGCAGCCCCAGTGGTCGTTGGCCGCCTCGGCGGTGGCGGTCGCGGTGCGTACGTAGGCGGGGCGGGCGGCCGGGTCGTCGAGGGTGCCGCCGATGAGATCCGTCTCGACGGTGATCAGCAGGCTGCTGCCGCCCTTGGGGCAGTTGAGCACCACGGCGGTGGTCGCCTCGCCGTCCTCCCTGTCGTCCGGGCGCTCGTTGGCCGTGCCGAAGAGCCCGGACCAGCCGTGGCCGAGGGGGACCGCGAGGGCGTTCTCCGTGGGGACGGAGGTGTATATCCCGTCGAAGCCGTGCCGGGTAGGGGGCCGTGGCGCGCCCTCGATGGTCACCTTGACGCTGCCCTTGCCGTCGGCCTCCACCTGGCACTGTACGGAGAGGGTGTTGGCCACGCCCTCATCGTTCTTGCCGTCGGCTTTGAGGTCGGCGTCGAAGGTGCCCTTGGAGCGGTTGCTGACGCTGATCTCGCCGTCGCCGAGCACCGCGCGGACTTCGTCCACGGCCAGCACCCCGTCGCAGGCCGCGTCGAGCGCGCGGTCGTCGCTGCCGGCCATCCAGACGATCGTGCCCGTCAGCGCGGCCAGCGCCAGCACGGCGGCCCCGAGGCCCCACCGGCGACGGCGGGTCAGCCACCCGCCGAGTCGCAGTCTGCTCAGTGCCATTCCTCGACCTCTCCCAGAACCTTCGTGTCGCGGCACCCCGCCGACTTCGGCCAGCCGTCCGCGGCACTCAGATAGCGGTCAAGCACCGAGCGCGCGGCGCGGGAGAGCGCGGCGCGGTCCTTGGCGCCCAGGGTCGCCGTATCGCCGTCCTCGATCACGATCGAGGGCTGCACCGAGACGCGGTGGTAGGTCTCGCGGCCGCCGCACACCGAGCGTGCCCACAGGGCGAGTTGGGGGTCATTGACGTAGGAGGAGATACGGTCCTCGCCCTTGCCGTCGGCCGTCCCGCCGCCCGTGGGCTTCCCGCGGTCCTGGGACACCCCCCACCCCGGCACATGGCCCTCGCGCTCGTACGAGTTGTACGCGGTCCGGCCGAAGATGCCCGCCCAGCTCGCCGCATCGACGCCGGTGACCTGCCAGTCCTCCGGGCTCTCCAAGTCGTTCTGCTCGGCCTCCGAGTCCCAGACGCCCTGACAGGCGTTCACCACGCCGGACTCCCGGAGGTCGCCGAGCGTGGTCCAGGTGCCGGGCATCACCTCGGGGAGCGACCGGGCGTTGATCCAGCCGCACTTGCGCAGGCCGCGGCCGGGCTCCACGATGCGGTCGGTCGGCGAGTCATCCTCATGTTCGTGGGTGTCCAGCACCCGGGTCGGAGCCTTGAGCGGGTCGCTGCCGCAGCCCTGCGCCTCGGTGATGGCGTTCGCGACATGCACGGCGGTACGGAAGCCGGTGAGCGCGGCGGCCCGTTCGGCCCTGGCCTCCTCCTCGCGCCCGGCGCGGGTGTCGGCGGCGTCGTGCTCGCCGTCGGTGACGAGCGCGGACACATACAGGTCGGTCGTGGGCCGGACCCGGCCGCGCAGGCCGTCCACGCACTCGGCTACCACCCAGGCGCCGCTCTCGCCGTACTGGCCGGTGGTTCCCGGGGCCACGTACGTCCCCTCCGCGGCTCTGCCCTTTCCGAGGAGGTCCTCGGTCTCCATGCCCTCGGGTATGTCGGAGACGAGCGCCTCGGCGTGGACGGTGACGCTGTAGCCCTCTCCCCAGGACAGCTCGCAGTTCAGCAGCGAGCGGCTCTCCTGGTCGGGTTCGAGCATCGTGCCGTGCTGGCTGAGCTCGCCCGCCTGGCCGTCGCGGACGAGACCCTTCAGGTCCGCGTACGGGAGGGTGCCGTCGCACGCCTTTCTCAACTGGGCGCGGTTGGCCGCGAGATGGCCACCCTTGTCGCTGTCGCGGTTCGCGATGACGAAGACCGCGACCAGGGCCATGACAAGCACTACCAGGGCCGTGTAGCGCAGCCACACGCGAGCCCATAAACGACGCATCCCGCCCCCGCTCCCTCTTCCCCCTTGATCAGATGATCAGATGATCAAGTGATCAGCCGATCCGCCTTGATCAAGCCGGGAGAGTACCAGAGCGTCCGCGGTGGGAGCCTGGGTCAGTAGACCGACTCCGCCTCGTCCATGCGGTGCACGGGGACCGTCTTGAGCTCGGTGACCGCCTCCGCGATCGGCACCATCTTGATGTCCGTGCCGCGCAGCGCGGTCATCATCCCGAAGTCGCCGCGGTGGGCGGCCTCGACGGCGTGCCAGCCGAAGCGGGTGGCCAGGACCCGGTCGTACGCGGTCGGGGTGCCGCCGCGCTGGACGTGGCCGAGGATGACCGGGCGGGCCTCCTTGCCCAGCCGCCGCTCGAGCTCGGCCGCCAGGCGGTTGCCGATGCCGGTGAACCGCTCGTGGCCGTACTGGTCGATCGCGCCCTTCTTGTACTCCATCGTGCCCTCGGCGGGGTGCGCGCCTTCGGCGACACAGATGACCGCGAACTTCTTGCCGCGGGAGAAGCGCTCCTCGACCATCTTCACCAGCGCGTCGATCTCGAACGGCCGCTCCGGCAGGCAGATGCCGTGCGCGCCGCCCGCCATGCCGGACTCCAGCGCGATCCAGCCCGCGTGGCGCCCCATGACCTCGACGACCATGACCCGCTGGTGCGACTCGGCGGTGGTCTTGAGCCGGTCCATGGCCTCGGTGGCGACGCCGACGGCGGTGTCGAAGCCGAAGGTGCGGTCGGTGGAGGAGATGTCGTTGTCGATGGTCTTGGGCACGCCGACGATGGGCAGCCCGGCGTCGGAGAGCATCCGGGCGGCGGTGAGCGTGCCCTCGCCGCCGATCGGGATCAGCACGTCGATGCCGTAGTCGCGGGCGTGGTCCTTGGAGGTCTCACAGGCCTCGCGCAGCCGGGCCCGCTCCAGGCGGGAGGAGCCGAGGATGGTGCCGCCGCGGGCGAGGATGCCGCTCACGGCGTCCAGGTCGAGCTTGCGGTGGCGGCCGTCGAGGAGCCCCTTGAAGCCGTCCTCGAAGCCGATGACCTCGTCTCCGTGTCCGACCACGGCCCGGTGGACGACCGAGCGGATCACAGCGTTCAGGCCGGGGCAGTCGCCGCCTGCGGTGAGAACTCCGATGCGCATCGTGCTGTGTCTCCTGCTGCGTACGGGTAAGTGTGAGCCAGTCCGATTGTTCCACGGGCCTGGCGGTGCCATGTCCCTGCATACCCGACTCCGCCCCCGGCTCCAACCCCCGCTCCGGCCTGACTCCGGATCGGGCCCTGGAACCTGCCCCGGAACATGGCCCCGACCAGGCCCCGGACCCGGCCCCTGAGCCGGCCCCGGACCGGGCGAGCGCCCTATCGATGGCCGCAGGTATTGTCAAGGGGACAGGGCCGCCAATACGGCCGTTTTCAGGAGTTTCGACCGGAAACAACCGGAAACAACCGGACGCACCCACCGCACCGGACGCAGTCGACAAGGATCGGAGAGCAGGGCGTGACGCGCAGCGTGTACGTGACCGGGATCGAACGCGGCGACGGCCGCCAGGTCGTCGAGCTGGGGGTCATGGAGCTCCTGACCCGCCATGTCGACCGGGTCGGCGTCTTCCGCCCCCTGGTGCACGACAACCCCGACCGCCTCTTCGACCTCCTGCGGTCCCGCTACCGGCTGGGCCAGTCCCCCGAGTCCGTCTTCGGGATCACCTACGAGGAGGCGTCCGCCCTCCAGGCCGAGCAGGGCACCGACGAGCTGGTGGCGCACCTGGTCGGCCGCTTCCACGAGGTGGCCCGGGACTACGAGTACGTCCTCGTCCTGGGCAGCGACTACGCCGCGACCAGCCTCCCCGACGAGCTGGGGCTGAACGCGCGGCTGGCCAACGAGTTCGGCGCCTCGGTGATCACCGTCGTGGGCGGCCAGGACCAGAGCGC
Source organism: Streptomyces sp. NPDC097640 (assembly GCF_040302705.1). Taxonomy (NCBI): domain Bacteria; kingdom Bacillati; phylum Actinomycetota; class Actinomycetes; order Kitasatosporales; family Streptomycetaceae; genus Streptomyces; species Streptomyces sp. NPDC097640. The sequence goes on from NZ_JBEOSB010000007.1 coordinate 222,921, forward strand.
CGAGTCCGTGGGCGCCGAGGCGCACAACGCCTACCGCGCCTACGACGCGCAGGGCTGCGACGTCGTCGCCGTCGTGGTGAACCGGGTGGCCCCCGGCGACCGGGAGGCCGTGGCCGAGCGGCTGAGCGGCCGCCTCCCCGTCCCCTGCTACGCGCTGCCGGAGGACGCCTCGCTCTCCGCGCCCACCGTCTCCCAGGTGGTGCGCACCCTGGACGCCGAGCTGCTGCTCGGCGACCACGCGGGGCTGTCCCGGGACGTGCGGGACTTCGTCTTCGGCGGCGCCATGCTGCCCAGCTTCCTGCCCGCACTGACCGAGGGCTGCCTGGTGGTGACCCCCGGCGACCGCGCCGACCTGATCATCGGGGCGCTCGCGGCGCACAGCGCGGGGGCCCCGCCCATCGCCGGGGTGCTGCTCACCCTGGACGAGCGGCCGGGCCCGGACATCCTGGCGCTGGCCTCCCGGCTGGCCCCGGGCACCCCGGTGGCGGCCGTGGCGGGCGGCAGCTTCCCGACCGCGGCCGAGCTGTTCGCGCTGGAGGGCAAGCTCACCGCGGGCTCGCCGCGCAAGGCCGAGATCGCGATCGGCCTGTTCGAGCGGCACGTGGACACCGCGGAGCTGACCAACCGGATCTCGGTCGCCCGTTCCGGCCGGGTCACCCCGATGATGTTCGAGCACGAGCTGATCGAGCGGTCCCGCGCCAACCGCCGCCGGGTCGTCCTCCCCGAGGGCACCGAGGAGCGGGTGCTGCGCGCCGCCGATGTGCTGCTGCGCCGCGATGTGTGCGACCTCACGCTGCTGGGCGCGGAGGACGTGGTGCGCAAGCGCGCCGCCGAGCTGGGCATCCAGCTCGCGGACGCGCAGATCATCGACCCGCAGACCTCGCCGCTGCGCGACCGCTTCGCCGAGCTGTACGCGGAGCTGCGCGCCCACAAGGGCGTCTCCTACGAGCTGGCCTACGACGTGGTCGCCGACGTCTCGTACTTCGGCACGCTGATGGTGCAGGAGGGCCTGGCCGACGGCATGGTCTCCGGCGCCGTGCACTCCACCGCGGCCACCATCCGGCCCGCGTTCGAGATCATCAAGACCGCGCCGGGCGCCCAGATCGTCTCCTCGGTCTTCTTCATGTGCCTGGCCGACCGGGTGCTGGTGTACGGCGACTGCGCGGTCAACCCGGACCCGGACGCCGAGCAGCTCGCGGACATCGCCATCCAGTCGGCCACCACGGCCGCCCAGTTCGGCGTGGAGCCGCGGATCGCGATGCTCTCGTACTCCACCGGCACCTCCGGGTCCGGCGTGGACGTCGACAAGGTGCGCAAGGCGACCGAGCTGGTCCGCGAGCGCCGCCCGGACCTGCTGGTCGAGGGCCCGATCCAGTACGACGCCGCGGTGGACGCGGCCGTCGCGGCGACCAAACTGCCGGACTCCGAGGTGGCGGGCAAGGCCACGGTCCTGGTCTTCCCGGACCTGAACACCGGCAACAACACCTACAAGGCGGTGCAGCGCTCGGCGGGCGCGGTCGCGGTCGGCCCGGTGCTCCAGGGGCTGCGCAAGCCGGTGAACGACCTCTCCCGCGGGGCGCTGGTCCAGGACATCGTCAACACCGTCTCGATCACCGCCGTCCAGGCCCAGACGCCCACCCCCGCCTCCCCCGCACAGAAAGCACCCACCGCGTGAACGGCTCCCGAGTCCTCGTTCTCAACTCCGGCTCCTCGTCGGTCAAGTACCAGCTGCTCGACATGGCCGACGGCAGCCGGCTCGCCTCCGGCATCGTGGAGCGGATCGGGGAGGGCCCCGTCGCCGACCACTCGGCCGCCCTCAAGCAGGTCGCCGAGGAGCTGGCCGGGCAGGGCCTCGGCCTGGACTCGCCCGCGCTGGCGGCGGTCGGCCACCGGGTGGTGCACGGCGGCACCCGGTTCACCGAGCCGACCCTGATCACCGACGAGGTGGTCGAGGAGATCGAGAAGCTGGTGCCGCTGGCCCCGCTGCACAACCCGGCGAACGTCACCGGGATCAAGGTGGCCCGCGCGCTGCGCCCGGACCTGCCGCAGGTGGCGGTCTTCGACACCGCGTTCCACTCCACGATGCCGGAGGAGGCGGCGCGCTACGCCATCGACCGGGCGACCGCCGACCGGTACGGGGTGCGGCGCTACGGCTTCCACGGCACCTCGCACGCGTTCGTCTCCCGGGCCACCGCCGCGCTGCTGGGCCGGGACGTCTCCGACGTCAACACGATCGTGCTGCACCTGGGCAACGGCGCCAGCGCCTCCGCCGTGCGCGGCGGGGTGTGCGTGGACACCTCGATGGGGCTCACCCCGCTGGAGGGCCTGGTCATGGGGACCCGCTCCGGGGACCTGGACCCGGCGGCGATCTTCCACCTGGCCCGGGTCGGCGGGCTGTCGGTCGACGAGATCGACACCCTGCTGAACAAGCGCAGCGGGCTGCTGGGGCTGTGCGGGGACAACGACATGCGCGAGATCGGCCGCCGGATGGGCGAGGGGGACCCGGAGGCGCAGCTGGCCTTCGACGTCTACATCCACCGGCTGCGCAAGTATGTGGGCGCGTACACCGCCGCGCTGGGGCGGGTGGACGCGATCGCCTTCACCGCGGGCGTCGGGGAGAACTCCCCGGCGGTGCGGGAGGCGGCGATGCGCGGCCTGCCCGCGTTCGGCATCGAGGTGGACGCGGTCCGCAACGCGGTGCGCGGCTCCTCGGCGCGGCTGATCTCCACGGAGGCCAGCCGGGTCGCGGTGGCCGTGGTGCCGACCGACGAGGAGCTGGAGATAGCGAGCCAGGCGTACGAACTGGTCGCTGCCTAGCCTCCTGGTCACCGGCCGGCCTCCGGCTCTTCCGCCGTGCTTGCCCAGGCATTGCACCGGCGTACATAAGCTTAAAAATTCCGCTCCGAAACAAACCGATAGGATCTGCCTCATGCGCCGTTCCAAAATCGTCTGCACTCTGGGCCCCGCCGTCGACTCCTACGACCAGCTGAAGTCGCTGATCGAGGCCGGGATGAACGTGGCCCGATTCAACATGAGCCATGGGAGCCACACGGAGCACGAGGAGCGGTATCACCGCGTCCGCAAGGCCTCCGAGGAGACCGGGCGCGCGGTCGGCGTGCTCGCCGACCTCCAGGGCCCCAAGATCCGGCTGGAGACCTTCGCCGACGGCCCGGTGGAGCTGGTGCGCGGTGACGAGTTCACCATCACCACCGAGGACGTGCCGGGCGACCGCACGATCTGCGGCACCACGTACAAGGGGCTGCCGGGCGATGTCTCCAAGGGCGACCAGGTCCTGATCAACGACGGCAACGTCGAGCTGCGGGTCACCGCGGTCGAGGGCACCCGGGTCAAGACGATCGTCATCGAGGGCGGGGTGATCTCCGACCACAAGGGGATCAACCTGCCGGGCGCGGCGGTCAATGTGCCCGCGCTGTCCGAGAAGGACATCGTGGACCTGAAGTTCGCGCTGGCGATGGGGTGCGACATGGTCGCGCTGTCCTTCGTCCGGGACGCCGCCGACGTCCGCGATGTGCACCGCGTCATGGACGAGGTGGGGCACCGGGTGCCGGTGATCGCCAAGGTTGAGAAGCCGCAGGCGGTCGCCAACATGGAGTCGGTCGTCGCGGCCTTCGACGGCGTCATGGTGGCCCGCGGCGACCTGGCCGTCGAGTATCCGCTCGAGAAGGTCCCGATGGTGCAGAAGCGCCTGATCGAGCTGTGCCGCCGGAACGCCAAGCCGGTGATCGTCGCGACCCAGATGATGGAGTCGATGATCACCAACTCGCGTCCGACCCGCGCCGAGGCGTCCGACGTCGCCAACGCGATCCTGGACGGCGCCGACGCGGTCATGCTGTCCGCGGAGTCCTCCGTCGGCGCGTACCCGCTGGAGACGGTCAAGACGATGTCCCGCATCGTCCAGGCCGCCGAGCAGGAGCTGCTCTCGCGCGGCCTCCAGCCGCTGGTCCCCGGCAAGAAGCCGCGTACGCAGGGCGGCTCGGTCGCCCGTGCGGCCTGCGAGATCGCCGACTTCCTGGACGCCGAGTCGCTGGTGGCCTTCACCCAGTCCGGCGACACCGCCCGCCGGCTGTCCCGCTACCGGGCCCAGCAGCCGATCCTGGCCTTCACCACCGACGTGGCCACCCGCAACCAGCTGACGCTCAGCTGGGGCGTGGAGTCGTTCGTGGTGCCGTATGTGGAGCACACCGACGCGATGGTGGACCTCGTGGACGCCGAGCTGTCGAAGCTGGGCCGCTACAACGAAGGCGCTACCATGATCATCACGGCCGGTTCGCCCCCCGGCGTCTCCGGCACCACCAACATGGTCCGGGTGCACCACCTGGGCGGCGAGGGCAAGTAACGCGCCCGGCTGACGAGCGACCGGCCGCTCGAACAGGCGGGCTGACGCGCCGGTGGGCACCGCCCCGACTGGGGTGGTGCCCACCGGCGTTCGCCCTCCCGGAGGAGGGCTGTGCGGCTCCCGAACGGGTCTGTGTCCCGGGGTTAATCCCCCGTCTTGTAGAGGTGCATGCCGGGGATGGTCAGGTCGCCGCCGAACTGGCCGGCCTGCGTGACCGTCACATCGGTGAAGAACACCTCGGGGAGGTTGATCGGCGGCGGGCTCTTCGGGCTGAAGGTGATCGGGATGATCCCCAGCAGATTGCCCGACAGCTCCTCGGTGTACATGGTGATCGGGCCGTTGTTGAAGGTCGAGGTGGAGCCCTCGCGCGCGGCCACGTGGTTGGTCGTCCCGCCGGTCCCGACCGTCAGCTGGTGCAGATCCTTGATCTCAATGCCGGAGGCCGTGAACTTGAGGACCTTCTTGACCTGCCCGCTGTACGTCTTGACCTCGACGATGCCCTTGTAGTCCAGGCCGTGCAGGGTCAGCAGGGTGCTCTTGAGGGTCCAGGGGTCCTCGGGCACCAGGGCGGCGGTCGGCTCGGTCTCGGCGTTGTCGTACGCCTCGGCGTCGAACGTCGGGCAGGGGAACGGCTCCTTGCCGCTCTTGTTCCCGTCCTCGGCCTTGGGGGAGGACGAGGAGCTGGGGCCGGGCGACGGAGTGGAGCCGTCGGCCTTGTCCTCGGCGTCCTTGGCGTCCTCGGTCTTGTCCTTGGCCTTGTCCTTGGACTCGGCCTTGTCCTCGGCCTTGGACTCGTCCTTGTCGGCGGTGTCCTTCGCCTTGTCGGCCGCGTCTTCGGTGGGGTCGGCGGTCTTGCCCGACGATCCGGTCGAGGAGTCCGACGGGGTCGGCGTGGTGCTCGGCTCGGCCGTCTCGTCCTTGTCGTCACCGCCCCCGGTGAAGATGTCCTTGAGCGCGTCCCCGAGGCCCAGCGGGTCGAGCGGGTTCTTGGTCTTGGTCGCGGACGGGCTCGGTGAGGCGGAGGGCGTCTCCGGCGTCGCGTCGTCCGTCGCGTCGTCCGCCTTGTCGCCCGTCTTGGTGCCGGACGTGGCCGACGGGGTCGGCGTGTCGCCGGGCTCGGAGCCCTTGTCGTCCGAGCTCTTGCCCTCAGAAGTCTTGTCCTCGGAACCCTCTGAGCCCTTGGAACCCTCGGAGTCCTTCGAGCCCTTGGAGTCCTTGTCCTTGGAGTCCTTGGACGTCTCGCCGGCCTCGTCGGTGCTCTTCTGGTCCTTGGCGTCGTCCTTGTCGGCCTCATCCGACTGGGAGACGCACGGCCCGGGCTTGTAGCGGTCCTCGGCCCGGGAGGTCGCCTGGGCGAGCTGCGGGGTCAGCCCCATGCCCATCAGCACGGCCGTCGGCATGGCGGCGAGCGCTATCGCCTTGCCGGCGGGCATGTGCAGGCGGGTGAGCATCGACTTCTTGGGGGCCGCGTGCCGCGGCCCCGTTCTCGCCTTGCGTGGACTGCTGACGCTCGCACCCTCCGACTCGTCTTGTTCACCCCGCACGGTGCCTCCCATCCCTGGATTCCTGGTCCCGCGCGGCCCCCGCGACGGCCGGCTCCGGCTCGCCGCCGCCCGCGCCGTCTCCAGCGTCCGCGTCGTCCACGCCGTCCGAACTGCCCGTGGGTGCGGGCCCCGCGTCCTTCGCCGGCTGCTCGGTGGGCGTCTCACCCGGCGCCCAGGCGACGCTCATCCCGCCGCCGAACAGGGTGAGCAGGAAGCCCACCAGGATTCCCCCGAAGTTGGCCACGGGGATCGAGACCAGGCCGAGCAGGATGGTGGCGACTCCCGCGAAGACCCGCACGATGGGCTGGAACCACATGGTCAGGCCCAGCACGACCAGCAGGACGCCGATAATCAGCGCGCCGGACCCCGTGGTGGTCGACATCCGGACGGTCATCTGGCCCAAGGTGATGTTGGCATACGGCAGGTACCCGATCGGCAGCCCGGCCAATATGGTGAAGAGCCCTGCCCAGAACGGGCGTTGCCAGCGCCAATGCCTGAAAGCCAGGCGCAGACGGCTGATACGGTCACGCGCCCCCGGCGACTCGGCACTCAATGAAAACAGCTCCCTGGGGCCGGCGATCTGGACGATCGCAAGTGTTCTGATGCGGTACTGACAGTCGCGGTGCCGGTGCCCCGACGCCGCTGAGCGATCCCGGGTGAGGGGCGGCTGACACGGCCCCCCACCCGATCAACGGGTCAGAAGCACTCCTTGCCCTTGCCACTGCCCTTGTAGATCTTCATAGAAAGGCCGGGGAGCTTGAACGTGCCCGCATTGGTCGCCCATGCGGTCTGCTCGACATCGGTCAGCAACGCCGTGTCGGCTTCCTGGCCGAAGGAACCGGGGTCCTTCTTGTTCGAGTCGTTCGTCGGCCCCTTGGACGTGTCGCCGGCCGCCACGCCGATGTTGATGTTGCCGAAGACGGCGTCAGCCTTGAGCTGGTCGAGGTCGATGAAGAGGTTCTTCGCGACCACCTTCCTGCCGTCGCCGCCGGCCTCCAGCCTCAGCGTGACATCGCCGAAGAGCGGGACCGGGACCACCACCGACTGGCACAGGCTTTCGATCTTGGCGCTCTTGAACGCCGACACGGCGACGGGAATCTTCTTGCCCCCGTGCTGGGTGTCAAGCGTGCCGTACTGGACAAAGCCCCTGCCGTCGAGCTCTTTCACCTTCACCTTGAACTGCTGGCCGGACACACTGAACGAGGCCGCGAGCGCACCCTGCGCGACGGCTACACCGATCACCGCCGTGGCAGCGACGCTCGGCACCATGACGACGGCGAACCGCTTCCATCTGGTCCCGCCACGAGCCTGGGACTCCATGACTTTCCTCCTTCTCGGACGTACATCTCCGGCTGGGGCCGCGGCCCGAGCCTGGGATGGGAGAAGTGCTACGTCCTCGGGAAGGAGAGCGCCCACGTCTCGCAGGCGCGTACCGCACCCGAAACACCGGCGATCACCCCCGAGCGACAACCACTGGGCCACGCCTTTCGCGCAACCTCCTGGACAGGCCCTGCCGGTAGGCAGGGACCCCCCTGTCCACGGCCGGCGCCACTGCCGCCGGCCTACTCGGTGGGGACCCATCACACCGACCGCGCCGACCGGATGCCGGACTGAGGGGATGGACCGAGCTTGGCCGATCGTGGTCCATTTACGGGCGGGTGCACAAGGGGTTCGTTACCAGCGAGTAACGGGCGGATAACCGTACTGCGGCAGGCCGGTAGAGACCGGGCACTCAGGGTCGCCGTCACATGACCGGAAAGAGGGGGCAATTCGTGCCATGACCGGACAACGAACTGCCGTTTACTTACTGCCAGTTACAGCGACCGCGATTACCAAGTTTTGGTAAAGCGCGGTCGCTTCTCTGTTTGAGATGGCAAGAGATCAGAACAGTACGCGAGCCAGCGCACCGCGCGCCGCGACCACTCTGGGGTCATCCGCGCCGATCACCTCGAAGAGCTCCAGCAAGTGGACCCGTACCGCCTCCCGGTCCTCGCCGACCGTCCGCCGGACCGCGTCGACCAACCGCCCGAAGGCGTCCTCCACATGACCCCCCACCAGGTCGAGATCCGCGGCCGCGATCTGCGCCGCCGGGTCCGCCGGATTGTCGGCCGCCGCCTTGCGCACCACCTGGGCATCGGCCCCCTGTACCCGGCTCAGCAACTCGGCCTGCGCCAGGCCCAGCTTGGCCTCGGTGTTGCCGGGGTCGTCGGCCAGCACATTGCGGTACGCCTGCACCGCACCGCCGAGATCGCCCGCGTCCAGCGCCTCGTGTGCCGCCGCGAGCGCGCTGTCGTACGGGGTGGCGGGCTGCTGCGCGACCGGCTCATCGTCCTCGGCGCCCGCGTCCGTCGCCGGGGCGCCCACGATGCCGAACTGCTGCTCCGCCGCCAGGATCAACTGGTCCAGCACCTGCCGGATCTGGGCCTCGGGCGCGGCGCCCTGGAAGAGGGGCACCGGCTGGCCGGCGACGACCGCGAACACGGCGGGGATGCCCTGCACCCCGAACTGCTGGAAGAGCATCTGGTTGGCGTCGACGTCGATCTTCGCCAGGACGAACCGGCCCGCGTACTCCCCCGTCAGCCGCTCGAGGACCGGACCGAGCTGCTTGCACGGCTCGCACCACTCGGCCCAGAAGTCGATGACGACCGGTACTTCGGTGGAGCGCTGGAGGACCTCCTGCTGGAATCCCGCCTCGTCGACGTCGAAGATCAGACGGGTGGGCACCGCGGTGCCCGTGCGGGCCGCCTCGGCCCGCGCCTTCTCCGCCTTCTGCTTCGCTTCTCCGGCCGCCTTCACCGCGGCGAGGTCGACCACTCCACTCATGGACATGTTCCGTGGCTGCATGGTCCTATCCTCCCCTCTTCCCGCGGTGAATGGAAAAGCGCACACCCTTACGCTACGAGCCGTAGCGTAACTGGAAGCGCCCTCGGAGATCCAGGGGCCAAAGCGGGCGTACGGGTAGGGTCACGGGCATGAGCCCGCCAACGCGGCGCACCGGCCGCCCCCGTAGTGCCGAGGCCGACCGCGCGATCCTCGGCGCGACGCGGGCCGCCCTGGTCGAGCTCGGCTGGCCCAAGCTGACGATGGGCGATGTCGCGGCCCGGGCGGGTGTGGCCAAGACCACCCTCTACCGCCGCTGGGCGAACAAGAGCGAGCTGGTGGTGGACGCGGTGGCGGCCCTCCTCGACGAGGAGATGGAACTGCCCGACCTGGGGTCGCTGCGCGCCGATGTGGAGGAGACGGTGCTCCGGTTCGCCGCGCTGCTGGACCGGCCGGAGGCCAGGACCTCGCTGATGGCCGTGGTCGCCGAGGCCACCCACGACGAGGCGCTGCGGCAGCGGATCCGCTCCGTGATCGTCGACCGGCAGAAGCGGCTGGTGCTGCTGGGCCGCGAGCGGGCCCAGGCCCGCGGCGAGCTGCCGCGCGAGGCCGACACCGCCGCGGCGGCCCGCAGCGCGGACCTGATATTCGACGTGATCGCCGGCGCGGTGGTGCACCGGACGCTGGTGAGCGCCGATGTCGTGGACGAGCTCTGGGCGCGCGACTTCGCGGAACTGCTGCTCCGCGGCTTCCCCGCCATCGTCCAGAAGCCGGCCGGCCCCACCCAGAAGCCAGCCGGCCCCGCTCAGAAGCCGGCCGGCTCCGTGTAGACGCCCCACTCCTCGCGCAGCGCGCCGCAGATCTCGCCGAGGGTCGCCTCCGCCCGGACGGCCTCCATCATGGGCCCGATCATGTTCGAGCCGTCACGGGCCGCGGCCAGCATGTCCTTCAGGGCGGCGGACACCCGGGCGTCGTCGCGGGCCTCCTTGCGGGCGGCGAGCACCCGCACCTGCTCGCGCTCGACCTCGTGGCCGACCCGCAGGATCTCCAGGTCGCCGGTGACCGAGCCCTCGTGGCAGTTGACGCCGACGATCTTCTTGTCGCCCTTCTCCAGCGCCCGCTGGTACTGGAAGGCCGACTCGGCGATCTCGCCGGTGAACCAGCCGTCCTCGATGCCGCGCAGGATGCCGGAGGTGATGGGCCCGATGGGGTGCTGCCCGTCGGCCCCCTCACCCTGTGAACCCAAGTCCCGGCGGCCGCGCTCCTTGATCCGCTCGAAGATCTTCTCGGCGTCGGCCTCGAGGCGGTCGGTCAGCGCCTCGACGTACCAGGAACCGCCCAGCGGGTCGGCGACGTTGAGGATGCCGGTCTCCTCCATCAGCACCTGCTGGGTGCGCAGGGCGATCTCGGCAGCCTGCTCGCTGGGCAGCGCGAGCGTCTCGTCCAAGGCGTTGGTGTGCAGCGAGTTGGTGCCGCCGAGCACCGCGGACAGCGCCTCCACGGCGGTGCGCACCACGTTGTTGTACGGCTGCTGCGCGGTGAGCGAGACCCCGGCGGTCTGGGTGTGGAACCGCAGCCACTGCGCCTTCTCGGTCTTCGCCCCGTACACATCCCGCATCCAGCGGGCCCAGATCCGGCGGGCCGCGCGGAACTTGGCGATCTCCTCGAAGAACTCGATGTGGGCGTCGAAGAAGAAGGACAGGCCGGGCGCGAAGGTGTCGATGTCGAGCCCGCGCGATAGCCCCAGCTCGACGTAGCCGAAGCCGTCGGCGAGGGTGTACGCGAGCTCCTGGGCGGCCGTGGACCCGGCCTCACGGATGTGGTAGCCGGAGACGGACAGCGGCTTGTACGCGGGGATGGAGTGCACGCAGTGCTCCATCAGGTCGCCGATCAGGCGCAGATGCGGCTCGGGCTGGAAGAGCCACTCCTTCTGCGCGATGTACTCCTTGAAGATGTCCGTCTGGAGGGTGCCGTTCAGCACGGAGGGGTCCACGCCCTGGCGCTCGGCGGCGACCAGGTACATGCAGAAGACGGGGACGGCGGGGCCGCTGATCGTCATCGAGGTGGTGACGTCGCCGAGCGGGATGTCCTTGAAGAGGAGCTCCATGTCGGCGGCGGAGTCGACGGCGACGCCGCAGTGGCCGACCTCGCCCAGCGAGCGCGGGTCGTCGGAGTCGCGCCCCATCAGCGTGGGCATGTCGAAGGCCACCGAGAGCCCGCCGCCGCCCGCCTTGAGGATCATCTTGTAGCGCTCGTTGGTCTGCTCGGCGTTTCCGAAGCCCGCGAACTGGCGGATGGTCCAGGCGCGGCCGCGGTAGCCGGTGGCGTACAGCCCGCGGGTGTAGGGGAACTCGCCGGGCCAGCCGATGCGCTCGAAGCCCGCCACGGTGTCGCCGGGGGCGGGTCCGTAGACCGGGTCCACAGGATCCCCGGACAAGCTCGTGAAGGCTGCCTCGCGCTTGCGGGCGGCGTCGTACCGGGCCTGCCAGCGCCGGCGGCCCTCCTCAATGCCTTCGGCGTCCATGGCTACAAATTTACTAGGATGTCCAACTATGTGTCGACGCGACACGGGCCTCAGCAGCCCATTCGGGTCAGCCGCGCAGCGCCCGCAGGCCGGCGCCGGCCGCCCACGCAAAACGCTCGGCCGGGAAACCCCGGCCGAGCGCCTCGCGAGGGGGTGGTTCAGGCCTGGGCGGGCTCCGGCTCGGCGCCGCTGACCAGCGGCTCGATCTCGGCCACGACCTTGCGCTCGACGAAGAAGACCGCCGTGGGGACGGTGCCGGCGAGCAGCACCCAGGCCAGCTTGCCGAAGGGCCACTTCGCCTTGGAGCCGAGGTCGAAGGCGAAGACCAGGTAGAGGACGTACAGCCAGCCGTGTGCGATACCGACGACGCTGACGAAGCCGGACGCGCCGTCCACGTCCAGCAGGTACTTGGCGATCACGCCGATCGTGAGCAGGATCAGCAGGACGCCGGTGACATAGGCCATGGTCCGGTAGCGCGTCAATACGCTTCGCTTCATGACGTTGAGCGTAACCGTCCGTTCCGGGGCGATCTTCGCCGCCCCCGCCGGTGCCGCTCCCCCGTCACACCTCGTCGAAGTCTCCCGCCGCGACGCGCAGCGGCCGCAGCAGCTCGAAGATGCCCGAGCAGTCCTCGGCGTCGTACACCCCGAGGCCGAAGTCCATGGCCATCAGGTCGCGGGTGGCCGACTCCACCACCTCACGGCCCCGGTCGGTGATCGAGGCGAGCGTGCCGCGGCCGTCGTTCGGGTTCGGCCGCTTGGCCACCAGACCGGACCTGACCAGCCGGTCCACGGTGTTGGTGACCGAGGTCGGGTGGACCATCAGCCGCTCGCCGATCTTGGACATGGTCAGCTCACCGGCCTGGGAGAAGGTGAGCAGCACCAGCGCCTCGTAGCGGGCGAAGGTCAGCCCGTACGGCTTGACCACCGCGTCGACCTGGCCGAGCAGAATCTGCTGGGCCCGCATGATCGAGGTGATCGCGGCCATCGACGGCACGGACCCCCACCGTCGCTTCCACAGTTCGTCTGCGCGAGCGATGGGGTCGAAGGAGAGGCTGAGCGGCTTGGGCACGTTACCGACCCTACCGGCCGGTCATATCGTGGTCAGCCCGGTCTCACGTTTCGAGCGGGGCGGGCCGGCCGGGAGTGTTGCCGCGCCGCACCATCACCACCACCAGCAGCGAACACACGGTGCCTGACACCCCCGCCGCGGTGACCACCAGGTGCACCGGAGCCACCTCGGCGACCGCGCCCGCCGCCGCCATGCCCAGGCCCTGCGCGGTCATCAGCCCCGCCGTCAGCAGCGTCATCGCGCGTCCCCGCAGCTCCTCCGGCACGGCCGCGATGAACCACTGGTCGAGGCCGAGGCTGTACGACATGCCACAGCCCGTCGCCACCTGGAGCGCCAGCGCCCAGCCGAAGGAGGGCTCGAAGACGTACCCCAGGGACGGCAGCATGCACAGCACCGCCACCACCAGGGTCAGCCGCGCCCGGCCGGCCGGGCCGAGCAGGGTGCCCGCCAGGGTCTCGCTGACGAGCGCGCCGATCGGCATCCCGCACATCAGCAGCCCGAGCCCGGTCGAGCCGAGGCCCAGACCGTCGGAGTACGGGGTCATCAGCGCCTCCGACATCACCACGAACGTCGGCGGCACCCAGTTCAGCAGGAACAGCGCCCGGATCCGCGGGACGGCGGCCAGCTGCCGGATACCGCGCAGCGAGTCGCCGAGCAGCGCGCCGCGCCGGCCGTCCGCACGGGCCGGACGGCGGCGGGTGCCCAGCCGCAGCACCAGCGCCGACGCCACGAACGACGCCGCCGTGATCGCGAGCACCGCGCGCGGCGAGACCGCGGTCAGCAGCAGCCCGCCCGCGGCGAACCCGGCGAGCTGCGCGCCCTGCGCGGTGAGCCGGATGACGGACCGGCCGAGCACGAACAGATCGCCCTTCCCCAGGATGTCGCCGAGGGTCGCGGCCCGCGTCCCGCTGAACACCGGAGAGATCACGGCGGGCACACAGCGCAGCACCAGCAGCAGCCCGACGGGCATGCCCGGCACCACCATCGCGGCCACGCACAGGGCGCTGGCCAGATCGCACACGACGAGCACCCGGCGGGCGGGGTAGCGGTCGGCGACCGCGGACAGCAGGGTGCCGCCGATGACGTACGGCAGCAGCGCGAAGGCGAAGGCCAGCGCGGACAGCAGCGGCGAGCCGGTGGCCCGGTAGACCAGGACGGACAGCGCGATCCCGCAGACCACCTCGCCGAGCATCGACAGCAGATGCGCGACGAACACGGCCCTGAACTCGCGCACCGCGAAGACGGCGGAGTAGCCGACGCTTTCCGGGCGGGGTTCCGGGAGAGCGGGTCCCTCCGCGCACTCGGCCGCGGGCTCGGGTCCGGAGGCGTCTGCGGCGGGGCGCGCAGGGGTGGGGTCCGTCGTCCCGGACCCGGAAGGCGTTGGCATGGCGGCAGCGTGCCCGAGGCGATCCGGGGGGCTCTAGTGTTTCGCCCTGGGGCGAATCTTCAGGGGGACCTGTGCCACTCCACATGAGCTTCGGAACCGACGACTTACTGCGCTGCCGGTTCGCGATTTCGCCGCTGTGCCAGACGCACGAGGCGGTGCGGACGCTGCTGCGCTCCGAGCGGCACGGCTATCACCTGCCGTGGCTGCGCCGGATCCGCTCGGCCGTGGCCGGGCTCGACCTGTCCCTGCTCGCGCTGTTCATCCCCGTCCGCGGCTACACCCCGGACTTTCTGGGTCCGCCGCCGGCGGTGCCGTATCCCTCGTTCGAGGAGGAGCTGGCGCGGCTGCGGGCGACCGAGCCGGAGGCGGCCCGCCGGGAGATGTCCCTTTCCCTGGCCGACACGCCGGGGGCCGCCGAGTCCGCGGTCGGGCGCTCGGTGCTGGAGGACCCGGCGCGGGCGGTGGAGCTGCTCGCCGATCTGACCGAGCGGGCCTGGCACGCGCTGCTCGAGCCGGACTGGCCGCGGGTGCGCGACCTGTTGGAGGCCGATGTGGCCTATCGGGCCCGGCAGCTGGCGGACGGCGGCCTCGAGCGGCTCTTCGCCGATCTGCGCCCCTCGGTGTCCTGGGCCGATGGGCGGCTCACGGTCCGCACCCGCGCCGGGGGCCCGGAGGTGCAGGAGCTCGACGGCCGGGGCCTGCTGCTGATGCCGAGCGTGTTCGTCTGGCCGGACGTGGTGAGCGGCTTCGCGCCGCCCTGGCAGCCGACGGTGATCTATCCGGCGCGCGGGGTGGGCGGGCTCTGGCAGGAGTCCGCGGAGGGCGCGGCGGACGCGCTCGTACGGCTCCTCGGCGCCAACCGCGCGGCCGTTCTGAGCGCCCTGGAGGAGCCCGCCACGACGACGGCGCTGGCCCAGCGGCTGGGCCTGGCGCCGTCGTCGGTGTCGGCGCACCTGGGGGTACTGCGCGCGGCCGGCCTGCTGACGTCGCGCCGCGACGGCCATCGGGTGCTGTACGAGCGCACGCCGCTCGGAATCGCGCTGCTGGGCGGCGACGCGGCCTAGCAGCGCGCGCTCCGTACGACTGCGTCTGCGGCTGCGGCTGCGGCTGCGGCTACGGCTACGGCTACGGCTACGGCTACGGCTAAGCGGACAGGTGCCGCTCGACCGTCTCGACCTTCGAGGTGAGTCCGTCCGTGACGCCCGGGCGGATGTCCGCCTTGAGGACCACGGACACCCGCGGCGCCCGGGCCTCCACGGCCGCGACCGCCCGCTTGACGACGTCCATGACCTCGTCCCACTCGCCCTCGACGGAGGTGAACATCGCGTCCGTACGGTTCGGCAGGCCCGACTCGCGCACCACCCGCACCGCGTCCGCGACGTACTCCCCCACGTCCTCGCCGACGCCGAGCGGCGTCACGGAGAAGGCGACGATCATGCGTTGACCACGCCCTCACGGCGCGCCCGGTCGGCGATCACGCTGGCCTCCGCCTCCCGCTTGAGCATGCGCTCGGCGAAGAAGCCGCCGGTCGGCAGGACGGACAGCGCGAAGTAGAGCGCGGCGGTCTTGCCGCTCCACTTGGCGCGCTTCCAGGCGTCCAGCCAGAAGACCAGGTACAGGATGAAGAGGACGCCGTGCACCATCCCCATCACCGGGACCGCGTTGAAGTCGGTGGTGCGCTTGAGCACCGAGCAGACCAGCAGCAGGAGGAAGGAGACGGCCTCGGGCGCGGAGACCAGGCGGAGCCGCCGCAGTGCGGTGGCGGTCTTGAAGTCCACGGGAGCAGCACCTTTAGGGAGAGGACGGGGAATCACGGGCGGAGAGCTTGTGAAGTGATGCACAAACTCTCCTCGCATTGTCGCAGCCTCGTAACCGATCACCGCGCCGGGGTCCGGCTGTCCCTGTTCCGAGGCGTTCGGTCCCGATAACGTCAGATCCGTGGCTCAGTTTCGGCTCCAGGGGAGCAAGGTGCTCGCCGTCGACATGACCGGCGATTCCGTGAAGGCCAAGAACGGCTCGATGGTCGCGTACGAGGGGGAGATGACCTTCAAGAAGAAAACCGGCGGCGGGGAAGGGCTGCGCGGAATGGTGACCCGGCGGCTCACCGGCGAGCAGATGGAGGTCATGGAGGTGAAGGGGCACGGCACGTGCTACTTCGCCGACCGGGCGAGCGAGATCAGCCTGGTGTCGCTGCATGGCGACACGCTCTATGTGGAGGCCAGCAATTTGCTGTGCACGGACTCCGCGCTGCGCACCGGGACCTCCTTCACCGGGCTGCGCGGCTCGTCCCAGGGCAACGGCCTGTTCACCACCACCGTCGAGGGCACCGGGCAGGCGGCCATCCTCTCCGACGGCACGGCGGTGGTGCTGCGCGTCACCCCGGAGCTGCCGCTCCAGGTCGACCCGGGCGCGTATATCGCCCATACGGGGAAGCTCAAGCAGCACTTCCAGTCCGGGGTGAACTTCCGCACGCTCATAGGCGAGGGCTCGGGCGAGGCGTTCCAGATCCGCTTCGAGGGCGAGGGACTGGTGTACGTACAGCCCAGCGAGCGCAACACGATCGGCGGTGACGTGTGAGCGACGCACGCGCGGCCGCCGGGCCGCAGGAGACGACGAAAGTCGCGCCTCTGCGCCGCGCGGGCGGAGAAGCGAACGAATTGAGGCGAGTGTGATGCCGTTCAACGTCCTCAACTCCCGCATGGTCGAGGCGCAGGTGCTGCCCGGCCAGACGCTCTTCAGCCAGCGCGGCGCGATGCTGGCCTACCGGGGCGAGGTGCGGTTCACGCCCAGCATCACCGGCGGGCAGCGCGGGGTGATGGGCATGATCGGCCGCCGGGTCGCGGGCGAGTCGACCCCGCTGATGACCGTCGAGGGCAGCGGCACGGTGATGTTCGGCCACGGCGGCCACCATGTCGAGGTCGTCCATATGGCCGGCGACAAGCTCTATGTCGAGTCGGACCGGCTGCTCGCCTTCGACGGGTCGCTGCGCCAGGGCACAATGTTCATGGGATCGCAGGGCGGGGTGATGGGCATCGTGCGCGGCCAGGTCACCGGCCAGGGGCTGTTCACCACCACCCTCGAGGGGCATGGCTCGGCGGCGGTCATGGCGCACGGCGGCGTCATCCAGCTGCCGATCGCGCCCGGCCGCCCGGTCCATGTCGACCCGCAGGCGTATGTCGCCCACCGCGGCGAGGTGCGCAACAAGCTCTCGGCCGCGCTCGGCTGGCGCGAGATGGTCGGCCGCGGCTCGGGAGAGGCCTTCCAGCTGGAGCTCTCGGGCACCGGCATGGTGTATGTCCAGGCATCGGAGGAGAAGCTGTGAACGGCCCGGTCATTCATGACGCGTACACCCTCCCGGTCGACGACAACATCAATCCGTACGCCTTCAGCGTGGAGCTCAACGGCCAGTGGTTCCTCCAGAAGGGGAAGATGATCGCCTACTACGGGCGGATCGACTTCCAGGGCGTGGGCCTGGGCCGGCTGGACCACCTCATCGCGCACAGCTTCCACTCCCCGATGCACGCCGCTGACTGGGTGGTGGCCGAGGGGCAGGGCAAGATGGTGCTCGCGGACCGGGCCTTCGACGTCAACTCCTACGACCTCGACGACGGCAATCTCACCATCCGGTCGGGAAATCTGCTCGCCTTCCAGCCCTCGCTCTCCCTCAAGCAGTCGATCGTCCCGGGCTTTCTCACCCTGATCGGCACCGGCAAGTTCGTCGCGGCCTCCAACGGCCCGGTGGTCTTCATGGAGCCGCCGATCCGGGTGGACCCGCAGGCCCTCGTCGGCTGGGCGGACTGCCCGACGCCCAATCACCACTACGATCACGACTATCTGCGGGGCGTCCTCGGCGGGATCCGCGCACACACCGGCATCGGGGGGACGTCTGGCGAGGAGCACCAGTTCGAGTTCGTCGGCGCGGGGACGGTACTGCTCCAGTCGACGGAAGAAGTCCTCGACGAGGTGCCGATAGGGAGCACGGGGGGCACCGGTTCGTGAGCGCAAGCATGCGGAGTGTAACCTCGAACAGGTGACCTCATATCCATTGGTTCGAAATTCAACTTCTATAGGTAGAATGCTTCCCATGGAGACCGAGAACGGCACGCGCTGGCTCAGCGACGAGGAACAGCGCGCCTGGCGCATCCATCTGGACGTCAGCCGGCTGCTGACCTACCAACTCGAACGAGACCTCCAGCCGTTCGGCTTGACCATGAACGATTACGAGATCCTGGTCAACCTCTCGGAGTCCGAGGGCCACCGGCTGCGCATGAGCGACCTCGCCGCCGCCACCCTCCAGTCCAAGAGCCGCCTCTCCCACCAGATCACCCGGATGGAGAACGCCGGCCTCGTCCGCCGCGAGCACTGCGAGTCCGACCGGCGCGGGCTCTACGCGGTGCTCACCGAAAGCGGCTGGGAGACCATGCGCAAGGTCGCGCCGCACCACGTCGAGTCGGTGCGCAAGCACTTCATCGACCTGCTCTCCCCGGAAGCGCTCGAAGCCGTCCACGACTCCCTGAACCCGATCGCCGACCACCTGCGCGCCCAGCGCGGCCGCGTCTAGCTCACAGGCGCCTTCCGGGGCAGCCGCACCGCGAACAGCGCGCCGCCGCCCGGCGCGGTCCGCACGTCCAGCCGTCCGCCGTGCCGCAGCACCACGTCGCGCGCGATGGCGAGGCCGAGCCCGGCCCCGCCGTCGTCGCGGCTGCGGGCGTCGTCGAGCCGCACGAACCGCTCGAAGATGCGCTCCCGCTCCTCCTCGGGCACCCCGCTCCCGTCGTCGGCGACCTCCACGACCCCCCAGCCGCCCTCCTCCCGCACCGCCACCCGCACCTCGCTCCGGGCGTGCCGCTGCGCGTTGTCCACCAGGTTCCCCAGCACCCGCGCCAGCTGCCCGCGCGCCCCCACCACCTCCACCGCCCCCAACTCGCACCGCACCGCCACCCGGTCCCCCACCCGCTGCGCCAACTCCTCCCGCACCAGCTCCGCGAGCGCCACCCGCGCCCCCGAGGGCCGCTCCCCGGCGTCCAGCCGGGCCAGCAGCAGCAGATCGGCGGCCAGCCGCTGAAGCCGCACCACGTCCTCCACCGCGCCGTCCACATCAAGCAGCCCCGGATGCGCGGCGCCCACCTCCAACTGCGTCCGCAACGACGCGATGGGGCTGCGCAGCTCATGGGAGGCGTCGGCGACGAACGCCCGCTGCCGTGCCACGGCCCCCTCCAGCGCCGCGAGCGTCTCATTGGTCGTACGCGCCAGCCGGGCCACCTCGTCCCGCGATCGGGGCACCGGCACCCGCCGGGACAGATCCGTACTGGCCGTTATGGCCGCCATCTCCCGGCGGATCGCCTCCACCGGCCGCAGGGCACGCCGGGTCACCAGCCAGGTCACCGCCGCCACCACCGCCGACAGCAGCGGCAGCCCGAGCAGCATCGCGTCCCGCACCGAGTCGACCGTGCCGGTGGCCAGCGAGGCGCCCGCGTACACCGTGACGGACTCCTCCGTCGGGGTGGTCGCCCGCACCGCGGCCCACACGTAGTCCGCCTCGCGCCCGTCCACCCGGGCGGTGCCCTCGGTGAACCGGGGCTTCTGGGCCTCCACCCTCCCCGCGTCGTCCTCGTCCTCCACCTCGAGCTCCACCGGCACCACCGAACGGCTCCCCGCCCCCGTCACGGCCTCCAGATCGTCGCTCACCGCCCGCACCCGCCCCTGCCCGTCCATGATCTGCACGGGGTCCTCGCCCAGCTCCAGCCCGTCGAACCGCGCCCCGGCCGCGACCCGCGAGGCCACCGCGCGGGCATGCACCTCGGCCCGCAGCTGGGCCTGCTCCGACAGATTCGCCCGCAGCACCCCCAGCACCGCGAGCCCCGCGGCGACCAGGGCCCCGGCCACCACCAGCGTCGCCCCCACCGCGGCCCGCGTCCGGACCGAGCCGCTACGCACGCCCCACCAGCCGGTACCCGGCCCCCCGCACGGTCTCGATGACCCCGGCCCCGAGCTTCCGCCGCAGGGCGCTCACATACACCTCGACGATGTTGGGGTCGCCCTCGTACGCGAAGTCCCACACATGCTCGAGGATCTCCGCCTTCGACACGATCTCTCCGGGCCGCACCACCAACTGCTCCAGCACGGAGAACTCCTTGGCGGTCAACGCGGCCTCACACCCGTCCCGCTCCACCCGCCGAGCCCCCCGGTCCACCACCAGATCCCCCACCCGCACCACCGGCGAGGCGCCCTGCCCCCGCCGCCGCAGCAGCGCCCGCACCCGCGCGAGCAGCACCACGTACGAGAACGGCTTGGTCAGATAGTCGTCCGCGCCCGTGTCGAGCCCCTCGGCCTCGTCGTACTCCCCGTCCTTCGCCGTCAGCATCAGGATCGGCACCTCGCACCCGGCGGCCCGCAGCGCGCCGCAGACGCGGTAGCCGTTCATCCCCGGCAGCATGATGTCGAGCACGACCAGGTCGTACGTCCCCTCCTGGGCCCGGTGCAGCCCCTCCCGGCCGTCGTGCACCACATCCACGGCGAATCCCTCCGCCATGAGCCCCTTGGCCAGCGACACCGCGAGCCGCCGCTCGTCCTCCACAATCAGCAAACGCATGGGGAGAGCGTCCCAAAGACAACCTGAAGATCCCTTCAGGCGACTTCAGCCTGGCTTCAGCCCCACTCCGCCACCGTAATTCCCGTCAACACAACTGGGGAGGAACCCACATGAAGCGCATGCCCATCATCGCCGCCCTGGCCGCCGCGTCCCTGGCCACCGCCTCGGCCCTGACGGTCGCCACCGCTACCGCGGCCCCTCGCCCCTCGGCGACATCGAAGTCCACGTCACTCATCCAGGCGGCAGAGGCTGCGGTCAAGGCAGTGCCGGGCACGGTGGCTTCCGTCGAGCGCGACGACGACCGGCCCGGCTGGGAGGTGGAGATCCTCGGCAAGGACAACGCGTGGCACGAGGTCAAGGTCGGGGCGAACGGCCAGGTCCTGGGCCAGAAGCTCGACAAGGACGAAGACGACCGGAAGGAGGCCACCGTGCTGCGCACCGCCAAGGTCGGCGCCGTGGCCGCGGCGGAGCGGGTCAAGGGCACGGTGACCTCCGTGGAACTGGACGACAAGGCCTGGGAGGTCGAGCTCGCGGGCAAGTTCCGCGAAGTGAACGTCAACCCGCAGACCGGCGCAGTCACCCAGTCACACGAGGACGACCAGCACGGGGACGACCACCACGAGGGCGACCACCACGGGGACGACCACCACGAGGACGAAGACTGACCCGGGTCGCTTGACGCCTGCGGCGAGCTCTTCCCCTCCCCGCCCCTTCCCACGACTGGGGCTTCGCCCCAGACCCCGGGGGCGGGACA
The DNA here is from genome assembly GCF_040302705.1 of Streptomyces sp. NPDC097640. Lineage (NCBI taxonomy): Bacteria > Bacillati > Actinomycetota > Actinomycetes > Kitasatosporales > Streptomycetaceae > Streptomyces > Streptomyces sp. NPDC097640. The sequence goes on from NZ_JBEOSB010000007.1 coordinate 243,970, forward strand.
GGGGAAAGCGCCGATACGCGGCTCGCCGACGGCGTGATGTACTGCACAGGTGACCGATTACGACGTACTGCGCGTCTTCTGCGGCCCCGACGGCCGCCACGGCAACACGCTCGGTGTCATACGCCAAAGCGGCGCGGGCACGGCCGAACGCCAGGCCATCGCGCGGGAGCTGGGCTTCAGCGAGACCGTGTTCGTCGACGACCCCGAGCGCGGCGTCATCGACATCTACACACCGACGCTGCGGCTGCCGTTCGCCGGGCACCCGTGCGTGGGCGCGGCCTGGCTGCTCGACGTGCCGGAACTGGTCACACCCGCGGGCCTGGTGGGCGCCAGGCTCGAAGGGGAGTTCAACTGGATCGAGGCGCGCCCCGAGTGGGCGCCGCCCCGCACGCTACGTCGCTACAACGAAGCCGCCGAGGTGGACGCCCTGCCGGTGCCGGCGCCGGGCGAGTGGATCTACGCATGGGCGTGGGAGGACGAGGCGGCCGGCCGGATCAGGGCACGCGCCTTCCCCGGGCGCGGCGACGGCATCGACGAGGACGAGGCAACAGGCGCGGCGGCGCTGCTGCTGACGGCCCATCTGGGCCGCGCGCTGAACATCGCCCAGGGGCGCGGCTCGCAGATCCTGACGGCACCACGGCCGGACGGCCTGATAGACGTGGGCGGCCGCGTACTCCTCGAAGGAACGAGCAGGCTGTAGCCGCCAAGCGGCGGGAGGGGGTGGGGGTGCAGGGGTGGTGCCCTGGACGCTTACGCATATGTGTGGCGCCAAGTTCCGGGTAACACCACGCTTCCGGGCACCGGCGCCGTAAATATGCGGTCCAGGGTGACAGCCCCGGAGGCCCCGCCCCCGCACCACCCACGAACAGCAGGCGCACCACCCACCGGACCCGCACAAGAAACGCACCCGACCGCACCCGACCGCACCCCGAGCTCACCCCGAGGTGACCCCCACCACCAGCTCATCCGCCGCCGCATAGGCATCCAGCTCCCCGGCGGCCACGCGCTCGGCCAGCGCGCCCAGCCGGCGGTCGCCGTGCAGGTCGCCGATCCGGGCGCGGAGCGCCGTCACGGCGATGGTCTCGACCTCGCCCGCCGCCCGCCGCAGCCGCCGCTCCGCCAGCACCCCGTGCTCCTCCATCCACGCCCGGTGCTTCTCCAGGGCCTCGACCACCTCGTCGACGCCCTCGCCCCGCGCCGCCACCGTCTTCACGATCGGCGGCCGCCAGTCGCCCGGAGCGCGGGCCTCGCCGAGGCCCAGCATGTGCCCCAGCTCGCGGGCCGTCGCATCGGCGCCGTCCCGGTCGGCCTTGTTGACCACGTACACATCGCCGATCTCCAGGATCCCGGCCTTGGCCGCCTGGATCCCGTCGCCCATCCCGGGCGCGAGCATCACCACGCTCGTATCGGCCTGCGCCGCGATCTCGACCTCGGACTGCCCGACGCCCACGGTCTCCACCAGCACCACATCGCACCCGGCCGCGTCGAGCACCCGGATCGCCTGCGGGGCGGCCCAGGCGAGCCCGCCCAGGTGCCCGCGGGTGGCCATGGAGCGGATGTAGACGCCGGGGTCCGAGGCGTGCTCGGACATCCGCACCCGGTCCCCGAGGAGCGCGCCGCCGGAGAAGGGCGAGGAGGGGTCCACGGCGAGCACCCCCACCCGCTTCCCGGCCTTGCGGTACGCGGTGACCAGCGCCGAGGTCGACGTGGACTTGCCGACCCCGGGCGAGCCGGTCACCCCGACGACGTACGCGCCCCCGGCCAGCGGAGCGAGCGCGGCCATGACCTCGCGCAGCTGCGGTGAGTCGCCCTCGATCAAAGAGATAAGCCGGGCCACCGCGCGGGGCCGTCCCTGCCGCGCCTGCTCCACCAGCGTGGACACATCAGCCATCGCCGCCGCGCTCCCTTCCGTCCACACGCCCGAGGCCCCGAGCACTACCTGCAACGCCCGAGCACCACCTACAACGCCCGAGCACCACCTACGACGAGCGCGGCACCCGCAGGATCAACGCGTCCCCCTGCCCACCCCCACCACACAGCGCCGCCGCGCCCACGCCACCGCCGCGCCGCACCAGCTCCAGGGCCAGGTGCAGCACGATGCGCGCGCCCGACATCCCGATCGGATGCCCGAGGGCGATCGCGCCGCCGTTCACATTCACCTTTTCGGAGGAAACTCCAAGATCCTTCATTGACTGGACCGCGACCGCCGCGAACGCCTCGTTGATCTCGATCAGATCAAGATCCGAGACCTCGAGCCCCTCCTTCCCCAGCGCGTGCGCGATCGCGTTGGACGGCTGCGACTGGAGGGAGTTGTCGGGTCCGGCCACATTCCCGTGGGCCCCGATCTCCGCGATCCACTCGAGCTCCAGCTCCTCCGCCTTGGCCTTGCTCATCACGACCACGGCGGCCGCCCCGTCCGAGATCTGCGACGACGTCCCGGCGGTGATCGTCCCGTCCTTGGCGAAGGCGGGCCGCAGCTTGCCGAGCGACTCCGCGGTGGTCTCCGCGCGGATGCCCTCGTCCTTGTTGAAGACGACCGGGTCGCCCTTGCGCTGCGAGATCTCCACGGGGGTGATCTCGGCGTCGAACAGGCCGTTCTTCTGGGCCGCGGCGGCCCGCTGGTGGGAGAGCGCGGCGACCTCGTCCTGCTCGGGCCGCAGGATGCCCAGCCGGGTGTTGTGCTTCTCGGTCGACTCGCCCATGGCGATGCCCTCGAAGGAGTCGGTGAGCCCGTCGTGGGCCATGGCGTCGAGCATCCCGACCGCGCCGTACTTGTAGCCCTCCCGGGACTTGGGCAGCAGGTGGGGGGCGTTGGTCATGGACTCCTGGCCGCCCGCGACCACGATGTCGAACTCGCCGGCCCGGATCAGCTGGTCGGCCAGCGCGATGGCGTCGAGCCCGGACAGGCAGACCTTGTTGATGGTCAGCGCGGGCACCGCCATGGGGATGCCGGCCTTGACCGCGGCCTGCCGGGCGGGGATCTGCCCGGCGCCCGCCTGGAGCACCTGCCCCATGATCACGTACTCCACCTGCTCGCCGCCGATCCCGGCCCGCTCCAGCGCCGCCTTGATCGCGATCCCGCCGAGCTCCGCTCCGGAGAACGACCGCAGGCTGCCGAGCAGCCGCCCCATCGGCGTGCGCGCGCCCGCCACGATCACAGATGTCCGAGTCATGGTGCGTCCTCCAGAGGAGAAGGAAGTTAACGAGGGTTATCGTCAATGTACTGACGAGTACCCGCCCGGTCACCGGGCCATCAGTGTGATCGCGCGCACGTTGCGTAACCAGCCGTGTGGGCGGTGCACTGGAACCATGCTGACCAGAATCGACCACATCGGGATCGCCTGCTTCGACCTCGACAAGACCGTCGAGTTCTACCGTGCCACGTATGGCTTCGAGGTGTTCCATACCGAGACCAACGAGGAGCAGGGGGTCCGCGAGGCCATGCTCAAGATCAACGAGACCTCGGACGGCGGGGCCTCGTACCTCCAGCTCCTGGAGCCCGTCCGGGAGGACTCGGCCGTCGGAAAGTGGCTGGCCAAGAACGGCGAGGGGGTGCACCACATCGCCTTCGGGACGGCGGACGTGGACACCGACTCCGAGGCCATCCGGGACAAGGGCATCCGGGTGCTGTACGAGGAGCCCCGCCGCGGCTCGATGGGCTCCCGGATCACATTCCTGCACCCCAAGGACTGTCACGGCGTGCTCACCGAGCTCGTCACGGCGGGAGCCGCACACACCCCCGAGGGCCACTCCGAAGCCCACTCCGCGGACCAGCCCGAGAACCCGTCCGAGAACCCGCCCGAGACCCCGCCCGCAGACCACTGACCTCAGCAAACCCCCGGCCGGACCCGCCTACCCGACCGAAGCGACCCGCACAAGCGGGAGCGAGGAAGTCCACCACTCAAGCGGACCACTGACCTTCCGCTTCCCCGGCCGGTAGAGTGCAACCTCGGCCGGGGTACGGGAACGAGATCGGAAAGGATCAGGGTCCGGCCCAGGCATTGCCGATGATCTGACACCATTTCTTCGGAAGGGCTAGCTCCGGTCCGGCCGCCACGGCCGGGCGCCAGGTCGGGACCGCGAGGTGCCACGTGGCACCCCCAGGTACGGAGTCGGCCGCCACCGCGACCAGGGGACGGATGGGACCGCGCAGTGCGGGGCTACGACCGCTACGAGCCTGACGACCACCTCTCGAAGTTCGAGGCCGAGATGGAGCGGCTGAAGACCGAGCGGGAGAAGGCCGTCCAGCACGCCGACGACCTCGGCTACCAAGTCGAGGTGCTGCGCGCCAAGCTGCACGAGGCGCGCCGCAATCTCGCGAGCCGCCCTGCCTACGACAGCGCCAACCTCGGCTACCAGGCAGAGCAGTTGCTGCGCAATGCGCAGGTCCAGGCGGAGCAGCTGCGCGCCGACGCCGAGCGCGAGGTGCGCGAGACCCGGGCCCAGACCCAGCGGCTGCTCCAGGAGCAGGCCGAGCGGCAGGCCCGGCTCGAAGCCGAGCTGCACGCCGAGGCGGTCACGCGCCGTCAGCGGCTGGACCAGGAGCTCTCCGAGCGCCGTGCCACCGTCGAGTCGCACGTCAACGAGAACGTCGCGTGGGCCGAGCAGTTGCGGGCCCGGACCGAGGCGCAGGCGCGCCGGCTCATGGACGAGTCCCGGGCCGAGGCCGAGCAGGCGCTGACCGCCGCCCGCGCCGAGGCCCAGCGGCTGGCCGACCAGACCCGCGACCGGCTCGGCTCGGAGGCGGAGTCGGCCCGCTCGGAGGCCGAAGGGATCCTGCGCCGCGCCCGTACCGAGGCCGAGCGGCTGGTGAACACGGCCGGCGCCCAGGCGCAGGAGGCCAGCCACCACGCGGAGCAGCTGCGCACCTCCACCGCCTCCGAGTCCGACCAGGCTCGCCGGCAGGCCACCGAGCTGACCCGGGCGGCCGAGCTGCGCATCCAGGAGGCCGAGACGTCGCTGCGCGAGGCGCGCCTCGAGGCCGAGAAGGTGCTCGCGGAGGCCAAGGAGGCGGCGGAGAAGCGGCTGTCGGCCGCCGAGACGGACAACGAGCAGCGCACCCGCACCGCGAAGGCGGAGATCGCCCGGCTGGTCGGGGAGGCCACCAAGGAGGCCGACGCGCTGCGCGCCGAGGCCGAGCAGGTGCGGGACGACTCCCGCGCCGAGGCCGAGCGGCTGCTCGCCGAGGCCGAGGACACGGCGCGCGCCAAGGTCGCCGAGGACTCGGCGGCCCAGCTGGCCAAGGCCGCCCGCAGCGCCGAGGAGGTGCTGACCAAGGCCTCGGAGAACGCGCAGGCCACCACGAAGGCGGCGGCCGACGAGGCGGAGCGGATCCGGGGCAAGGCGGAGGCCGAGGCGGACCGGCTGCGGGCCGAGGCGCACGACACCGCCGCGCAGCTGAAGGGCGCGGCGAAGGACGACACCAAGGAGTACCGCGCCAAGACCGTCGAGCTCCAGGAGGAGGCCCGCCGGCTGCGCGGCGAGGCCGAGCAGCTGCGCGCGGAGGCGGTGGCCGAGGGCGAGCGGATCCGCGCCGAGGCCCGCCGGGAGGCGGTCCAGCAGATCGAGGAGGCGGCGACCACCGCCGAGGACCTGCTGGCCAAGGCGAAGACCGGCGCCGAGGAGACCCGCGCGGGCGCGACCGCCGAGAGCGAGCGGGTGCGGACCGAGGCGATCGAGCGGGCCGCGTCGCTGCGCCGGCAGGCCGACGAGGCGCTGGAGCGCGCCCGCGGCGAGGCCGAGGAGCTGGTGACCTCGGCCGAGACGCAGGCCGAGCAGGTCAGGACGGAGGCGGCGGGCGCGGCCCGGCGGACCCGCGAGGAGGCCGAGGCGGCCGCCGCCGACCGCCGCGCGGAGGCCGAGGCCCAGCTGGCCCGGCTGCAAGGGGAGGCCGAGCAGCGGCTCGCCTCGGCCGACCAGGCGCTGCGGGACGCCCGTGAGGAGGCCGAGCGGCTGCGCCGGGAGGCGTCCGACGACACGGAGCGGCTGCGCGCCGAGTCCGCCGAGCGGCTGGCCGCGCTGCGGCAGCAGGCCGAGGCGGAGGCGGACCGGCTGCGCGACGAGGCGGTCGCGGACGCGTCGAACATGCGTGCCGAGGGCGAGTCGGTCGCGGTGCGGCTGCGCGGCGAGGCCGCCGCGGAGGCCGAGCGGCTGCGCACCGAGGCGCAGGACACGGCCGACCGGGTGCGGGCGGAGGCCAACGCGGCGGCCGAGCGGATCGGGGCCGAGGCCGCCGAGGCGCTGGCGGCCGCGCAGGAGGAGGCGGCCCGCCGCCGCCGCGAGGCCGAGGAGACGCTGGGCGACGCCCGCGACGAGGCCCAGCGCGAGCGCAGCCTGGCGCATGAGCAGAGCGAGGAGCTGCTGGCCGCCGCCCGCAACCGGGTCACCGAGGCGCAGGCCGAGGCGCAGCGGCTGGCCGAGGAGGCCGAGCGGCACGCGGCGGAGCTGGTGGCCGCCGCCGAGCAGACCGCGCAGCAGGTGCGGGACTCGGTCGCTGGGCTGCACGAGCAGGCCGAGGCGGAGATCACGGGGCTGCGTACGGCGGCCGAGCACGCGGCGGACCGGACCCGCCACGAGGCCCAGGCGGAGGCGGACCGGGTCCGCGGGGACGCGCACGCCGAGCGGGAGCGGGCCGCCGAGGACGCGATGCGGCTGCGGCGCGAGGCCCATGAGGAGTCGGAGGCCGCCAAGGCGCTCGCGGAGCGCACGGTCTCGGAGGCCATCGGAGAGGCGGACCGGCTCTCCGCCCAGGCCCGGGAGGAGGCCAACCGGCGCCGCTCGGACGCCGCCGAGCAGGCGGACCGGCTGGTCACCGAGGCCACGAGCGAGTCCGAGCGGCTGCGCGCCGAGGCCCAGGATGTCCTGGACGACGCGCGGCGGAGCGCCAACAAGCAGCGCAGCGAGGCCGCCGAGCAGGCCGACACGCTGGTCACCGGCGCGACCGAGGAGGCCCAGCGGCTGGTCTCGGAGGCCAATGCGCGGGCGCAGCAGCTGCGTACGGAGGCGTCCGACGCCCGGGCGACGGCCGAGCAGGACGCGGCGCGCACCCGGGCCCAGGCCCGCGGGGACGCCAACAACATCCGCTCGGAGGCGGCCGGGCAGGCCGACCGGCTGATCACCGAGTCCACGAGGGAGGCCGAGCGGCTGCTGGCGGACGCCGGCGCGGAGGCCGAGCGGCTGCGCACCGAGGCGTCGGAGACGGTGGGTTCGGCGCAGCAGCACGCGGCGCGCACCCGCGCGGACGCGGAGCGGGTGGCCGCCGAGGCGTCGGCGGAGGCGGAGCGGGTCCGCGCCAAGGCGCAGTCCGAGGCCGAGCGCATGGTCGACGGCGCACGCGAGGACGCCAACAAGCGGCGCTCGGATGCCGCGAACCAGGTCGACCGGCTGATCACCGAGTCCACGGCGGAGGCGGACCGGCTGACGAAGGAGGCGCGGGAGGCCGCGCTGCGGTCCGCGACCGCCGCCGAGGAGCAGGCCGACATGATGGTCGGCGCCGCCCGCAAGGAGGCCGACCGGCTCGTCGGCGAGGCGACCTCGCAGGCGAACAGCCTGGTGGAGAAGGCCCGTACGGACTCCGACACGATGCTCGGCGAGGCCCGGGGCGACGCGACCGCCATCCGGGACCGGGCCGAGGAGCTGCGGACCCGGGCCGAGGCCGATGTCGAGGAGCTGCACCAGCGGGCCCGCCGGGAGTCCGCGGAGCAGATGAAGTCGACGGGCGAGCGGGTGGACAAGCTGGTCGCCGCCGCGACCGCGCAGCTGGTGAAGGCCGAGGAGAAGGCCAAGACGCTGGTCTCGGACGCCAACAGCGAGGCCAGCCGGGTCCGTATCGCCGCCGTGAAGAAGGCCGAGTCGCTGCTGAAGGAGGCCGAGCAGAAGCAGGCGGACGCCACGCGGGACGCGGACCGCAGGCGCGCCGAGGCGGAGGCCGAGGCCAAGCGGATCGTGGACGACGGCAAGCGGGAGCTGGAGCTGCTCAAGCGGCGTCAGGAGGACATCAACGCGGAGATCTCCCGTGTCCAGGACGTGCTTGCGGCGTTGGAGTCCTTTGAGGCCCCCGCGTCCGGGGGCAGCTCGGGCGGAAACTCGGGAAGGAACGAGAGCGGTGGGGTGAAGACGGCGGCCGGTGCCGGGACGCGGTCGAGCGGCAAGCGCTCGGACGGCTGATCGGTCCTGGGGGCGGGTGCTGCCGAATCGTAGTGTTCGTGGGCGGGGGCGCTAGAGACACACCCCGTGTCGTGTCCGTATCATCCCGACGAGTGACAAGCCGTCTGGCTGTCTGCCACTCAAAAGGCTGGACATTCTCCAGATCAAACGGACGTTGACTCGATGACACGCCGTTTGGCCCCCTAGGATTCCCTCTATCACCTCACCGGTCTCTTTCGACAGGAACCCCATGAGCGACACTTCCTCCCCCTTCGGCTTCGAGCTCGTGCGGCGTGGGTACGACCGCGGTCAGGTGGACGACCGCATTACCAAGCTCGTCGCCGACCGTGACAGTGCACTGGCCCGCATCACCTCTCTGGAAAAGCGCATCGAGGAGCTGCACCTCGAGACGCAGAACGCCCAGGCCCAGATCACCGACGCGGAGCCGTCCTACGCGGGGCTCGGCGCGCGCGTCGAGAAGATCCTCCGTCTCGCCGAGGAGGAGGCCAAGGACCTGCGCGAGGAGGCCCGCCGGGCCGCCGAACAGCACCGTGAGCTCGCCGAGTCGGCGGCCCAGCAGGTGCGCAACGACGCGGAGTCCTTCGCCGCCGAGCGCAAGGCGAAGGCGGAGGACGACGGCGCGCGTATCGTCGAGAAGGCCAAGGGCGACGCGGCGACGCTGCGCCAGGAGGCTCAGAAGGACGCGCAGCAGAAGCGCGAGGAGGCCGACTCCCTCTTCGAGGAGACCCGCGCCAAGGCCGCCCAGGCCGCCGCGGACTTCGAGACGAACCTCGCCAAGCGCCGCGAGCAGTCCGAGCGCGACCTGGCCTCCCGTCAGGCCAAGGCCGAGAAGCGACTGGCGGAGATCGAGCACCGGGCGGAGCAGCTGCGCCTGGAGGCCGAGAAGCTGCGTACGGACGCCGAGCGCCGCGCCCGCCAGACGGTGGAGACCGCGCAGCGCCAGGCCGAGGACATCGTGGCCGACGCCAACGCCAAGGCGGACCGCATCCGCAGCGAATCCGAGCGCGAGCTGGCGGCGCTCACCAACCGCCGCGACAGCATCAACGCCCAGCTGACCAACGTCCGCGAGATGCTGGCCACGCTGACCGGTGCCGCGGTGGCCGCGGCCGGCTCCCCCACCGAGGACGAGCCGATCTCGCGTGGTGTCCCGGCCCAGCAGACCCGCTGACGCCAGGACTTCCTGACGTCGGATCACGCGCTCATCTCGTGCCCCGCGCCCGCCTCGTGCGGCGCGGGGCACGCGCATGACGGCGCGTCGGCCGCGGGCGCTACCGGCGCCCTGCGTCCTGGGGCCGTACGGCTCCTTACAGCTGCGCGACGGGCGGACGACGTCTTACGGGCGTGCGGCCGTGGCGCGTAGCCTCCCCGTGTGACCGACCGCACCCTCGCCGCCCTGGGGTTCGCCGATGTGCCGGCGATACGGCCGCTGACCTATCCCGGCCGGCCCGTGACCGCGCCCGCGCTTCTCGCGGGGGGTGAACTGTGGGAGTTGACGCCCGGTCCGGGCGGGCCGGGCGGCTGGCCGGTGCCCGGGGCGCCCTTCGACCCGCCGGGCGAACCGCTCGACGCCGTGCTGGCGCGGCTCGGCCATGCGCCGTCGGGGCAGCGCCATCCGGTCATCGCGGTCGGCTCCAACGCCTCGCCCGCGCAGCTGCACCACAAACTGACGGCGCTCGGGCATCCCGCCGCCGTGCCGATGGTGCCGGTGCGGGTGCGCGGCATAGCGGTGGGCTGCTCGGCGCACATCGGACGGTACGGGTATGTCGCCGCCGCGCCGTACGCGGACCCGGCGGCCGAGACCCCGCTGGTGGTCAGCTGGCTCGACGGCGACCAGCTGGCGTCGGTGGACGCCACCGAGTTCCCCAACTACCGGCGCGTCCTGCTGCCCGGCACGAGCTTCCCGATGGTGCTGCCGTCCGGGGAGCCGCTGGGCGGCGCGTATCTCTACATCAGCGTGCGGGGTGTGCTCGCGGGCCCCGACGGCGCGCCGGACCGCCCCTCCGGCAGGCCGCGGCCGGGCGGCGGCGACCAAGGCGCTCTGCTGGCGGGGCTGCTGGCGTCCTCGGCGCGGCTGCGGGACCTGCTGGGGCCGGACCCGCGGGCCTGGATCCGGCGCGCGGCGGCGGACCGTACGGTGCGGGAGGCGGCGGCCTCGGTGCTTGCGGCGGAGGGGTGGGTGCTACGGGGTTACGATCCGCTCTCGACTCTCGCTTAACGGGAACCGCCGCCGCACGGTTATTCTCCTTACCCGCACGGGGGCACGCGCCCCGGACGCATCGCACGAGGGGCGGAGAATGATCGAGGCAGTCGGCCTGACGAAGCGCTATGGCGCCAAGACGGCCGTGTACAACCTGTCGTTCCAGGTGCGGCCGGGCACGGTGACCGGCTTCCTGGGACCCAACGGATCCGGCAAATCGACCACGATGCGCATGATCCTGGGGCTGGACGAGCCCACCGCCGGCCATGTCACCGTGGGCGGCTACCCCTTCCGCCGGCTGCCCAACGCCCCCCGGCAGGTCGGCGCCCTCCTCGACGCGAAGGCCGTGCACGGCGGCCGCAGCGCGCGCCAGCATCTGCTGTGCCTGGCCCAGCTGTCCGGCATTCCGGCCCGCAGGGTCGACGAGGTGCTGGGCGTGGTCGGGCTCCAGAGCGTGGCGAGGAAGCGGTCCAAGGGGTTCTCGCTGGGCATGGGGCAGCGGCTGGGCATCGCGGCCGCGCTGCTGGGCGACCCGCAGGTGCTGCTCTTCGACGAGCCGGTGAACGGCCTGGACCCGGAGGGCATCCTGTGGGTCCGCAACCTCATGAAGCAGCTGGCGTCCGAGGGCCGCACGGTCTTCGTCTCCAGCCACCTGATGAGCGAGATGGCGCTGACCGCCGAGCGCCTGATCGTGATCGGGCGCGGGCAGCTGCTCGCCGACATGAGCGTCAAGGACTTCATCTCCTACAACTCCGCGGACTTCGCGCGGGTCCGCACCCCCGACGGGGAGCCGGACCAGCGCGAGAAGCTGACCGCCGCGCTGAGCGAGGCGGGCGGCCAGGTGCTGCCGGAGCAGGACGGCGCGCTGCGGGTGACCGGGCTGCCGCTGCCTCGGATCAGCGACCTGGCCCATGGCGCGGACGTCCGCCTGTGGGAGCTCTCCCCGCACCAGGCGTCGCTGGAGGAGGCGTACATGCGGATGACGCAGGGCGCCGTGGACTACCGCTCGACCGCCGACCAGCGGGCGGGGCTCCAGGAGGCAGTGCCGGGCATGGCCCCGCAGGGCGCGTACGGCTACGCCCCGCCGACCGCGGGCGGCGTGCCCGGTGGCTATCCGCCCATGGGCGCCATGCCGGGCTACAACCCTCCGCCCGCGCCCGGCCAGCCCGCGCCGGGCCAGCCCGCGCCGGGCCAGCCCGCGCCGGGTCAGGCCCCCTGGCAGCCGCAGCAGCTCCCGGCCGCGCAGGGCGCGCCCGCCGCGCCGCAGGCTCCCGCCGCTCCCCCGGCTCCGGCCGCCGCGCCGGCCCCCGCCGACATGAACAAGCGCGACAGCGAGGACGCCCGATGACCACGCCTTACCAGCAGCCGGCCCAGGCGTCCCAGCCGCCCACCCCGCCGCAGCCGCCCCAGCAGGCGCCTCAGCAGCCGCCTCAGCAGCAGCCGGGCGCGCCGGGCATGCCGGCCGCCCCGCAGCAGACGCCGCACCCGCAGGCCCAGCAGTACGCGCCGCAGCAGGCGGCACAGCCCGGCATGCAGGCCGTGCCGGGGATGCCGGGCGCGCCGCAGCAGCCCTACGCCTCCGCCGCCCCCGTCGCCGGATACACCTCGCCGATCCCGATCCGGCGCACGCACCTGGGGAATGCGCTCTCCTCCGAGTGGACCAAGATCAAGTCGGTGCGCTCGACGATCTGGACGCTGAGCGTCATGGTCGCGCTGGTCATCGGCATCGGGCTGCTCGTGGCCTCGGGCACCAAGGACAGCGACTACTCCAGCACCCCCACCACCATCCCCGGCCTGTTCGGCACGCTGCTGGGCCAGCTGTGCATCGTCACGCTCGGCGTGCTCGTCGTCACCTCCGAGTACGGCACCGGGATGATCCGCACCACCTTCACCGCCTCGCCGCAGCGTTCGCGCGTGCTGACCGCCAAGGCCCTCGTCTTCTTCCTGGTGTCCTTTGTGACCACGACCGCCGCGCTCGCGTTCGTGGCCTTTGTGAGCACAGGGATGCACAACGGGACGGGCGTCCAGGAGCCGACGAGCAAGCAGCTGGTCGGGGCGACCCTGGGGGCCGGGCTGTATGTCTCGCTGCTCGGGCTGCTGTCGCTCGCGGTCGGCAGCATGCTGCGGCACTCCGCGGGCGCGATCACCGCGATGCTCGGTGTGGTGCTGCTGCCCGCCATCCTCCCCGCCTTCCTGATGATGTCGAGCAGCCTTCAGACGCTGGGCGAGAAGATGCAGAAGTATTCCTCGCCCCAGTCGCTGGCCGCGCTCTTCCAGGTCGACGACAGTCTCGGGACCGGATGGTCGCAGGTGGGGATGCTGGCCGGGGTCACGGCCGCGGCGTTCATCGCGGCGTACGCGCTGCTGGAGAAGCGCGACGTGTGATGGGCTGATCCCCCGGTCAATACCTCGGTGCGTTACGGGACCGCTGGAGCTTCGCGCTCCGGCGGTCTCGCGCGTTCCAGCAGGACTTGTGCCAGTGGCGGCGGTCGTCCACGCCGCTGTGCTGCTGCCAGGCCACGATGTGCGGCACACCGGGCGGGATCTCCTGGTCGCAGCCGGGGCAGCGGTAGTGCTTGGCGGCGGCGCCACCGCCGACCTGGCGCACCACCCACTCCTCGCCCTGCCAGTTCTGGGTCGACTCCAGCCCATAGCGGTCCGCGCGGTCTTCGTCTTGGCTGCCGACCGGCTTCTCTCCGCCTCGCGGGCGGTTTCGGCGTGGGGACACGGGGCACCTCGAAGGACGCTGGGAGCTACTGGCTGTGACCAGCGTACGCGTTACCGTCACGGTCCCGGAAAGCCGTGTCCACAACCGTCCTCCGATCATCATGAGAATTTCTTGCCAGGCCGTGCCTTTGGCACGTGTCAGGCGTTATTGCCTGTGCGGGGGAGGGTGCCCATGTCGGCGGCGGCGGCCGCAAGAGGAGGCAGATGGCAATGCGCGTGGGGGCTTTCATCCTCGCCGCTCAATTCCCGGGTCAGGGCCAGGGGGAGGCGCTGCACCGGGCGGTACGGTCCGCGCAACTCTCCGAGGAGTCGGGGCTGGACGCGGTATGGCTCGCCGAACACCACTTCGTTCCGTACGGGGTGTGCCCGTCGGCGGTCACGCTCGCCGCGCTGCTGCTCGGCCGTACCCGCAGGATAGGCGTCGGCACGGCGGTCAGCGTCCTGCCGACCGCGCATCCGGTCGCGCTGGGTGAGCAGGCGGCGCTGCTCCACCTCGTCTCCGGGGGGCGCTTCACGCTGGGGGTCGGCCGGGGCGGGCCCTGGGTCGACCTGGAGGTGTTCGGCACCGGTCTGCGGGCGTACGAGCGGGACTTCCCCGAATCGCTGGACCTGCTGCTGCGCTGGCTGCGCGAGCCGCGGGTGGCCGCGGCGGGCGAAAGGTTCGTCTTCCGCGAGGTGCCGGTCGTACCGCGCCCCGACGAGGCGCTGCGTGTCGAGGCGCTGCGTGTCGAGGCCCTGGGGAACGAAGCGCAGGGCGCACCCGGCCCCCAGGTGATCGTGGCCTGTACCTCACCGGGAAGTGTGCGGCTGGCCGCCGAGCGCGCGTTGCCCATGATGCTGGGGATGCACTGTGGGGACGATGAGAAAGCCGAGGCGGTCACGTTGTGGCGAGATTCCGCGCTCGCGGCGGGCCACTCCCCCGAGAAGGTGGCGGCGGTGGCGGCCGAGCATGTCTCGGCGGGGGTGGTGCAGGTCGCGGACGCCCGCCCCGCGGCGGTGGAGACCCTCGTCAAGGCCATGCCCGGCTGGCTGCGCCAGGGGCTCGACGCGCATGTGACGGTGGACGGACGGCCGCGCCGGATGCGCGACCCGCTGGCCTATGCCGAGCTGCTGTGCGGGCTGCACCCGGTCGGGCCGCCCCGGCTGTGCGCGGACCGGCTGGCGGCGACGGCGGAGCGCACCGGCATCCGCCGCTTCGCGCTGCTGGTCGAGGGCTCGGGAGACCTGGCGACCACGGAGGAGAACGTGCGCCGGCTGGGCGCCGAGGTGCTGCCGCTCCTGCGCTGAAGACCTCCGCCGCACCGAGGACCTCCGCGCTCAGGACACCTCCCCCTCATGGAGCGGCAGCGGACACTCGGGTCAGCAGTCGCGCAGCTCGGGGGACTGGTTCAGCAGCTGCCCGCGCGTCGACGTGAAGCGGGCGAGTCTCTCGTCAACCGACGGGTCCAGCGGGAACACCGCCACGCGGTGGCAGTTCTGGAAGGCGAGCCGAACCCCGAAGTGGCGCTGGAGCGCACCTCGTATCGCGTCACTCGCGAGCGCCCGCAGCAGCTGGCCGCGGGCCTGCTCGTCCGGCGGCGGCGTCTGGTTGTCGGCGAATTCCCCGCCGTCGACCTTCAACTGGGCCACCAGCGAGCTGATCATCTCCCATGCGTAGGGAAGGGAGGTCCGGACGCAGTCGACGAAGTCGGCTTCGTCGACCTCGCCTCGCTCGGCCTGTGCAAGGAGGGCCGGTGAGACGTCGAGCGACATGGAATCTCCTCTCGCGACCCCGGGGACCGGGGTCTCAGGGACGGATGAGCGGACGGCGACGGAGCGTACCCGTATGACGACCGCCCGCTTCAACGGTAATTCGGCCACTGCGGGCGCACCAGGAGAATGCGTTCACAACCAGCCACTCTCGAAGGGGGCCATGGTCGGGCGAATCGCGTAGGCCACCCGCCGTCGAGTAGCGTTGCCGACCATGCGTCTCGTCATCGCCCGTTGCTCCGTGGACTACGCCGGCCGGCTCACGGCCCACCTCCCCTCGGCACCCCGTCTGATCCTCGTGAAGGCCGACGGCAGTGTCTCGATCCACGCGGACGACCGGGCCTACAAACCCCTCAACTGGATGTCTCCGCCGTGCACCCTCAAGGAGGGCGACGGCGATGTGTGGACGGTGGTGAACAAGGCCGGCGAGAAGCTCATCATCACCATGGAGGAAGTGCTGCACGACTCCTCGCACGAACTCGGCGTGGACCCCGGTCTGATCAAGGACGGGGTGGAGGCGCACCTCCAGGAGTTGCTGGCCGACCGTATCGAGACACTTGGCGATGGCTGGACGCTTATTCGGCGTGAATACCCCACTGCCATTGGCCCCGTGGACATTCTCTGCCGGGACTCCGACGGCGCCACCGTCGCGGTGGAGATCAAGCGGCGGGGGGAGATCGACGGTGTGGAGCAGCTCACCCGCTATCTGGAACTCCTCAACCGCGATCCGCTGCTGGCGCCGGTGAAGGGGATCTTCGCGGCGCAGGAGATCAAGCCCCAGGCGCGGGTGCTGGCGACGGACCGCGGCATCGGCTGCGTCGTGCTGGACTACGACGCGCTGCGCGGCATCGAGGACGACAAGCTGCGGCTGTTCTGACCCCGCGGCCGATTCGGCCCGCAACGCGCCGCGGCGCGGTCCGGCATCGCCGGGCCGCGCCGCGTGCTGTATGCCGCCATCGCGCCTTACGCCGACACGTTCGCCGAGGACGCCGAAGACCCCGGCGAGGTCGGGGGGGTGCTCGCCGTGGTCGCCGGTCCGCTGGCCGTGTTGGTGGTGTCGCCGCCGGGGCTCGTGGTGGAGCTGGTGGGCGGAGTGGTGGGCGGGGTGGTCGGGGGCGTCTTGGTGGGCGTCGGCGGGGTGGTCGGCGGCGTCGTCGGGCGGTGGGTCGGGGGGCGCGTGGTGGGCCCGGACGAGGACGGGGACGGCGGCTCGGTCGTGGGCGATGCCTCGCCGCTGGACGACGGGGCGGTCGGGCTCTCGGAGGCGCTGGGCGAGTCGCTGCCGAGCGTGGACGGGGCCGTGGGCGTCCCGGGGGCGCTGCTGGGGCCCGGCTGCCCGCTCTCGCCCGCGTCACTCGTGGGCTCCTCGGCGGTCAGCCCTTTGTCGTCGTCCTTCCGGGAGGACGACTGGCCGGGCTTGACGGTGTCGGTGGAGCCCTTGTCCCCGTCGCCCGAGGCGATACCGAGGGCCACCACCGTGCCGAGGACGGCCACGAGCAGGGCGCCCGCGCCCGCCGCGAGCAGATTGCGCCGGGTGCGGGGGAGCGCCGCGATGCGGCGGCCCAGCGGGGTCCGGCCGCCGCCCTGGCGGCCCGCACCGGCTCCGCCGCCCTTGCCCTCGGGGCCGCCCGCGCCGGCCCCGCCGATCGCGGCGAGCACATCGGTGCGGTCGATGCGCGTGGTCGTCTCGACCCGCGGCGTGACGACCGTGATCTCCGTGTCGGCCGGGTCCGGCCGCCCCGCGGACACCCCGCCGAGCGGCGCGGCCGACGTGTCGTGGCGCGCGTCCAGGCCCTCCTCGCCCGCCCCCGTACGGCCGCCGGGCGCGGCGAAGACGCCGGGGCCCGCCGAGCCGCGGGTGCGGTCGGTGACCAGGGCCAGGGCGCGCCGGCCCGCGACCGTGCCGCGCTTGTCGGCCAGCACGCCGCGCAGCCCGATGGACGCCTCGAGTTCGGCCCGCGCCCGGTCCGGATTGCCCGTACACAGGGCGAGGACGCCCAGCTCGTGGTGGAAGTACGCCTCCTCGGCGATCTGCCCCGCCAGCCGTGCGGCCTCCTGGCCGTGGCGCAGGGCGCGCTCCCAGGCGCCCCAGTGCAGCGCGGCGGCGAAGGCGGGGGTGGCGCTGCGGGCCAGCAGCACGGCGGTCTCGGCGCGGCCCGGCTCGCGGGCGGCGACCAGGGCGGCCATGGCGGTGAGGATCGCGTCGGCCTCGACGGCGACCCGCTCCGGGGCGACCGAGGGATGGCCGGTCCACCAGGCGTAGTGCTGGGCGACGGCGCTCGCCCGCTCGGACTGCCCGTCCGCGTAGCCGTCGGCGGCCAGTTGGTCGGCCACGCCGACCGCCAGCCGGTAGTGCGGCCCGGCGGGCGTGACCAGGCCGCCGGCGATCAGCTCGCCCAGCGCGGTGTCGGCGTGGGTGTCCCCGGCCAGCGCGGGCAGATGCGACTGGTGCGGGCACTCGCCGCCGAGCGCGACCGCGAACCGCAGGGTGTCGCGGGCCGCTTCGCTCAGCCGGGAGGCGATCAGCGCGACGGGGGCCGCGCCCTCGGCGAGCGTCGGCAGCGGGATGTCGCGTGCCCCGGCCCCGTCCGAGTGCCCGGCGGTGCCCGAGGCGTCGGCAGGGCCCATGGCGTCAGAAGAAACCGCCTCCTCCTCGGGAGCGGCCTGTTCGGCGCGCAGCGCGTCGCGCTGCCGCAGCAGCGCTCCCGCCTGGACGAACCGCAGCGGCAGCCCCTCGGACTCGAACCACAGGTCCGCGGCCCAGCCCCGCTCGTCCTCCGCCAACGGGCGCCGTACGGCCCGCTCCAGCAGATCCAGGGACCCGCTGCGGCTCAGCCCGGCGAGGAAGACCTCCTCGAGGTGCGAGTCGGCGGAGGGCGCCGCGACGGAGGGGGTGGCCGAGATCAGGAAGGCGCACTCGGGCGTCGCGTCCAGGAACTCGTCCAGCGCGGCGCCGCCGAACTCGATGTCGTCCAGGACGACGACCGCGCCGACCTCCGCGACCGCCGCCAACAGCTCCGTGCGGTCGGGTCGGTACAGGGGGGCGCGGTAGACCGCCGCGTACAGCTCGTACAGGAGGTCGGTGGGGGTGCGGCGGTAGCCGGAGAGGCGGATCACCCCGTCGGGCGCCAGGGTCTCGCAGTCCGCGGCGACGGCGTCCAGCAGCGTGCTGCGGCCCGCGCCGGAGGGCCCGGTGACCCGCACCGAACGGCCGCGGGCGAGGAGCCGCGTGAGGCGCTCGCGCTCCAGCACCGGCACCTCGAAGCGCACCGCGCCCGCGGGCAGCGGCGGGGCGGCGGCGCGGCGCAGCTCGGCGCGCTCGTCGGGGCCGCGGCGCTCGGGGAAGTCGGGCCGCTCTCCGGGCGGGCAGGGCTCGATCTCGCTGCCGTCGACCGGGTTGATCGTCAGCAGGTAGTCGCCGGAGACCAGCTGGACCGTGCGCACGGGCGGGGGCGTGGGCCGGTGGCCCTCGGCCGGGCGCGGGGCCGGGCGCGGGGTCGGGTGGTCACGACCGGGCTCCTCCGGTCTGTGGTTCGTCGGATCCATGGTGAAAGCCCCCCAGGTGCGTGGCGTTCTGTCCGGCTTCCGGCCTGTCCGCACGCTCGCCTTGCCGTCTCGTCCGGTGCGGTGCCCGCCGTAGGGAATGGTGTCCGGCGGAGTGACCGAACCCTAGATCTCCACACAGTATCCACCGACGGGAAGGGGTTTCGCGCCGCCCCGCGCCCCGTCCCGGAGCCTTCACGCCATCTGACGGCCCGCTACGTTCCCGCACTCACACGCGCGGCAGCGACTCCACTTCGAGTCCGCCCTCGATGGCCAGGATCCGGTGCAGCCGGGTGGCCACGAGCAGCCGCTGCATCTGGGGCGGCACCCCGCGCAGCACCAGCCGCCGGCCCGCTCGGCCGGCCTTCCGGTGCGCCCCCATGATCACGCCGAGCCCGGTGGCGTCCCAGGAGTCGAGCTCGGTCAGGTCGAGTACGAGGTCCCCGCCGCCGGATTCAAGGGCGGTGTGCAAGGCCGTACGGGCGTCCGCCGCGCTCCGGACGTCGAGTCGGCCCCCGACGGCGAGCTCGGCGTGGTCGCCCCTGATATACATATGCGCTCCCCAATGTGGCGCTCCCCCAGCTCTCGTCGGCGGGGGCGCCCCCTGTCTCCCATTTGTCAATCTGGTCTACCGAATTGACTGTGTCTCATGCGGTGAAGTTGCCGCTTGTAAGCGAACCGATACCGAATTCACCCGCAAGGGTGCGTCTGCCCCCGATTGCGTTTGAGATGTGCGTCAGGGGCAGATAGAGCGTCCATGCCGGGCCGGATCGGTGCCGCCGGGTCGGTACCGGCGGGTCGGTACCGGCAGCCAGTACCGGCGGTCAGTAGCGGTAGAACCCGCCGCCGCTCTTGCGTCCGATGTCCCCGGCGTCGACCATGCGGCGCATGATCTCCGGCGGCGCGAACTTCTCGTCCTGGGACTCGGTGTAGATGTTCTCCGCGGCGTGCAGCAGGATGTCCACGCCGGTCAGGTCGGCCGTCGCGAGGGGTCCCATCGCATGGCCGAAGCCCAGCTTGCAGGCGATGTCGATGTCCTCGGCGGTGGCCACCCCGGACTCGTACAGCTTGGCCGCCTCGACGACGAGCGCGGAGATCAGCCGGGTGGTGACAAACCCCGCGACGTCGCGGTTGACGACGATGCAGGTCTTGCCGACGCCCTCGGCGAACTCCCGGGCGGCGGCGAGGGTTTCGTCGCTGGTCTTGTATCCGCGCACCAGCTCGCACAGCTGCATCATCGGCACGGGCGAGAAGAAGTGGGTGCCGACGACCCGCTCGGGGCGCTCGGTGGCCGCCGCGATCTTGGTGATCGGGATGGCGGAGGTGTTGGAGGCGAGGATCGTCTCGTCCTTGACCAGGCCGTCGAGCGTACGGAAGATCTCCCGCTTGACCTCGATCTTCTCGAAGACGGCCTCCACGACGACATCCGCGTCGGCGGCGGCGTCCAGGTCGGTCGTGGTGGTGATGCGCGCCAGCGCCTGCTCGGCGGCCTCCGCCTCGAGCTTGCCCTTGGCGACGAACTTCTCGTACGAGGCCCGGATGGCGTCGGTGCCGCGGCGCAGCGCCTCGTCGGTCACGTCACGGAGCACCACGTCCCAGCCCGCCTGGGCGGAGACCTGCGCGATGCCGGATCCCATGAGTCCGGCACCGATGACCGCGAGCTTCCTGGCCACGTCCACGTCCTTTCGTACTTTGAGTAACTGACGCCAATGGCCGGACCTTAACGCCCGTTCACCCCTTGTGGCAGCCCCTAGTAAGGCGCGTCACGGTGTGTTCTTCACCGCATAGTTGAGAACGCTCTCACTGAGGAGCGACTCCATGACGTCGATCTGCCGCAGCAGCTCCGCGGAGAGCTGCTCGGGGGTGCCGCCCGTGGCATGGCAGCGCGCGATGTTGCGGTGGACGGCGTTCTGCATGCCGACGAGCTGGTGGGCGATGAACTCGGGCGTCGGGTCGTCCGCGGCGGCGCCGGTCTCCTCCCGCAGGGTGGTGGCCAGCCGGTCGACGATCTGGCCCTGCATCCGCAGCAGCCGGGCCATCAGCGTCGGCGACTCCTGGATGACCTGCATGAAGCGTGCGTAGCCCGGGTCCATCCCGGCGTACGGGTTGCGCTCCGCGACGTCCTGGCGCAGCCGGTCCAGCACCGCCCGCACCGCCGGCACGCCCTCTCCGCGCTCCCGGACGAGCCGCGAGGGGCGTTCGACGACCTCGTCCTCGCGGTCGAACAGGAGGTCTTCCTTGGCGGGGAAGTAGTTGTAGACGGTGTTGACCGAGACGTCCGCGACCTCGGCGACCGCCGCGATCGTGACCGCCTCGAAGCCGTGTTCCAGGAACAGCGCGGTGGCCATGTCCGAGATGCGCTGCTTGACCTGCCGCTTCTTCCGCTCCCTGAGTCCTTCCGCCATGGCCTCATCCTAGCTTCGATGGAGCCTCTTAATTTTTGGGGTCGTTGCAAAATTTAAGTCTCCCTGCTTTTCTAGGCGCATGCCTGTCATCAGCACGGCCGGGCTCGCCCGGACCTTCCAGACCAAGCACGGCCCCGTCGAGGCCGTACGCGGCATCGACCTCACCGTCCGGCCGGGCGAGATCCTCGGCTTCCTCGGCCCCAACGGCGCGGGCAAGACCACGACCCTGCGCATGCTCACCACGCTGCTCCCGCCCACCGGCGGGGCCGCGACCGTCGCCGGGCACGACCTCGCCCGCGACCCGGCGGGGGTGCGCCGGAAGATCGGGTACGTCGCCCAGTCCGGCGGCGTCGACCCGTCCGTCTCCGTCCGCGAGGAACTCACCACCCAGGGCCGCCTCTACCGGCTCGGCAAGGCCGAGGCGGCCGCCCGCGCCGAGGAACTCGCCGCCGACCTCGGCCTGACCGAGCTGCTGGACCGCAAGTGCGGCGCCCTGTCCGGCGGGCAGCGGCGCCGCCTCGACATCGCCATGGGCCTCACCCACCGCCCCGCCGTCCTCTTCCTCGACGAGCCGACCACCGGGCTCGACCCGGGCAGCCGCGCCGACCTGTGGGAGCTGATCCGACGCCTGCGCGCTCCTCTCCCCGCTCAGTCTCAGGGCGCTCCAACGCACGGGCTTCCCTCGTCACTGCTCGCTCCTTCGTCGCTGCGCGGCTCCTCAGTCCAGCCCGCGCAGCGCCCCGAGACACGCTCACCCGGGCACGCCATGACGGTCTTCCTGACCACCCACTACCTCGACGAGGCGGAGGCGCTCGCCGACCGGCTCGTCATCGTCGACAAGGGCACGGTGGTCGCCGAGGGCACCGCGGCGCGGCTCAAGGCCGAGTACGGCGGATCGCCGGACGCCACCCTCCAGGACGCCTTCATCGCCATCACCGGGCGCGGCGCACAGCGGCCCGACCCCGACCCCGCCCCCATCGCCGTCTGACGACCCAGGAGCCTTACGCCGTGTCCAACCTGCTCTCCGACACCGGCCTGATCTTCGGCCGCTATCTGCGCCAGGCCATGAACTCCAAGGTCGCCGTGGCCTTCGGGCTGCTCCAGCCCATGTTCTACCTCGTCTTCTTCGGCCCCCTGCTGCGCGACGTCCCGCTCGGCGGCGAGGGCGACTCCTGGCAGACGCTGGTCCCCGGACTGCTCATCCAGCTCGGCCTGTTCAGCGCCGCGTTCGCGGGCTTCGGTATCCTCCTGGAGAAGCAGTTCGGGGTGATCGAGCGGATGCGGGTCACCCCCGTCAGCCGGCTCGCGCTGCTGCTGGGCCGCGCGCTCAAGGACGTGGTCCAACTGCTGGTCCAGTCGCTGGTGCTGGTGATCGCCGCCGTCCCGCTGGGGCTGCGCGCCCCGGTGCTCGGGGTGGTCGTCGGCTTCGTCTTCGTCGGCCTGCTCACCATCTCGCTGGCCTCGCTGTCGTACGCGCTGGCCATGCGGGTCGACGGCCCGCAGGGGTTCGCCCCGGTCATCAGCACCGTCAACATGCCCGCGATGCTGCTCTCCGGCATCCTGCTGCCGATGGCCCTGGCCCCGGGCTGGCTGGACGCCGTCTCGCGCTGTGTGCCGTTCCGCTACCTCGTGGACGCGGTGCGCGCCGCGTACGTCGGGGACTACGGCTGGGACACGGTCGGTGTCGGCGCGCTGGTCGGGCTCGCCCTGTGCGCGGTGTCCATGACGATCGGCACTCGGGTGTTCCGCAAGGCCGGGGCGTAGCGACCGTTCTCCAGCCCCCGCGCGTAGGCTCGGACGCATGGTCAGACTCACCCGCATCTATACGCGCACCGGGGACAAGGGCACCACGACCCTCGGCGACATGAGCCGCACCGCCAAGACGGATCCGCGGATCGCCGCATACGCCGACGCGAACGAGGCGAACGCCGCGATCGGGGTGGCCATCGCGCTGGGGGCGCTGCCCCCACAGATCGTCAACGTGCTGGTCCGCGTCCAGAACGACCTGTTCGACGTGGGCGCGGACCTGTCCACCCCGGTCGTCGAGAACCCCGAGCACCCGCCGCTGCGCGTCGAACAGAGCTATATCGACAAGCTGGAGGCGGACTGCGACCTCTTCCTCGAAGGGCTGGAGAAGCTGCGCAGCTTCATCCTCCCCGGCGGCACGCCCGGCGCGGCCCTGCTGCACCAGGCGTGCACCGTCGTACGCCGGGCCGAGCGCTCGACGTGGGCGGCGTTCGACGAGTACGGGGAGTCCATGAACCCGCTCGCCGCCACCTATCTCAACCGCCTCTCCGACCTGCTGTTCATCCTGGCCCGGGAGGCCAACAAGGAGGTCGGGGACGTGCTGTGGGTACCCGGCGAGAACCGCTGATCAGGATTTGGTGAGGGACCGGGGCCGGCCCCGGTCCCTCTCTTCCGCTTGCTTCTTGTCCTTGGGCGGCCAGACCGTGTAGCAGACGGCGACCAGCAGGTGGATGCCCGCGACCGTCAGCATCTGCCCCTGCCACGCCACCATCGGTTCGCTGCGGTCCCCGTCGCCGATCAGCCAGATGCACGCCTGGAGCACGGCCACCGCGATCACCGCGGCGATCAGCGTCATCCGCCACAGCCGCCACTCGTGCCTCACCCGCGCCGCACCGTACTTGGGCGGCTTGACCGGGGGCGGCCCACCCGCGAACCGGTGGGCGAAGCGCCCGTCCGCCCAATTGATCATGTAGTGCCCGTACGCGATGGAGAAGCCCAGGTAGACCGCGGCCAGCCCATGCGCGGTCGACGGCTCGGCGCCCCGCCGCAGATCGATCACGGTCGCGGTCAGCAGCACCACGTCCAGCAGTGGCACACAGGCCAGCAGCGCCGCCCCGGCCCGCGGCTTCCGCAGGACGTACCGCACACACAGGCCGCCGAGCAGCACCACCCAGAAGCCGACCTCGCTGGCGACGATCAGTCCCACGATCACGGCCCGTTCTCCCTTCTCCTGCCCGTCTCCCCTACCGTCCCGCGAGATCCGGGCCGCCGCGTCGTCGGCGACGACGAGACCGGACTGCATCCTTCGATGTACGGCGGCGCGGCCCGGGCCCGTCGGGAAGGGGACGCAGGCCCAGCGGCGGCGTGTTGTGATGGACCCATGCCGTCCCGCCTTCCGGCGCCGCACCGCGTCGACGTCGCCATCGCCGTAGGCGGGCTGTTGGGCGGGCTGCTGCTGATGGGTCTCGGGCTGCGCGGCGGGGTGTATCTGGGCGAGCTGTCGCCCATCACGCTGCCCCCGTGGTCGACGGTCACCGCGCTGGCCGCCATGGCGGCCGCCGAACTGCTGCGCCGCATGGCCCCGGGCACCGCCCTGGCGCTCGGCACCGCCGCCCTCGCCGTGGACCTGTGCGGCGGCTCGCTCATCGCGACCGTCCTGATGTACACGGACCTGGTGTACGCGGCGGTCCTCTACGGACCGCCCTCCCTGGCCCGGCGGCTGCCGCCCGCGTCTGTGGCGACCACCGTGGTCGCCACGGTCGTGCCGCTGGCACTGCTGCGCACCCCCGAGTCGCTGTTCATCGGCCTGGTCACCGCCCTGCTCACCTTCGCCCCGGCCGGCACCGGGGCGATCGTGCGCAATCACCAGGAGGCCGCCGAGGCCGCCCGGCTGGAGGCCGAGCGGACGGCCCTGCTGGCCGAGCTGGACCGGCGGGAGGCCGTGGTGGCCGAGCGCGCCCGCATGGCCCGCGAGCTGCACGACCGGGTCGCCGGCCATCTGTCGGCCATCGCCATCCACTCCACCGCCGCGCTGTCCCTGGGGGACGCCGCCGCGACGGACGACGCGCTCGGCGTCATCCGGGAGAACAGCGTGCGGGGCCTGGCCGAGATGCGTCAGCTGATCGAGCTGCTGCGCGACGCGGGCGGGGCGACGGAGCCCACCGCGGCGCCCACCCTCGACGCCCTCGACGCGCTGATCGAACGCGCCCGCGCGGACGCCCCCGCCGTCAGCGGGCTGAAGTTCGCGCTGCGCGACGAGCGCGCGCCGGGCGCAGCGCTTCCCGCGCCGGTCGAGCTCGCCGCGTACCGCATCGTCCAGGAGTCGCTGACCAACGCGCTCAAGCACGCGGCCCCCGGCGAGGTGACCGTACGCCTCGGCCATGGCGCCGACGGTCCGGCCGGGGCCGGCGTCCTGGAGGTCGGCGTCACCAGCCCGTTCGACACCCGCCCCGGACCCCGCGCGCCCGGCTCCGGCATGGGCGTCATCGGGATGCGGGAGCGCGTCTCCCTGCTCGGCGGCACCCTCGAAGCCGGCCCGCACCCCGAGCCGGCCGGACCGGTGTGGCGGGTACGGGCGGCGCTGCCCCTCGACGGCAAAGGAGCCCTGACACAGTGAACGCACCGCGGCCTCAGGGGGAGGCTGAATCGTCCAGGGTCCGCGTCCTGGTCGCGGAGGACCAGTCGGCCGTACGGGCCGGGCTGGTGCTCATCCTGCGCTCCGCCCCCGACATCGAGGTGATCGCGGAGGCGGCCGACGGCGAGCAGGCCGTCCGCCTGACCCGGGAGCTGCGGCCCGACCTGGTGCTGATGGACGTTCAGATGCCGCGTCTGGACGGGGTCTCGGCCACCCGCGAGATCGTCGCCGAGCAGCTGGCCGACGTACTGGTCCTGACCACCTTCGACCTCGACGAGTATGTCTTCGGCGCCCTGCGCGCCGGGGCGGCCGGCTTCCTTCTCAAGGACAGCGACGCGGCGGGCCTGCTGGAGGCCGTACGGACGGTGGCCCGCGGCGAGGGCATGATCGCCCCGGCCGTGACCCGCCGTCTGATCGCCGAGTTCGCCCGGCCGAACCCCGCGCCGGCCGCCGCCACCGCCGACCCGGCGGCGCTCGCCTCCCTCACCCCGCGCGAGCGGGAGGTGCTGGGCGCACTGGGCCGGGGCCTGTCCAACGCCGAGATCGCCGATCACCTCGCCATGGCGGAGGCCACCGTGAAGACCCACGTCAGCAGGGTGCTCGGCAAGCTGGGGCTGCGCAGCCGGGTGCAGGCGGCGGTGCTGGCCCAGGAGCTGGGCGGAGTCGGCTGACCCCACAGAGGGTGGGGAGCCGCGGCGCAGAGCTCGGGGGAAGACTTCCGCGCCGCGGCCGTACCAGGAGGGAAAGCAAGCGATATCGGCACGCCATACGCAGGCGCACGCCATATGAAGCGAAAGCCTTTCCCCCGCGCCGCCGGACCGAAAACAAGATCGAATGCGGCTACGCCCCGATCGTGCCACATCCACGACGAGCGCAGAACGCATTCCACCGTGAGCCATATCACGCCCATCCAGTGGACACGAAACAACAAAATGGGCCCCCTTCTTTCAGGCGACCCATTAAGAGAATTCAAAACCTATGCCACATTCACCCGCTGGCCGGGCGGGGCGGCCTCCAGCCAGGCCAGAAAGCCGGTCAGCGCGTCCTCGCTCATCGCCAGCTCCAGCCGGGTGCCGCTGTGCAGACAGGCCAGCACCACCGCGTCGGAGAGCAGCGCCAGTTCCTCCTCGCCCTTCGGCGTACGCCGCTCCAGCACCTCGATCGAGGCGCGCTCCAGGACCCGGCGCGGTCTGGGCGCGTAGGAGAAGACCCGGAACCACTCGATCCGGTCACCGTTGTAGCGAGCGACGCCGTACACCCAGCCCTTGCCGCTGGGTTCCGGCTCGGCCTCGGGGCCGGGCGCGTCCCAGCGCAGTGAGCAGTCAAAGGTTCCGCCGGACCGCTGGATCAGCCGCCGCCGCAGACCGAAGACGAAGAGTCCCACGACCACCAGCGCTACGACCACGCCGCACACAAGCAGAGCGAGGGCCATCTTCACCGACCTCCTCGCGTCATCCGGAAAAACCGCACCTGCATCGCCTCAGCCGCGGACCGGCGCAGGGAAGTTCCCACGCGGCCCGCGGCTGAGGGTTTCGACCGTTCGTGACAGGCTTCAGTGCGCTCCCGCCACCGCGCGCAGCCGGACGTCGGCACGCCGCTCGGCGGCGGCGTCAGCCTCTGCCTTGGCACGCTCCAGCGCCCGCTCCGCCCGCTTGACATCGATCTCGTCGGACAGCTCCGCGATCTCGGCGAGCAGCGAGAGCTTGTCGTCCGAGAACGAGATGAACCCACCGTGCACCGCGACGACGACCGTTCCGCCCTCGCTCGTGCGGATGGTCACCGGGCCGGACTCCAGCACACCGAGCAGCGGCTGGTGGCCGGGCATGACGCCGATGTCACCGGATGTGGTGCGCGCGATGACCAAGGAGGCCTTGCCGGACCAGACACTACGGTCCGCCGCGACCAGCTCGACATGCAGCTCAGCAGCCAACGTGGCTCCTCGGGTCTTCACCTGCCGGGTGCGACAGGGCTTTCGTCAAAGGATAACGGGCGTACGGAGAGGGGTGGGACGCGGCCCACCCCTCTCCGGTTGACCTCGGGCTTATCGAAGGTCCAGCTTCAAGAAGGCCAGGCTTCTTCAGAAGACCGGACTTCCGGAAGACCGGGCTTCAGGAGACGCCCAGCTCCTTGGCCTTGGCCTTCAGGTCGTCCAGGCCACCGCACATGAAGAACGCCTGCTCCGGGAAGTGGTCGAACTCACCGTCGGCGATCGCGTTGAACGCGGCGATGGACTCGTCCAGCGGCACGTCCGAGCCGTCGACGCCGGTGAACTGCTTCGCCGCGTGGGTGTTCTGCGACAGGAAGCGCTCGATACGGCGGGCGCGGAAGACGGTGAGCTTGTCTTCCTCGCCGAGCTCGTCGATGCCCAGGATGTTGATGATGTCCTGGAGGTCCTTGTACTTCTGGAGGATGGACTTGACCCGCGAGGCGCAGTCGTAGTGCTCCTGCGAGATGTAACGCGGGTCCAGGATCCGGGAGGTGGAGTCCAGCGGGTCCACCGCCGGGTAGATGCCCTTCTCCGAGATCGGACGGGAGAGCACCGTCGTCGCGTCGAGGTGCGCGAAGGTGGTCGCCGGGGCCGGGTCGGTCAGGTCGTCCGCGGGGACGTAGATCGCCTGCATGGAGGTGATCGAGTGACCGCGGGTCGAGGTGATGCGCTCCTGGAGGATGCCCATCTCGTCGGCCAGGTTCGGCTGGTAGCCCACCGCGGAGGGCATACGGCCGAGCAGCGTCGAGACCTCGGAACCGGCCTGGGTGAAGCGGAAGATGTTGTCGATGAAGAACAGCACGTCCTGCTTCTGCACATCGCGGAAGTACTCCGCCATGGTCAGACCGGCCAGGGCGACCCGCAGACGGGTGCCCGGGGGCTCGTCCATCTGGCCGAAGACCAGCGCGGTCTGCGGGAGAACGCCGGACTCGGCCATCTCCTCGATCAGGTCGTTGCCCTCACGGGTGCGCTCGCCGACGCCGGCGAACACGGAAACGCCCTCGTGCAGCTTGGCCACACGCATGATCATTTCCTGGATGAGGACGGTCTTGCCGACACCCGCGCCGCCGAACAGACCGATCTTGCCGCCCTTGACGTACGGGGTCAGCAGGTCGACGACCTTCAGGCCGGTCTCGAACATCTCGGTCTTGGACTCGAGCTGGTCGAAGGCCGGGGCCTTGCGGTGGATGGACCAGCGCTCGGTGACCTCGGACTCGGCCTCGGGCTCGTTGAGGATCTTGCCCAGGGTGTTGAACACCCGGCCCTTGGTGACATCGCCGACCGGGACGGTGATGCCGTCGCCGGTGTCGGTCACCAGGGCCTGGCGGACCAGACCGTCGGTGGGCTCCATCGAGATGGCGCGAACCACGCCCTCACCGAGGTGCTGGGCGACCTCGAGGGTGAGCGTCTTGGTCTTGCCCTCCTCGGAGGGGTCCGCGACCTCGACGTTCAGTGCGTTGTAGATTTCCGGCATCGCGTCGACGGGGAACTCCACGTCGACGACCGGGCCGATGACCCGCGCGACGCGGCCAGTGGCCACGCCGGCAGGAGCGGTCGGCTCAACAGTGGTGGTCATAGTTGTCAGTCACTCCCCGCAGAGGCGTCGGCCAGGGCACTCGCGCCACCGACGATCTCGCTGATTTCCTGGGTGATTTCGGCCTGGCGGGCCGCGTTGGCAAGCCGCGAGAGCGACTTGATGAGCTCTTCGGCGTTGTCGGTCGCCGACTTCATCGCCCGGCGGGTGGCCGCGTGCTTGGACGCTGCCGCCTGGAGCAGGGCGTTGTAGATACGGGACTCGACGTACCGCGGCAGCAGCGCGTCGAGCACCTCCTCCGCCGACGGCTCGAACTCGTACAGCGGCGCGATGACATCCTTCGCCGCCGTCTCCTCCGCCGTCTTCTCCATGCTCAGCGGCAGCAGCCGGTTGTCGACCGGCGTCTGCGTCAGCATCGAGACGAACTCGGTGTAGACGATGTGCAGCTCGTCCACGCCGCCCTCGGCGGTGTCCTGCTGCACGGCCTCGATCAGCGGGCCCGCGATCTTCTTGGCGTCCGCGTAGGTCGGGTTGTCGGTGAACCCGGTCCACGACTCCGTGACCTTGTACTCACGGAAGCCGTAGTAGGCGACACCCTTGCGGCCGACGATGTAGGTGTCGACCTCCTTGCCCTGCTCGGTGAGGGCCTTGGTGGCCTGCTCGGCCGCCTTGATCACGTTCGCCGAGTAGCCGCCGGCCAGGCCGCGGTCGCTGGTGATGAGCAGCAGCGCGGCCCGGGTCGGGGTCTCCGCCTCGGTGGTGAGCGGGTGCTTGGTGGTGGAGCCGGTGGCCACCGCGCCCACCGCCCGGGTGAGCTCACTGGCGTACGGAGTCGACGCGGCCACCTGGCGCTGCGCCTTGACGACGCGCGAGGCGGCGATCATCTCCATCGCCTTGGTGATCTTCTTGGTCGCAGAGATGGACTTGATCCGCCTCTTGTAGACCCGGAGTTGGGCACCCATGCTCAGCCCTCGCCCAGCAGCTTGCCGTCCGAGGTCTCGAACTGGCGCTTGAAGCTGTCGACGGCCTCGCCGAGCGCGCCGATGGTGTCATCGGACATCTTGCCGCCCTCGATGATGCTGGTCATCAGGCCCTTGTGCTCACGGTGCAGGTAGTCGTGCAGCTCGCTCTCGAAGCGGCGGATGTCCCCGACCGGAACGTCGTCCATCTTGCCGGTGGTGCCGGCCCAGATGGAGACGACCTGGTCCTCGGT
The DNA here is from genome assembly GCF_040302705.1 of Streptomyces sp. NPDC097640. Lineage (NCBI taxonomy): Bacteria > Bacillati > Actinomycetota > Actinomycetes > Kitasatosporales > Streptomycetaceae > Streptomyces > Streptomyces sp. NPDC097640. Next base: position 273,872 of record NZ_JBEOSB010000007.1, read on the forward strand.
GGCGAACGGGGCGTACTGCGGCTGCTTGAGCAGCTCGACCATGCGCGAACCGCGCTCCAGCGAGGCCTTGGAGGCCGCGTCCAGGTCGGAACCGAAGGCGGCGAACGCCTCGAGCTCACGGAACTGGGCGAGGTCCACCCGGAGCCGGCCGGAGACCTGCCGCATGGCCCGGTGCTGGGCCGAGCCACCGACGCGGGAGACCGAGATACCGACGTTCAGAGCCGGGCGCTGGCCGGCGTTGAACAGGTCGGACTCCAGGAAGCACTGGCCGTCGGTGATGGAGATGACGTTGGTCGGGATGAACGCCGAGACGTCGTTGGCCTTGGTCTCGACGATCGGCAGACCGGTCATCGAGCCGGAACCCATCTCGTCGGAGAGCTTGGCGCAGCGCTCCAGCAGCCGGGAGTGCAGGTAGAAGACGTCACCGGGGTACGCCTCGCGGCCCGGCGGACGGCGCAGCAGCAGCGAGACGGCGCGGTAGGCGTCGGCCTGCTTGGACAGGTCGTCGAAGACGATCAGGACGTGCTTGCCCTGGTACATCCAGTGCTGGCCGATGGCCGAGCCGGTGTAGGGGGCCAGGTACTTGAAGCCCGCCGGGTCGGACGCCGGGGCGGCGACGATCGTCGTGTACTCCAGGGCGCCGGCCTCCTCCAGCGCGGCGCGCACGCTGGCGATGGTGGAGCCCTTCTGGCCGATGGCGACGTAGATGCAGCGGACCTGCTTCTTCGGGTCGCCGGAGCGCCAGTTGTCACGCTGGTTGATGATCGTGTCGACGGACAGCGCGGTCTTGCCGGTCTGCCGGTCGCCGATGATCAGCTGACGCTGGCCGCGGCCGATCGGGGTCATCGCGTCGACGGCCTTGTAGCCGGTCTCCATCGGCTCGTGGACCGACTTGCGGTCCATGACCGTGGGGGCCTGAAGCTCGAGGGCGCGGCGGCCCTCGGTCTCGATCTCGCCGAGGCCGTCGATCGGGTTGCCCAGCGGGTCGACGACGCGGCCGAGGTAGCCCTCGCCGACGGCGACCGAGAGCACCTCGCCGGTGCGCTGCACCTGCTGGCCCTCTTCGATGCCGCTGAACTCACCGAGGACGACCGCGCCGATCTCGCGCTCCTCGAGGTTGAGGGCGAGGCCGAGGGTGCCGTCCTCGAACTTCAGCAGCTCGTTCGCCATGGCCGAGGGAAGACCTTCGACCTTCGCGATGCCGTCGCCGGCGACGGTGACCGTACCGACCTCCTCGCGCGAGGCCGCGTCCGGCTTGTACGCCTGGACAAAGTTCTCCAGTGCGTCCCGGATCTCCTCCGGCCGGATCGTGAGCTCCGCCATCTGGGTTCCCTGCTCTCCTTGTTGGGCCCGAAGTATCTGACTACGGCCCAACTCGGGCCGCTTACATGCTTGTTGAGTTGGCTTTTGAGTTGGTACGGCCGGGTCAGCCGGCCATCCGCCGGGCCGCCTCGTCCAGGCGCTCGGCGATGGTGCCGTCGATGATCTCGTCGCCGATGCGTACCTCGATCCCGCCGCGGACCGCGGGGTCCACATCCAGGTTGAGGTGCACCTTGTGGCCGTACAGCTTCGCCAGAGCCGCACCGAGACGCTGCTTGTGCCGGTCGCTGAGCGGCACAGCCGACGTCACCACCGCGACCAGGCGGTCGCGGCGGGTCGCGGCGAGCCGCGAGAGGCCCTCGAGCCCCGCTTCCAGGCTACGTCCCCGCGGCTGAGTCACAAGACGGCTGACCAGCCGCTCGGTGGCCGGATTGGTCCGGCCGCCCAGCAGCTCGCGCACCAGCGCGACCTTGGCCGAGGTGGTCGCGACCCGGTCGGTCAGCGCGGACCGCAGCTCGGTGGAGGAGGAGATGATCCGGCCGAACCGGAACAGCTCGTCCTCGACGTCGTCCAGGGCACCGGCCCGCTGGGCCGCGACGAGGTCGGCGGAGGACGCCAGCTCCTCGATCGCGTCCACCAGGTCGCGCGAGCGCGACCAGCGGGACCGGACCATTCCGGACACCAGGTCGACGGTCTCGCCGCCGACCTGCCCGGTCAGCAGGCGCGCGGCCAGCTCGGCCTTGGCCTCGCCGGGCTGCGCCGGGTCGGTGAGGACCCGGCGCAGCGAGACCTCGCGGTCGAGCAGCGCGGTGACGGCGGCCAGGTCGTCCGCGAGCTTCACGGCGTCGACGGAGACGCTGTCCGTCAGCGCGTCGAAGCGCTCGCGTGCGGCGGCCTGTGCCTCCCGGCTCGCTCCGTTCATCGGCCGGCCTCGGCCTTCGTCTCGGCCGCGGCGTCAGCCTTCGTCTCGAGCTCGTCGAGGAACCGGTCGATGACGCGGCCCTGGCGGGCGACGTCCTCGAGGGACTCGCCGACGATCTTGCCGGCCAGGTCGGTGGCGAGCTTGCCCACGTCCTGGCGCAGCGTCTGCGCCGCCTGCTTGCGGTCGGCCTCGATCTGGGCGTGGCCGGCGGCGATGATCTCCTCACGCTGCCGCTGGCCTTCCGCGCGCATCTCGGCGATGAGCGCGGCACCCTGCTCCTGCGCCTCCTGGCGCAGTCGCGCGGCCTCGTGACGGGCGTCGGCGAGCTGGGCGCGGTAGTCCTCGAGGACCTGCTGGGCCTCGGCCTTGCGCGCGTCGGCCTCCTCCATGCCGCCCTCGATCGCCGCACGGCGCTCGTCCAGAACCCGGTTGATGTTCGGGAGGAGCTTCTTGCCGAGGAAGAAGAAGACGATGGCGAAGGCGATGAGGCCGATGACGAGTTCGGGAATCGGCGGGATGAGCGGGTTCTCCGGCTTGTCAGCCGCCAGGGTCACCAGGGCGTTCACATCATTGCCTTTCGTCCGGGGGACCGGTCAGCCGCCGCGGTCACTTGTAGGGGTAGACGAACGGCATGACCAGACCGATCAGGGCGAGCGCCTCACAGAGAACGAAGCCGAGGATCTGGTTGGCGCGGATCAGACCGGCCGCCTCGGGCTGCCGGGCAAGCGCCTGGGTGCCGTTGCCGAAGATGATGCCGACGCCCACGCCGGGGCCGATGGCCGCGAGGCCGTAGCCGATCGAACCGAGGTTGCCCTTGAGCTGGACAGCGTCGGCAGCGAGGGTCTGGAGAGCGGACATGCCGTTTCTTCCTTCTCTTTCACGGACCGGTGGGGGTTGGCCACCGGACGCCTGTTTGGGACGGGACTGGCCGGTGGCTCAGTGGTGCTCGGCGAGAGCGCCCTGGATGTAGGCGCAGGCCAGCAGGACGAAGACGTAGGCCTGAAGGGCCTGGATGAACAGCTCGAAGGCGGTCATCGCGATGACCATCACGAACGAGACGCTCGCGTAGGCGATGCCGATGCCGTTCAGCAGGTACCAGCTGGCGATCGTGAAGATCAGCAGCAGCACGTGACCCGCGAACATGTTGGCGAACAGCCGGACGGCGTGGGTGAACGGCCGGATGATCAGGTTGGAGAGCAGCTCCAGGGCCATGACCAGCGGCAGCACCGCGCCCAGCGACTTGTCGTAGCCGCTGATGTTCTTCAGACCACCGACGAAGCCGTGCTTCCGGAAGGTCAGGCTCACCCACAGGATGTAGACGATCGCTGCGAGGCCGGCCGGGAAGGCGATGATCGACGTCACCGGGAACTGGGCGACCGGAATGATCGACCAGAGGTTCATGATCCAGACAAAGAAGAACAGCGAGACCATGAGGGGGACGTACTTGTCGCCCTCCTTCTTGCCCAGGGCCTCGTAGACGATGCCGCGGCGCACGACGTCATAGCCCGCCTCGCCGATCAGCTGGAGCTTGCCGGGGACGACCTTGGCCCGGCCGAAGGCGGCCCAGAAGAAGCCCACCACGACCACGGTGCTCAGGAGCGCCAGCAGCATCGGCTTGTTGATCTCGAAGCCGCCGATCGTGGCGATCGGCTCGAACGTGAACGAGTGGAGCCCGGGGGCCGGGAAGCCGCACCCTTCGAAGATGTGGCAATCGGTCTCGAAGGCGAGCGTCTGGTCAGGACTCACCGCGAGCTCCTTCAGCGTGGCGCATGGGTACGGCAACCTCGTTGTGTCGGCGCGGCACATGGCCACGGAACGGCACTGGACTGGTCTTACGAATGTGGGGGCGGCTTGTCGGCACAAGTCCGGTGTAGTCGGTGGGCAGCAGCTGCATGGGCCGCCGATTCCGTCCCGTGGAATCCGGGGGTTCAGCCGCCTGCGCCCGCTGTGCCTCAGATGGCACCGGACGATAGCAGGTGAGCGGACGTGCCCTTATACCGGCCCTACAGCTCACGATGGAGACCCGGCGGGAGAAGCCTTCTTCTCCCCCGCCGGGTTCCGTTCGTCTTCCGCTTCCGGCTGCACGTAAAAGATCTTGGCCTTCATGTGCGCGCGGGTCTGCGCGGTGATCCACGTCAGCGTCGCGGCGAGCAGCGCGAAGGCGAAGGCCCTGGTGTTGAACAGCGTGGTGTCCTTGAAGATGGCGAGTACCAATGCCATCAGCAGGAACTGCACGGCATAGAGCGCGAGACCCATCATCTGGAAGATCTGCGGAAGCTTGTTCGCGGTGCGCACCAGCACGATCAGGTCGACGGTCATGATCGCGGTTACCAGGATCGCCCCGAACGCGGCTCCCAACGCGCCTTTGCCACCGGCGAGTACGGCACCGACGACAACGGCGGCGGCGCCGACGGCTGCGGTGGGCACGGCACACTGCAGGAGCGTTCGGGCGTCGTTGGACTGCATGAAAGGGTTCTCCGGCAAGAGTCGGAAGCAACGGTTCGTCGTTGACGAGCGTATCCCCGGAAGTGAAAGGAACCTCACGACGAAGGACAGTCGCACTACGGCCCTTCGGCTCTGGCACCGGGTTTTCGTGAACGGTATCACAAACTATTTGATGAGGTCTTTACCTGCCGAATGTGCTGCACGTCACACGGGAGGGTGAGCCAACCTATCATGCGTTGACGACTGCGAACCGCCCTTTATGGGGCTGTTGCCCGGAAAGCGATAACGGGAAGGCGAAATCGGAAATTGATCACTCGGAGCGCTCGGCGGACCTCACCGAGAGCTACCGATCTTGCCCCGCTGGGTGAAGCGGGAGCGGTCGCCGATCGCGGTGGCCCCATTGATCCCCGCCGGGATCCGGCCCACCGGCTCGCACCCCGGCGCGGGCTCCGGCTCTGCGTCCGGCGCTCCGGCGGATGCCTCCCGCGCGATCTCCCGCGAGGCCGCGGCGACCGGGCCCTTGCGGCGGCGGTACCGCGGCGGAACGAAACTCTCCGCCCAGCGCGGCACCCGCGGGGTGAAGCGCGGCAGCAGCAGGAGGACCAGCCCCGTCGCGCTCAGCGCGACGATCGAGAGCACGAACCACATGCTGACCGAGTTCACCGAGTACGCCACCGCGCCGAAGGCGATCAGCGCCGACCAGAAGTACATGATCAGCACCGCGCGGCTGTGCGAGTGGCCGATCTCCAGCAGTCGGTGGTGCAGATGGCCGCGGTCCGCGGCGAACGGCGACTGGCCCCGCCAGGTGCGGCGGACGATGGCCAGCACCAGGTCGGCGAACGGCACCGCGATCACGGTCAGCGGCAGCAGCAGCGGGATGTAGACCGGGACGGTGGCGTGCACCGCGGCGGTCTCGGAGCCGGCCCACAGCCTCAGCGAGTCCGGGTCCACCTGGCCCGTGACCGAGATCGCGCCCGCCGCCAGCACCAGGCCGATCAGCATCGAGCCGGAGTCGCCCATGAAGATCCGGGCGGGGTGGATGTTGTGCGGCAGAAAGCCCAGGCACATCCCCATCAGGATGGCGGCGAACAGGGTCGCGGGGGCGGCCGACTCCAGCCCGTGGCCGTACCACATGCGGTACGCGTACATGAAGAACGCGGCGGCCGCGATGCACACCATGCCGGAGGCCAGGCCGTCCAGGCCGTCCACGAAGTTCACCGCGTTGATGGTGATCACCACGAGCGCGACCGTGAGCAGCGTGCCCTGCCAGGGCGTCAGCGACACCGGGCCCACCCCGGGCACCGGCAGCCACAGGATGGTGAGGCCCTGGAGCACCATCACACCGGCGGCGATCATCTGGCCGCCCAGCTTGATCAGCGCGTCCACGCCCCACTTGTCGTCCAGCACCCCCAGCAGCCAGATGAGCCCCGCCCCTGACAGCAGCGCGCGCGGCTCGTTGGACAGCTCGAAGGCGCCCTTGAGATTGGTCAGATGCGCGGCCACCAACAGCCCCGCGCACAGCCCGCCGAACATCGCGATACCGCCGAGCCGCGGTGTGGGCTCGCGGTGCACATCGCGCGCGCGGATCTCCGGCATCGCGCCCACCACAATGGCGAACTTACGAACCGGCCCGGTCAGCAGATAGGTGACCGCGGCCGTGATGCACAGAGTCAGCAGATATTCACGCACAGACTGCCCCACAGATGTCGCCGGCCATCTCAGCAACACACACTAGCCGCCTCCGAGGAGTGAGACGGGCCATCGAGGAGGACGTCGGCCTTCCCCGAGTCGGTTCCGGCAAACGCCACGGCGAAGCCGGACGGGACGCATTTCCCGGCGGAACGGACGATCAGGACGACCGGGCCGGTTCGGGCATGGGGTGGCTCCCCCGCTGAATCTCCTCCAATACCCGCACCGCGTTCTCCGCTCCCCTCTCCCCTTTCTCCCCTTTCTCTCCTTCGGCCTTCCGGGCCAGCCGGGCCATCCGGTCGACGGTTCGGGCGATCGCCGGGTCGGTCAGGGCCGTGTCGATGGCGGCGGCGAGGGCGTCCGCGGTGAGATCGCGCTGTTTCAGGGGCGGCGGGGCGACGCCGAGGTCACGCAGGTGGTTCCCCCACATCACCTGATCCTTGTGGAACGGGCAGGTCACCTGCGGGATGCCGGCCTCCAGGGCCACATTGTGGGTGCCGGGCCCACCGGCGTGCACCGCGGCGCGCACCCGGGGGAACAGCCAGTCATAGGGGATGTCGTTCTCGACCCGGATGTGCCGAGGGGGGTCGGCGATGCTGATTCCGCCCCAGCCCGTGACCACCACCGCGCGCACTCCGGTACGCCGCACGGCTTCGAGGACCAGCTGCCCGGTGGCCTCGGGGTCGGTGCCCGAGAGGCTGGCGAAGCCGATGAACACGGGCTTGTCGCCGTCCTCCAGGAAACGCACCAGCTCGGGGGCGGGCCGCCAGCCGTCCTGCCGCGGAAGCGACCAGAAGCCGGTGGTGTGCACCCAGGCGGGCCAGTCCGGCGCCGGCTCGATCACATGAGGGCTGAAGCCGTGCAGGACGGGGGCGGGACTTCCGTCGGCGCGGAACCGGGAATCCAGAAACCCCTCCCGGGGCGGAAGCCCGAGGGTCTTCTCCCGCCAGGTCGAGATCAGGTCGACGAGCAGCGGCTTGAGGGGCTGCCGGGCGGCCCTCTCGTGCTGTTCCAGGTTGTCCGGCCGGGCGTCGAAGGTGCCGATCTCGCTGGGGTACCGGCGGGAGGCGACAAAGTGCGGATAGAGCGTGGCCAGCACGTGCGGGACGCCCAGCTTCTCCGCGATCTGATGCATCACCTGGCGCGAGTGATGGGAGTGGACCACGATGTCGGCCCCGCCCCGGGCCGCGTCCCACAGCTGCTGAAGCAGCACGGGATACGTCTTGGGCATGAATTCGTTGAATATCTTCTCGCGGGCCTTGCGGTACTCGCCGATCTCGCTCTCCGGCCGGTCGCTGTGCAGCAGAATTCTGCGGACATCGGGCCTGGAGAGGATTTTCACGCCTTCATCGGTCAGTGGCTCGAATCGCACGCCGTAGGCGGCCGCGAAGGTGGCGTACATCTGCGGTCCGACCAGCGTGGCGGAGTGGCCCGCCCGATTGAGGGCGTGGGCCAGGGCGAGATATGGCTGGAGGTCCCCACGGGTGCCGTGGCAGTAGATCAGCGCCTTCACGCTCAAAGCCTAGGCCGGGTCCTGGACGGCCGGCTAAACGCGGTCTGGACGCGGCAAGCTGCCTCTTGCCCGCCCGCGCCGCGCCCCGCGACGATGCGTGAATTCGGACGCGACGGACCGGACGCGACAGAAGGGGACCCGCTCCATGAAGGCGCTGGTGTACTGCCATGGAAGCCGAGGCGACGTCGAGCCGTATCTGGCCCTGGCGTATGCGCTCAACGAGGCGGGACATACGGCCGTGCTGGCCGCCCCCGCAGTTTTCGCGCCCTTCGCCGCCGCCTACGGAGTGGAATTCGCCCCGCTGGACGACTGGGCGGTGACCTTGTGGCGGCGCCCCGAAATCCGGCAGCTGCGGTGGACGAGCGATCAGCGGACCCCCGAGACGGAGGCGAAGCGGGCCGCCATCCGGAAAGAGGCGACCGACCGCTATCCGGTGCTGCTGCGCGACATGTGGGAGGCGGCCGCGGCCCACGCGGACGGGCTCGACGTCATCATCCACTCCCAGGCGTCCCGCGAGCAGATCGCCCAGATAGCGGAGCGCCTCGGCGTCCCGAATGTGCTGGCCGTCCTCTATCCGAACTTCGTCGTCTCCCGGGACTATCCGGCCTTCGGCCGTATCTCGGAGGTCTTCAGCGACCGGGAGGACCTGCGCGGCACGGATCCGAAGACCTATATCTCGCCGGAGCTCATCGGGATGATCGCGCACTGGCGGACGGAGACGCTCGGGTTGCCGCCCAGGGAGGGATTCCTGGACTTCCGGCACCGCGCCGACGGAAGCCCGACCCCGGTGCTGCACATCTTCAGCCCGCAGGTCCTCGCGCCGGCCGCCGACTGGCCCGACTGGGTCCACACCCATGGGTTCTGGCATCTGCCGCCCGCGCCCGGCTGGCAGCCGCCGGGCGATCTGATGCGCTTTCTCGACACGGGGGACACCCCGCTCTTCATCGGCTACGGATCCACCCTGAGCCCGGACCCGCGGGCGAACGCGCGTGCCGTCCTGAGCGCGCTCCGCGAGACCGGGCACCGCGCCGTGGTCGTCGAGGGCTGGGGAGGGATCGAGGTCACCGACGCCCCGGACCGGGTCATGGTGGTCAAGGACGTGCCGTACGCCTGGCTGCTGCCCCGGGTGCGGGCGGCCGTGCACGCGGGCGGGCCCGGCACCTACAACGCGGCGCTGCTGGCCGGCGTCCCCCAGGTGATCTGCGCGCTCGAGACGAGCCAGCGGATGTGGGGGGACCATCTGCACCGGCTGGGGGTCGCCCCGGCCCCCATGATGCAGCGCGAGCTGACCGCGGAAACCCTCGCGGCGGCCGTCCGCGAGGCCGTCACCGACCCCCTGATCACGGCCGCCGCGGCCCGGATGGGGGAGGCGCTGCGGGCGGAGGACGGGCCGGGGGCGGCGGTCAGGGTGCTGGCGGAGATCGCGGGGTGAGCCCCCTCCCCCGCCCGCGGGACCCGGTCAGGTCCAGGAGACCACCGTGCGCTCGTCGGTGAACCCGAGGATGCCCGCCAGCGTGGTGCGCCTGCTGCCGGCGCTGGTGTTGGGCTCCACGGCGTGGACGTGGGAACCGTTGAAGACGTACACGTCCCCGGCGTGGATGTCGATCTCCTGGCGCCCGATGCCCTCCAGCATCCGGGGCGGATACGGCGAGCCGGTGTAGTGCAGCCCGAGCCGCCGCTTGCAGGCGTCGTCCGGCTGGATGTTCCAGACCAGCAGCCGGCCGCCGTCGCCGTTCTCCAGGCAGATGTTGAGGGCCGTGACCCGGTGGTCGAGCACCCGCTGGATCTCGAAGTCCGCCTGCCGCGGCTCGGTGCACTGGGAGCGGTCCTCGTGCGGGTCCAGGGCGTAGCGCCCGTCGCCGTGCCAGGACCGCAGCAGCGCGCGGCACGCCCGGCGGCCGTCGTGCTCGGCCTGTCGCACGGTCACCCCGTCGGGGGCGAGCGCCTCGGCCAGTCCCTGGTAGAAGGCGGTCAGCGGGTCGCCGGGGAGGTCGAGCACCCGGTCCAGCGCCGCGGCGGTCCGCTCGGACTCCTCGAGGTAGTCGGCGGTCGTCTTGTGGTAGTGGTACGTGCCCAGGTAGTAGCTCGGGGCCTCGGTGCTGCGCCGCAGCCGGTCGGGGCTGGCCCAGAACCTGGCCGACAGCTCGGCGCAGAGCGTGGGGCCCACCATGCCGCGGAAGACGACGCCCGCGCTGGTGCCCCGCAGGACATCGATCACGGCTTCGGGGCGGAACTCCTGGTACTCGCGGAAGGCGAAGTACCCGGCTTCACCGCTCCAGCCGGTGAGCCTCTCGTCGCCGCTCATGCCGTCAGCCGCTCATCCGCTCGATGAGGCTCTTGGGGCGCATATCCGTCCAGTGCTCCTCGATGTAGTCCAGGCACGCCTGGCGGCTGTCCTCGGGATGGGCGACCGTCCAGCCCTCGGGCACCTCGACGAATTGCGGCCACAGCGAGTGCTGTCCCTCGTGATTGACCAGAACCACATACCGGCCGTCGGGGTTCTCGAACGGGTTCGTCATCCGGCCTCTCCTCAACGTCCGGGAATTTATGCGGCGCTACTTCCACTGAACACCGGATAATGCCCTGGGAATGCCCGGACGGACTGTACTCGACCTATACGTGAAACTGCCCTCGGCCGCGCTCGGATGTTCTTCGCGGATAGCAGCGGATAGCATCTGGCACGGCCGGGAACCGGGTTGTAGGCTGCGGCTGCTGTCACACAGGAATGTTTTACGCCCGGATATCGACCCTGGGAGTGCCGTGAAACGGGGAATCGGCGATCTCGCGCTGTTCGGAGGGCGACCCGCCTTCCTGCATCCGTTATATGTGAGCTCTCCCGGTCCGGTGGACCGTGGCCGGCTGTTCGACCGAATCAACTGGGCGCTGGACAACCGGTGGCTCTCCAATGGCGGGCCGCTGGCCCTGGAATTCGAGGGGCGAATAGCCGAGCTGGCGGGCGTACGCAACTGCGTCTCCGCCTGCAATGCCACCGTCGGGCTCCAGCTGCTGTGCCAGGCGGCGGAGCTCACCGGCGAGGTCATCATGCCCTCGCTGACCTTCGTCGCGACGGCGCACGCGGTGCGCTGGATCGGGCTCGACCCGGTCTTCGTGGACATCGACCCACTGACCGGCCAGGTGGATCCCGCCTGTGTGGCCGAGGCGATCGGGCCGCGGACCTCCGCGATCCTGGCGGTCCATCTGTGGGGGCGGGCCTGTCCGGCGGAGGAGCTGGAGAAGATCGCCGCGGCGCACGGTCTGCCCCTGTTCTTCGACTCCGCCCACGCCATCGGCTGCACCGCGGGCGGCCGCCCCATCGGCGGCTTCGGCACCGCGGAGGTCTTCAGCTTCCACGCCACCAAGGTGGTCAACGGCTTCGAGGGCGGAGCGATCGTCACCGACGACGACGCGTTCGCGCAGCGCCTGCGCTCGCTTCAGAACTTCGGCATCGGACTGCCCCCGGGCGGCAGCCCGGCGGGAGGGACCAACGGCAAGATGAGTGAGGCGTCCGCCGCCATGGCGCTCACCTCGCTCGACGCCTTCGAGCAGGCCGTCGAGTGCAACCGGGCCAACTTCGAGACCTACCTCACGGAGCTGGCCGCGACGCCCGGCATCTTCGTGATGCCGCACGACCGGCGTGAGTCCAACAACTACCAGTATCTGATCGTCGAGCTCGACGAGGACCTGACGGGCCTCGGCCGGGATCTGCTCCTCGAGCTGCTGCGGGCCGAGAACGTCGTGGCCAAGCCGTACTTCTCCCCCGCCTGCCACCAGTTGGAGCCCTACGCGTCCGGGCAGCCGGTCCGTCTGCCGCACACCGAGCGGCTGGCCTCGCGGGTGCTCGCCCTGCCCACGGGCTCGTCCGTCTCCCGCGAGAGCATCCGGCGCATCTGCGACGTCATACGGCTGGCCGTCGCCAAAGGCCCGGAAGTAACCGCCCGTCGGCAGAAGGGGTGACCGAGATGACGGTGGCAAGCGACCCGAGGGCGGAGGCCGTCGCGCGCTGCGCGGCCCCCGGCGGCGACCGGGAGGAGGCCGCCGCGGCCGTGCGGCGGCTGCTGGTGGCCGGCGGCCACTGCCCGCCGGACGAGGCGGACGCCGCCGCCGCGCGGCTGGTGGGCCTGGCCCGGCGCTACGGGAGCCATCCGTTCACCACGCTGGAGGAGGCGCGGCGCGAACTGAGCCTGGACCGGGAGGCGTTCCGCCGGCTGCTGGGGCTGTTCGGCCGCCTTCCCCAGCTGCGCTCCGCGGTGCTCGCGGGGCCCGCCGGGAAGTACTGGTCCAACACCCTGCTGCCGCTGGAGGAGCGCGGGGTGCTGGACGCGGCCTTGGCGGGCAAGCCCCGTTTCCCGCATATCGTGGGCCTGTATCCGGGGCCGACCTGCATGTTCCGCTGCCACTTCTGCGTCCGGGTGACCGGGGCCCGCTATCCGCATGCCGCGCTCGCGGACGGAAACGAGGCGCTGGCCGCGGTCATCGACGAGATGCCCGCCGACAACCCCCAGGGGCTCTATGTCTCCGGCGGGCTCGAACCGCTCACCAACCCCGGTCTCGGCGCCCTGATCAGCCGGGCGGCCGCCCGCGGCTTCTCGATGACCCTGTACTCCAATTGCTTCGCGCTGACCGAGAAGGCGCTCGGCGGGGAGTCCGGGCTGTGGGATCTGGGCGCCGTCCGGACCTCGCTGTACGGCCTGACCGACGACGAGTACGAGGCCACCACCGGAAAGCGGCACGCGTTCCGCCGGGTCGAGGCCAACCTGCGGCGCTTCCAGCGGATGCGCGCCGAGCGCGAGCGGCCGGTGCGGCTGGGGCTGAACCACATCGTGCTGCCGGGGCGCGCGCGACGCCTGCTGGACCTGGTGGACTTCATCGCGGAGCTGGACGCCGCGGCGCCCGAGCGGCCGGTGGACTTCCTGAATCTGCGCGAGGACTACAGCGGCAGGGCCGACGGCGCCCTGTCCCCCCGGGAGCGTGCCGAACTCCGGGAGATCCTGCTGGAGTTCGAGGAGAAGGTGCGGCGGGTGACGCCCACGCTGGACGTGGACTACGGCTACGCCCTGCACGCGCTGAAGTCCGGGGCCGACGCCGAGTTGGTGCGCGTCCGCCCGGAGACCATGCGGCCCGCCGCGCACCCTCAGGTCGCCGTGCAGGTCGATGTGGCGGGCGATGTCTACCTGTACCGCGAGGCGGGCTTCCCCGGCCTGCCCGGGGCCGATCGCTACATCGCCGGGCGGGTGGGGCCCGGCTCCTCGCTGTCGGGTGTCGTGGAGCGCTTTGTGACCCAGCGGGTCCAGGTCGCTCCGAGGCCGGGCGACGAGTACTTCATGGACGGCTTCGACCAGGTGGTGGCGGCCCGGCTGAACCAGTTGGAGGCCGATATCGGCGCCGGGTGGCGGGAGGAGCGCGGGTTTCTGCGCTGAGCCGCGCCGAGACACGGCTCAGGTTCCCGACAGCCGCGCCACGACGGGCTCGAACTCCTCCGCCCGCGCGGCGGGCACCACCCAGTAACTGATGCCGAACCGCTCCCGCCGGGCCCGCAGCCGGTCGCAGATCTCCGGAACCTCGCCCGCGAGCACCACGGGCGAGTCGAGGACCTCGGCCGGCGGCAGCCCGAAGGCCGGGGCCAGCACCCGCTCGGCGTGGTCCCGGCTGTCGCGGACCACGGCGGCGGCGGTGAGCAGGCACTGGAGCTCCAGCTCGGCCAGCCGGTCCCCGGCGTCCTCGCGGATCCAGCGCACCCGCGCATCGAAGCGCTCGGCGCTCGCGTTGGCGCCGAGCGGGACGTCCTTGCGGGCGGAGGAGAGCTGAGCGGTCAGGGAGACGATGTCCGCGTGGCGCACCGCGGTCCGCAGCATGGTCCGGCCGCCGCCGCCCATGACCCACCGGGCCGGGGCGGGGCGCGGCTCGCCGATGGCGCCGGTGACCGAGCAGGCGCCCTTGTCCCACAGCTCCCGCACGATGTGGACGGTCTCCTCCAGCCGGGCGATCCGGGTGGCCGGGGGGTCCATGGGCACCCCGGCGCGCTCGAAGTCGGCGGCGAGCCACCCGGCTCCCAGGCCGATCTCCAGCCTCCCGGGCGCCGCCTGGTCCAGCGTCGCCAGCTCCTTGAACAGCACGGCGGGACGGCGCAGATCGGCCGCGAGCATCAGGGTCCCCAGCGTGAGGCGCGAGGTCCACCCGGCCGCCAGCGCCAGGGAGACCAGCGGTCCCCACCGGTGGTCCAGATGGTCGGGCACCAGCAGGGAGGAGTAGCCGGTCTCCTCGGCCCGCCGGACCAGCCGGCGGAAGGCGGCCAGATCGGGGAACGCTCCGGCCAGGACGCCGAAGCGGAACGGGCGGTGGGCGGTCATGGCCCGGTCCTTTCTGGCGGCTGGTCAGGGCATCCCGGTCAGGCCGGGCCCGGGTGCGTTCACCAGCACCGCGGTGTTCCCCGCCGGGTGTTTGTTCTCGTACACGAGCTGGTGCGCGGCGCCGATCTCCTGGAACGGCGTCACCTGGCTCATGCACGGGTCGATCCGGCCCGAGGCCACCAGGTTGATGATCGCCCGGGTCTCCCGCACATTGGCCGCGTGCGAGCCCTGGAGGCGCTTTTGGAACATCCACAGGAAGCGCAGGTCGATATCGCCGTTGTAGCCGCTGGTGCCGGCGCAGGTGACCACCATCCCGGCGTTGTCGCAGACGTACACGGAGGTGGCGAGGGTGTCCCGGCCGGGGTGTTCCAGCACGATGCGCGGCGAGCGGCGCTCGCCCAGCACCTCCCAGATCCTGCGCCCGAAGGCCCGCGCCCCTTCCAGCCAGGACTGGAACGCCGCGGTGTCCTCGGCGTCCGGGAGCCGGCCCCAGTGGTCGAACTCGCGCCGGTTGATCACCCCGTGGGCGCCCAGCCGCAGACAGTGGTCGGCCTTGGCCTCGTCGGAGACCACGGCGACCGGAATCCCCCCGAAGTGCCGCACGATCTGGATCGCCATGGAGCCCAGGCCCCCGGAGCCGCCCCAGATCAGCACGGGATCGCCCGGCTGCACGGTGTGCGGCGCCCAGCCGCTCAGCTGACGGTAGGAGGTGGAGCCGCCGCCGAGGAAACAGCCGGCCTCCTCCCAGGTCAGATGGTCCGGCTTGGGGTGGCACTGGTACTCGTCGACCACCGTGAACTGGGCGAAGGAGCCGAAGTTCAGCTCGTATCCCCAGGCGCGCTGGCTGGTGGAGGCCGTGGGGTCGGTGCCCATGCGGATGTCGGGCGCCGACTCGTCCCAGCGCACCCCGCCCACGATCACCTGGTCGCCCACCCGGAACTGGGTGACGCCCTCGCCGACCGCCCACACCACGCCCGCCCCTTCGGAGCCCGCGATGTGGAAGTCGTGCGGATCGCCCTTCTTCCGCCGGGCCGCGATGACGTCGGCGGGGGTGCCGAGCGCGGCCCACACGCCGTTGTAGTTGACCCCGGCCGCCATCACCATCAGCAGGATCTGGCCCCGGCCCACCGGGGGCACCTCGACCTGCTCGATCTCGATCGCGTCGGCGGGCCTGCCGTAGCGGTGCCGCCGGATCAGCGCCGCGTGCATATAGCGGGGCACCTCGCCGAGCGGCGGCATCTCGCCGAGCGCGTAGATCTCCCGTCCCATCAGGCCTCCTTCTCGGTTCGGTGGTGACGCGGGTCCTGGAGGCGGGCGGTGACGAGCCGGCCGATCTCGGCGAGCGGTTCCGGCAGCATCATGTCCTCGTGCCGGCAGCGGACCCGGTGGCCGAGCACCCGCCCCCGGACGTAGGGGCGCCAGCGTTCGCTGCCGTCGTCGGCGCCGTCCCCGCCGTCCGGGCGGGCGGCGACGAGCAGCGCGTCGCCGTGGAAGACGCCGGGCCTGAAGGCGTGCCGCAGGGCCACGTGGTCCCCGAAGGCCCGCAGGATGGTCTCCAGGTTGCCGGCCAGCAGGCCGGTGAGCGGATTGCCCTGGGCGCGCAGCGTCTGTGCGACCGCCTCCCGGGTCAGCGGCTCACCGGGCCGTGGCGCATCGCCGTGGGCGGTGGCTCCCGGGGCGACGACCTCCAGCAGGGCCCGCATCAGATCGTTGTCCGCCTCCCCGTCCTCGTCCGCGCGGTCCCCGTCGGACGGGGCGGTGACCTCCGCGACCGGGTACGCGTCCAGCATCGCCAGCAGCCCCACCTCCTCGCCCTGTTCCTGGAGCCGGGTCGCCACGGCGTGGGCGACGAGACCGCCGAAGGACCAGCCGAGGAGGTGGTACGGCCCGCTGGGCGCCACGCTCCTGATCCGCTCCAGGAAGTCGGCGGCGATCTCCTCGATGTCCGCGGGCCGGTAGCCCGGCGTGCCGAAGGCGCGCGCCTGGAGTCCGTACACCGGGTGTTCCGGCGGCAGATGGCGCAGCAGTCCGGCGTAGCGCCAGCTCAGGCCGCCACCGGCGTGGAAGCAGAAGACCGGGGGACGGCTGCCCGTGGTCCGCAGCGGCAGCAGCACCTCCAGGCCGTTGCGCTCGTCCGGTCCGAGCCCGGCCTCCAGCCGCTGCGCGAGCCCGCCGGGGGTCGGCGCGGTGAACAGCGCCTGCATGCCGAGGCGGGAGCCGAGCGTGGTGCGGATGCGGCTGATGAGCGCGGCCGCGGTCAGCGAGTTGCCGCCGAGCAGGAAGAAGTCGTCGTCGATGCCGACCTCGGGGACGCCGAGCGCGTCGGCGAACAGCCCGCACAGCACCTCCTCCTGGGGGCTGCGCGGCCGGCGGGCCGGCTCCGTGTGGTACTCGGGGGCCGGGAGGGCCGAGCGGTCCAGCTTGGTGTGGTCCGTCAGCGGCAGCGCGTCGAGCACGACCAGGGCGGAGGGCACCATGAAGTCCGGGAGCCGCCCGGCGAGCCGGGCCCGCAGCGCGGCGGGGTCCGGGGCCGGGGAGCCGGAGTCCGGCACCACATAGCCGACCAGGCGCTTGTCGCCGGGCCGGTCCTCCCGTACGAGGGCGACCGCCTGGCCGATGCCGCCGCAGGAGCTGAGGGCGATCTCCACCTCGCGCAGCTCCACCCGGAAGCCGCGCAGTTTGACCTGCTCGTCGGCCCGGCCCGCGAACTCCATGAGGCCGTCCGCGCGCCATCGCACCAGGTCGCCGGTGCGGTACATCCGGGTGCCGGGCGGGCCGAAGGGGTCGGCGACGAAGCGCTCGGCGGTCATGGCCGGGTTGTTCTCGTAGCCGCGGGCCACCCCGGAGCCGGCCAGATACAGCTCCCCGACCACCCCGACGGGCAGCGGCTCGAGGCAGGGGCTGAGGACGTAGGCGCGGGTGCCGTCCAGCGGGCGGCCGATGGGCACGCTCTCGGGCACCGGGTCACCGGCGCGCATCGAGTGCCGGGTGGAGAACACGGTGGTCTCGGTGGGCCCGTAGCCCGCGGTGACCCAGGTGTCGGGGCAGTGGGCGAGCGCCTTGCGGACGGCGTACGCGGGCACCACGTCGCCGCCGGTACGGACCTCCCGCAGCCCGGCGAAGCACTCCGGGTGCTCCTCGGCGAGCAGCCGGAACAGCCCGCCCGAGGCCCACAGCCCGGTGATCCGCTCCGTGACCACCAGCTCCGCGAGGGCGTCCAGGTCGAGCCTGCCGGGCGGGGCGACCACGATCTCGCCGTGGTTCAGCAGCGGGACCCACCACTCCAGGGTGGAGGCGTCCCAGGCGTGCGGGGAGTGGAAGAGGACCTTGTGGGCCGGGTCCAGCCGCCACCACTGGTCGTCCGCCAGCTCCACCACGTTCTGGTGGGTGACCGCCACGCCCTTGGGGGTGCCGGTGGAGCCCGAGGTGTAGATGACGTACGCCAGTTGGCCGGGGTCCACGGTGACCTCGGGCGGGGTCGGGGCCTGGGCGGCGAGCCCGGGATCCGCGTCCACGGCGACCGTTGTGACCCCGTCCGCGGGCTCGGCCGCCCAGGTCTCGGCGCGCACCCGGTCGGTCAGCAGCACCGGCGCGGCCGTCTCGGCCAGCAGCAGCCGCAGCCGCTCCCGGGGGTGGTCGGGCTCCAGCGGCACATAGACCGCCCCGGCCTTGAGGACGGCCAGCACCGCGACGATCAGGTCGGGGCCGCGGTCGAGCTCCACCGCGACCCGGGTCTCCCGGCGCACGCCGAGCTCCACCAGGAGCCGGGCCAGCCGGTTGGCCCGCTGGTCCAGCTCGCGGTAGGTCAGCCGAAGGTCGCCGTGGCGGACGGCGGTGTCGTCGGGGCCCCGACCCACCGCGTCGGCGAATCTCCGGTGGATCGTCATCGGCCCCGGGGGCGGCGGCGCTTCGGCGCCGTTCCACCCGTCGACCAGCTGCCGCCGCTCGTCCGGGCCGAGGACGCCGATCCGGCCGACCGGCCGGTCCGGGTCCGCGCCGACCACCTCCAACACGCGTACCAGCCGGTCCAGCAGCTCCTCGGCGGCGGCGCGGTCGAACAGCTCGGGCCGGTAGTCGAGCCGCAGCCGCAGCCCGGCCGGTGCCAGGACGGCGACCAGGGCCAGCGGGTAGTGCGCCGCGGCGCGGCTCTCCGAGGCGGTGGCGCGCGGCCCGGTGGCGGGCTGGTCGCCGGCCGGGGCGACCGGGAAGTTCTCGTACACGACCAGGGTGTCGAACAGCTCGCCGAGCCCTGCGAGTTGCTGGACGCGGGCCAGTCCGAGCTGGTGGTGGGCGCTGAGGGCGGACTGCTCCTCCTGGAGCCGGGCCACCGCCGACCGCCAGCTCCGGGCCGGGTCCAGCCTGACCCGTACCGGGAGGGTGTTGATGAACAGGCCGACCATGGACTCGATCCCGGGGATCTCCGGGGGGCGGCCGGAGACGGTCGTCCCGAAGACCACGTCGTCGCGGCCGAGCAGCCGTCCGATCAGCACCGCCCACGCCCCCTGGAGGATCGTGTTGACGGTGACCGCGGCGTCGGCCGCGTGGTCCCGCAGCGCCGCCGTGAGCGGGGGCGGCAGCAGGCGGACCACGGTCTCGGGCGCCCGGTCCGGGGGGCCGGCGTCCGCGGGTGCCAGCAGGGTGGGCTCGGTCAGCCCGGCCAGGGCCCGGCGCCAGGCGTCCTCGGCCGCCGCGGGGTCCTGGGCGGCGAGCCAGGTCAGATAGTTCCGGTACGGCACCGCCGGGGGCAGGGCCGCCGGGTCGGCGCGGTGGTGGTAGAGCGTGATCAGGTCCCGCAGGAAGATCGGTACGGACCAGCCGTCGAGCAGGATGTGGTGTTTGAGGACCAGCAGCCGGTGCCGCTCGTCCTCGACCCGGATCAGCCAGAACCGCAGCAGCGGCGGGCGGCCGGGGTCGAAGCGGTGGTGACGGGCCCGCTCGGTGAGCCGGTCCAGTTCGGCCCCGCGCTCGGGCTCGGCCAGCCCGGACAGGTCCGTCTCCTCCCAGGCGAGCTCGGCCTGGCGCGGAATGATCTGCACCGCGTCGCCCGCGGCCCGGTGGCGGAAGCGGGCGCGCAGATTCGGGTGGCGCTCCAGCACGGCCCGCGCCGCGGCCCGCAGCGCGGGGCCGTCCAGCGGGCCCTCCAGGTCCAGCCTCATGTGCATGGTGTAGACGTCGGGGCCGGTGTCGGCGTACAGGGCGTGGAACAACAGCCCTTCCTGGAGCGGGGAGAGCGGCAGCACGTCCGCCACCCCGCCGGGCTCCGCCTCCCAGGTGTCGATCTCGGCCTGGGTGGCCCGGACCAGGGGGAGATCGGCGGGGACGAGTCCGCCGGCGCCCGGGCGGCGTGCCCCGTCGGCCAGCGCGCGCAGCGCGGTGAGCCAGGTGTCGGCCAGGTCCTGGATCTGGGCCGCGGTGAACAGGGCGCCCGGCCAGGAGCAGTTGACGCTCAGCCGCGGCCCGTCCGGGCTGTCCCGGGTGACCGCGCCGATCTCCAGGGCGTGGGCGAAGGGCAGTTCGCCGTCGGACGGGTCGAGACGGACCTGGGGGTGTGCGGCGACCGACCATCCGGCGGGTTCGGGGTTCTCGTCGAGCCCGCCGCCGTTCATCCGGCCCAGGTAGTTGAATCCGATCTGCGGGGTGCCGTACTGGGCGAGCAGCGCGGCGGTGTCCGGGTTGAGATAGCGCAGCAGCCCGTATCCGAGGCCGTTGTCGGGGAGTTCCCTGATCCGGCTCTTGATCCGCTTCAGGACGGCCACGGTGGCCCGGCCCCCGGCGAGCGCCTCGTCCAGGTCCACCTCCCCGGGGTCAAGCCGGAGCGGGTGGATGCTGGTGAACCAGCCGACGGTGCGGGAGAGGTCCACCTCGTCGGCGATCTGCTCCCGGCCGTGTCCCTCGACGTCGACCAGGAGGGTACGGCCGTCACCCCAGCCGTGGCGCTCCCGCCAGCGGGCCACGGCGAGCGTGAGGCCGGTCAGCAGGATCTCGTTCATCCGGGCCCGGTAGGTCTCCGGTGCGGCGGTCAGCAGGGCGTCGGTGATGTCCGCGGGGACGGTCACGGTCAGGTGCTCGGCCGTGGCCCGGGTGTCCCGGGTGCGGCGGAACGTCTCGGCCCCGAGGCGGGGATCGGGCCCGTCCAGCATGTCCGTCCACAGCTCCAGCTCCGCGGCCCGCTCCGGGCTCTGGGCCTCGGCGAGGAGCAGCTGCGCCCAGCGGCGCAGCGAGGTGCCGACCGGGGCCGGCCGGGGCGTCCCGCCGTCTTCGGCGGTCCGCCAGGCGGTCACCAGGTCGGGCACCAGGACGCGCCAGGACACCCCGTCCACGACCAGGTGGTGGGCGATCAGCAGCAGGCGGCCCGGCCGGTCGTCCCCGGCGTCGAACCAGACCACCTGGAGGAGCGACCCGGCCTCCGGGTCCAGGCGCAGCCGCGCGGCCTCGCCCTCCGCGGCCACCACGGCGGACAGCTCCGCGGAGCCGTCCGGGTGGCCGCCGATGTCCACCCGCCGTATGCGGTCCTCGGCCCGTACGCTGCCCGGCGGAGTGACCTTGAGCCCCCAGGTGACGCCCGTCGGGGCGCCGACGAGGACCGCGCGCAGCGCGTCGTGGTGGTCGAGCAGGCACTGCACGGCGGCCGTGAGCGCGGGGAGTCCCAGGGGCGGGACGGCCAGCAGCACCGACTGGTTGAGGTGCGCCACGGGTCCGCGCCGCTGGGCGAGCCAGCGCATGACGGGGGTCGGCGGCACGGCGCCCACGCCGTCGCCCCGGGGCTCCTCCGCCCGCTGCTCGGGCTCGCGTACGGCGGCGGCCAGTTCGGCCACGGTCTGGTGGCGGAAGAGGTCGCGGGGGGTGAGGACCAGGCCGGCCCGGCGGGCCCGGCTGGCGGCCTGGAGGGCGGCGATGCTGTCCCCGCCGAGGGCGAAGAAGTTGTCGTCGGGCCCGACCCGCGGCAGGCCGAGGACGTCGGCGACGACCTGGCACAGGATGTCCTCCGGGCGGGTGCCGGGGCGGGGTCCCGCGTCGGCCTCCGGCGGTGTCCGCCGCGGTGCCGGCGGCGCGGGCAGCGCCTTGTGGTCCACTTTGCCGTTCACCGTCAGCGGTATGCGCTCCAGCGTCATCAGCGCCGTCGGAACCATGTAGTCGGGCAGCAGCTCCGCCAGCCGGGTGCGGAGCCGCGCGGCGTCGGCCCCGGCGCCCGGGGCCGGCCGCAGATACCCCACCAGACGCCTGTGGCCGGGCTGGTCCTCCCGTACGGTCACGACCGCCTGGGCCACCTCCGGGAGGGACTCCAACGCGGTCTGGACCTCGCCCAGTTCGATGCGGTATCCGCGGATCTTGACCTGGCCGTCGGCGCGGCCGACGAACTCCAGCTGCCCGTCGGCCCGCCACCGTACGAGGTCGCCCGTGCGGTACATGCGGTCCCCGGCGGGCCCGAAGGGGTCCGCCACGAACCGCTCCGCCGTCAGCCCGGCACGCCCCAGATACCCCCGGGCCACGCCGGCTCCCGACACGTACAGCTCGCCGGGGACCCCGGGCGGGACCGGCCGCAGCAGGTCGTCCAGGACGTAGGTGCGCAGGTTGGGGAGCGGGCCGCCGATCGGCGGTATCCCGTCCACGGCCGGAAGCGGACCGGCCATGGTGCACGAGACGGTGGTCTCCGTGGGCCCGTACGCGTTGAACATCCGCCGGCCGGAGGCCCACTTGGGCACCAGACCCGGCTGGGCCGCCTCGCCCGCGATCACCAGGTTCACCACGGACGGCAGGCTGTCGGCGGGCAGCCGGGTGAGGATCGCCGGCGGCAGCGTGGCGTGGGTGATCCCGTAGCGCCGGATCAGCTCGGGCAGTTGGTCCGCCTGGGCGAGCATGTCGGCCGGGCCCAGCACCAGGCAGGCCCCCGCGCTCAGCGGCGTACAGATCTCGGACATGGCGGCGTCGAAGCTCAGCGACGCGAACTGGAGCGCCCGGCTGCCCGGCCCCATCCCGTACGTCCCGATCCTGGCCAGCACGATGTTGGGGATGGAGCGGTGCTCCACGACCACGCCTTTCGGGCGCCCGGTGGAGCCCGAGGTGTAGATGACATACGCCGGGGTGCGGGGGGTCAGCGGTGCCCGGCGGTCCGCGTCGGTGAGGTCCGTGCCCGACAGGCTCAGCGACTCCTCCACCGTGGCCGGGCTGTCCAGGACGACCCGCGTGCCGGGCGCCTGCTCGGGCAGGGTGTCCGCCGTCCCGGCCGTGGTCACCAGGAGTTCCGGGCGGGCGTCGGCCAGCATGTAGGCGATCCGGTCGGCCGGGTACGCGCTGTCCACCGGCACATAGGCCGCGCCGGACTTCAGCACCGCGAGCACGGCGACGATCATCTCCACGGAGCGCGGCACCATCAGCGCCACCCGCCGCTCCGGACCCGCGCCCCGCGCGACCAGCAGCCGGGCCAGGCGGTTGGCGCGCGTGTTCAGCTCCGCGTACGAGACGGTGGTGTCCCCGCACCGCACGGCCGGGGCGCCGGGGGTGCGCGCCGCCTGCTCCTCGAACATCCGCGGCAGCAGCGCGCCGGGCAGCGGCCGGGCGGTGTCGTTCCAGCCGTGGAGCAGCTGTCGGCGTTCCGCCGGGGCCAGGATCTCCACCTCGCCGATCGGGCGGCCCGGGTCGGCGACGACGGCGGTGAGCAGCCGGACGAACCGCGCCGCCAGCGCGGCCGCCGTGGCCGGTTCGAACAGGTCGAGCGCATAGGCGAGGGATCCGGTCAGACCCGCGGGGGCGCCCTCGGCCGAGCGCCGCTCGCGCAGCCGCACGGACAGGTCGAACTTCGCCCTCCCGGGGCCTTCCACGGGCGCGTCCATGCCGTCGTCGGCGTCCTCGCCGGCGTCCTCGTCAACTGCGCTCAGCCCGGGCAGCGCCGCGTCGGGGCGGGCGAAGTTGTCCAGCACCAGGGCCACCTGGAACAGCGGGTGGTACGCGGGCGACCGCGCCGGGGCGGCCGCGTCCACCACCCGCTCGAAGGGCACGTCCTGATGCGCGTACGCCGCCAGGTCCGTCTGCCGCACGCGGTCCAGCAGCTCCTGGAACGAGGGGTTGCCGGAGGTGTCGGTCCGCAGCACCAGCATGGTGGTGAAGAGGCCGACCAGGCCGTCCAGCGCCTCGTCGCCGCGCCCGGCCAGCGCGGTGCCGAGGGGGAGGTCCTCGCCCGCCCCCGACCGGGTCAGCACGGCGGCGAGCGCCGCCTGGAGCACCATGAACGCCGTGGCCCCGCGCGAGCGCGCCAGCGCCAGCACCGCCCGGTGCAGCGCGGCGTCCAGCTCGAAGGGCACCACGCCGCCGCGGTGGCTGGGCTCGGGGGGCCGGGGCCGGTCGGCGGGCAGGGCGAGCTGCTCGGGGAGGCCGGCCAGGGTCCGGGCCCAGTAGGCGAGTTGCCGTGACATCTCGCTGTCCGGGTCGCCGGCGTCGCCCAGCAGCTCCCGCTGCCAGAGCGCGTAGTCGGCGTACTGGACGGGCAACGGCGCCCAGCCGGGCGCCTCGCCGGCCAGCCGGGCGGTGTAGGCGGTGGCCAGATCGCGCAGCAGCGGCCGGACGGACCCGGCGTCACCGGCGATGTGGTGCACCACCAGCACCAGGACGTGTTCGCGCGGTCCCAGCACCAGCAGCGTCGCCCTGAGCGGGGGCTCGGCGGTGAGCGTGAAGCCCCCGCCGCGCGCGGCGGCGATCGCCCGGTCCAGGCCGTCCCGCGACCCGACCTCGACCGTCCGCAGCAGCGGGCCGGGCACCTCGGCGGGGTCCAGCACCCGCTGGCAGGGCTCGCCGTCGGTCTCGGGGAAGACGGTCCGCAGGCTCTCGTGACGGGCCACCACATCGCCCAGCGCGGCCCCCAGCGCCGCCCGGTCCAGCTCCCCGCGCAACCGCGCCACCAGGGGAATGGTGTACAGCGGGCCGGTCTCCCCCAGCCCGTTCAGCACCCACAGCCCGCGCTGGGCGAACGACAGGGGCAGCACATCCGGCCGCGGCCGGGGCGCGGGCCGCCGCCGGGCGGAGGCGGCCCGGCCCGCGTACGCCGCCAGACCCGCGACGGTGGGCGCCTCGAACACGGCCCGGATCGGCAGCTCGACCCCCAGCGCGGCACGGACGCGCGCCACCAGCCGGGTGGCCAGCAGCGAATGGCCGCCCAGGTCGAAGAAGTCGTCGTCGGCTCCGACCCCGGGCACGCCGAGGACATCGGCGAACAGCCGGACCAGGATCTCCTCCTGAGGGGTACGGGGGGCCGTGCGCGCCGCGTCGCCCGCCTCCGGCGCCGGCAGCGCCCCGCGGTCGGTCTTGCCGTTCGGCGTCAGCGGGACGGCGTCCAGCGCCACCACCACCGAGGGCACCAGGTGGGCCGGCAGCCGGGCGGCCAGGGCCTCGCGCGCCGCCCGCGGGCCGCCCTCGTCCGCCCCTCCCACCACGTACCCGACGAGCCGGGGGTGGCCGTCCGGGCCCGGCAGCACCGCGGCGACGGCGTCCGTCACGCCCGGCAGGGCGCGCAGATACGCCTCCACCTCGCCCAGTTCGATCCGATGGCCGCGGACCTTGACCTGGTCGTCGGCGCGGCCGGCGAACTCCAGCGCACCGCCGGCCGACCAGCGCGCGAGGTCGCCCGTGCGGTACATCCGCGCCCCGGCCGGCCCGTACGGGTCGGCCACGAACCGTGTGCCGGTCAGGCCCGGCCGGCCCAGGTAGCCGCGGGCCACACCGTCGCCCGCCAGGTACAGCTCGCCCGCGACACCGTCCGGCACCGGGCGCAGCCTCGCGTCCAGCACATAGCAGCGGGTGTTGGCCAGCGGTGTGCCGAGGGGCGGCGGCCCGTCGGCGCACTCGGCCGCCACGGGCGCGCTCGTGGACCAGATGGTGGTCTCCGTCGGCCCGTACATGTTCCGTACCGAGGCGGCCCGGCCCGCCAGCGCCGACGCCAGCGAGGAGTCCAGCGCCTCGCCGCCGACCAGCGCCCGGAGGCCGTCGACGGCCTCCGGGTCGGCGTCCAGCAGCGCGCGCCACAGGCTGGGCGTCGCCTGCATCACCGACCCGGCCCGCGCGCGCAGTTCGCGGCCGAGCTCGCGCGGGTCGCGCACCACGTCACGCTCGACCACCACCACCCGGGCGCCCGAGACCAGGGGCAGGAACACCTCCAGCAGAGCGATGTCGAACCCGAACGTGGTCACCGCCAGCCAGCTGTCGCCCGGCGCCACCGCCACCGACGGGGCCACCGCCGACACGAGATTGCGCAGCGCCCCGTGGGAGACGACCACGCCCTTGGGCCGCCCGGTCGACCCCGAGGTGTACAGCACATACGCCGGGTGGTCGGGCCGCACCGCGACCGCGGGCGACGGCCGCTCGGCGGGCTCCACCTCGTCGAGCACCACCACCGGTACGCCCAGATCTTGGGGCAGCCGCGGCACCGCCGCGCGCACCGTCAGCACCACGGCGGGCGCCGCGTCGCCGAGGACGAACCTCACCCGCCCGGCCGGGAAGTCCAGGTCGACCGGCAGGAACGCGGCGCCCGCCCGGCCCGCGGCGACCATGGCCACCACCGCGTCCACCGAGCGCGGCACGGCCAGCGCCACCACCGACTCCGGGCCGACGCCCCGCGCGGCCAGCAGGCGCGCCACGCCGTTCGCGCGGGCGGAGAGCTGCGCGTACGAGAGGGTGACGCCCCGGCACGACACGGCGGCGGCCTCCGGCGTACGGGCCGCCTGAGCCTCGATCAGCGCCGGTATCAGGGGCGACGGCTGCTGTGCGGCCGTGTCGTTGCGGCCGTACAGCAGCCGCTGCCGCTCACCGACGTCCAGGATCTCGATGTCCGCGATCCGCACGTCGGGCCCGTCCGCCACGGCACGCAGCACCCGCTCCAGACGCTCCAGCACCGAGGCGGCCGTGGCCGCGTCGAACAGCTCGGTGGAGTAGTCGACCACGCCCTCGAGACCGCCCGGTTCGCCGCTCGGCGTGTGCAGCTCGCCGAGGCCGAAGGACAGGTCGAACCGGGCCCACCGGCTCTCGCCCGGCACGCCGGCGACGGCCAGGCCCGGCAGCGCGAGCTCCGCGGCCCGGGTGCTCCGCACCGTCAGCATCACCTGGAACAGCGGGTGACGGGTCAGCGACCGCCGTGGGTTGACCTCCTCGACCAGCCGCTCGAACGGCAGGTCGAGGTGGTCGTACGCGGCGAGGTCCGTCGCCCTGACGCGGTCCAGCAACTCGCGGAAGGTGGGGGCGCCGGAGGTGTCCGTGCGCAGCACCAGCGTGTTGAGGAAGAAGCCCACCGCCCTGTCCAGGGCCGCGTCGCCGCGCCCGGCCACGGGGGTGCCGATGGGGATGTCCTCGCCCGCGCCGAGCCGGGTCAGCGTCGCCGCCAGGGCCGCCTGCACCACCATGAACAGGCTGGCGCCGCTCTCCCGGGCGAGCGCCAGCAGCCGGCCGTGCAGCTCGGCGTCGAGGAAGAAGCGGAGCCCCGCGCCCCGCTGGGGGCCCGAGGCGGGGCGGGGCCGGTCGGTGGGCAGGGCGAGCTCCTCGGGCAGGCCCGCCAGGGCGCCCGTCCAGTAGGCCAGTTGGCGGGAGAGCTCGCTGTCGGCATCGCCCGACTCGCCGAGGAGTTCGCGCTGCCACAGGGCGTAGTCGGCGTACTGGACCGGCAGCGGCGCCCAGGCGGGGGCCTCGCCGCCGCGCCGCGCCGCGTAGGCCGAGGCCAAGTCGGTGGCGAGGGCCTCGATCGACCAGGCGTCGCCCGCGATGTGGTGCAACACCACGACCAGGGCGTGTTCCCGGGGCCTCAGTGTCAGCAGCGTGGCCCGCAGCGGGGGCTCCGAGGTCAGGTCGAAGCCCTCCCCGACGAGGGGGGAGACGGCCGCGGCCACGCGGCTGTCGTCGGTGTCCGCGGTGCCGGGTATGTGGGCGGTCCGCAGGCGCGGGCCGGGCACCTCGGCCGGGGTCAGCACCCGCTGGCGGGGCTCGCCGTCCGTCGCGGGGAAGACGGTCCGCAGGCTCTCGTGGCGGGCCACCACATCGCCCAGGGCGGCCTCCAGCGCCGCCCGGTCCAGCTCACCGCGCAGCCGCACCGTCAACGCCAGGTTGTACAACGGGCTCGCCGGATCGAGCCGGTTGAGGAACCACAGGCGGCGCTGGGCGAAGGACAGCGGAATCGCGTCCGGCCGGGGGCGCGGCGTCAGCGCCGCGCGCGCCGCGGTCCGGCCACCGTCCAGGCGTGGCGCCAGACCGGCCACCGTCGGCGTCTCGAACAGCGCGCGGATGGGCAGCGTCGCCCCGAGCGTGGCGCGGATGCGGGACAGCAGCCGGATGGCGAGCAGCGAATGGCCGCCCAGGTCGAAGAAGCCGTCGTCGATCCCCACCCGCGCCACGCCCAGCACCTCGGCGAACAGCCCGCACAGGATCTCCTCCCGGGGGGTGCGCGGCCCCCGGCCGGCCCCGGCCGCCTCGGGCGCGGGCAGCGCGCCCCGGTCGACCTTGCCGTGGGGCGTCAGCGGCAGCGAGTCCAGCACCACCACGGCGGACGGCACCAGGTACTCCGGCAGCACCGACGCCAGCTCGCGGCGCGCCGCCGCCGCGGCCACGCTCGCGCCCGGGGCGGGCACGGCGTACGCGACCAGCCGCCGGTCTCCGGGCGTGTCCTCCCGTACGAGGGCGACGGCCCGGTCCACCCCGGGCAGCGCGGCGACCGCCGCCTCGACCTCGCCCGGCTCGATCCGGTAGCCGCGCACCTTCACCTGATCATCGGCCCGGCCGAGGAACTCCACCACGCCGGCGCGCGTCCAGCGGGCGAGGTCCCCGGTGCGGTACATCCGCGATCCCGGCGGGCCGAACGGATCCGCCACGAACCGCTCGGCCGTCAGCCCCGGACGGCCCCAGTACCCGCGCGCCACGCCACGGCCGGCCACATACAGCTCCCCCGGAACGCCGTCCGGCACCGGGGACAGCCGCGCGTCCAGGACGTATACCCGGGTGTTCCACATGGGCCGGCCCAGCGGCACCGCGCCGTCCGAGAGCACCGCCCCCGCCGGAATCCGGTGATCCAGACAGCCCACCGTGGCCTCCGTCGGGCCGTAGTGGTTGACCACCTCGACGCCCGGATGCCGGGCCCGCCACGCGGACAGCCGACCACCGCTCAGCGCCTCGCCCCCGATGACCAGCTGCCCCGTGGGCGAACAGGCCTCGGGCAACTCCTGAAGGACCGGCAGATGGCTCGGCGTCACCTTCGCGAACGTCACCCCGCCCGGCACCGAAAGACGCTCATCCAAATCCGCGACCACCAGACAGCCACCCGCCGCCAACGTCCCGTACAACCCCGTCAACCCCAAGTCGAACGACAGCGGCGAATGCAACAACGTCCGCCCCGCCAAACCCGGATACGCCACCACACACCGCACCACGTAATCCACCAACGAACCCTGCTCCACCACCACCCCCTTCGGCCGCCCCGTCGAACCCGACGTATAGACCACATACGCCACATCGCCCGCCGACACCCGCACACCCGGGTCCTCGTCGCTCGCCTCCGCCAGCGCCACCACCGTCTCCGGCGCATCCAGCACCAGCGCCCGGGTCGCCCCCCACACCGGCTCCACCCCGGCGCGGGTCACCACCAGCGACGGCCGCGCGTCCGCCAGGACCAGGGCCAGCCGCGCCCCCGGGGAGTCCGGGTCCAGCGGTACGTACGCCGCCCCGGCCTTCTGCACCGCCACCATCGCCACCACCGCGTCCGCGGAACGCGGCAGCGCCAGCGCCACCAGCGACCCGGCGCCCACCCCCTGGCCGCGGATCACCCGCGCCAGCCGGTTCGCCCGCGCGTCCAGCTCGGCGTAGGTCAGCGCACCGGCCGGGCCCGACGGGCCGCTCACCACCGCCGGCGCCTCCGGCGCCGCCGCCACCCGCTCCTGGAACACCTCCAGGAACGACCCCGCCGCCACCTCGTGCCCGGTGTCGTTCCGCAGCGACAGCGCCTCGTCCCGCTCGGCCGCGTCCAGCAGTTCCACCCGGCCGATCCGCAGCCCCGGATCGGCCGCCACTGACTCCAGGAACCTCACGAGCCGCGCCGCGAGCGCCTCCACCGTCTCCCGGTCGAACAGATCGGCCGCGTAGGTGATGGTCCCGGCGATGCCAGCCGGGGCGCCGTCCTCGGCACGGTGCTGCGCCGCCTGCACCAGGAGGTCGAACTTGGCCCGGCCCGCCTGTTCGGCCAGCGGGGTGTCCACGCCGCCCTCGCTGGTCAGGCCGTCGAGCCGCACCCGTTCGCGGTCGAAGTCGTCCAGCACCAGGCGGACCTGGAACAGCGGGTGGTACGCCAGCGAACGCTCCGGGTTGACCTCCTCCACCAGCCGCTCGAACGGCAGGTCCTGGTGGTCGTACGCGGCCAGGTCCGTCTCCCGCACCCGGGCGAGCAGGTCGCGGAAGGTCGGGTCGCCGGAGGTGTCCGTGCGCAGCACCAGCGTGTTGACGAAGAAGCCCACCAGCCGGTCCAGCGCGGCGTCGTCGCGCCCGGCCGCGGGGGTGCCGATCGGGATGTCCTCGCCCGCGCCGAGCCGGGTCAGCAGCGCGGCCAGCGCCGCCTGGACCACCATGAACGGTGTCGTGGCGGTGGCACGGGCCAGCTTCAGCAGCGCGGAGTGCGGTTCGGGGGCGACCGTGAACGGCACCACGCCGCCCTGGTGGGTGCCGGCGTCCGGCCGGGGGCGGTCGGTGGGCAGCGTCAGTTTCCGGGGCGCCCCGGCCAGGGCGCCCTTCCAGTAGGCGAGTTGGCGGGACAGCTCGCTGTCGGGGTCGCCGTCGTCGCCGAGGAGTTCGCGCTGCCACAGGGTGTAGTCGGCGTACTGGACCGGCAGCGGGTCCCAGCCAGGGGCCTCGCCGCCGCGCCGCGCCGCGTACGCGGCGGCCAGGTCGGCGGCGAGCGGGCCGACGGACCACGCGTCGCCCGCGATGTGGTGCAACACCACCACCAGGACGTGTTCCTGAGGATTCAGCGCCAGCAGCGTCGCGCGCAGCGGCGGCTGCGCGGTGAGGTCGAAGCCGGTCCGTACGGAGTCGACCGCCGTGGCGAGCTCGCTCTCGGCCACGTCGAGAGTGCGCAGCAACGGGGTGGGCAGCTCCTGGACGTCGAGCACCCGCTGGCGGGGCTCCCCGTCGACGGCGGGAAACACCGTCCGCAGGCTCTCGTGGCGGGCCACCACATCGCCCAGGGCGGCCTCCAGCGCCGCCCGGTCCAGCTCGCCGCGCAGCCGCACCGTCAACGCCAGGTTGTACAACGGGCTGGCCGGATCGAGGCGGTTGAGGAACCACAGGTGCCGCTGGGCGAAGGACAGCGGAATCGCGTCCGGTCGCGGGCGGGGTGTCAGCGGCGCCCGCGCCTCGGTCCTGCCGCCGTCCAGGCGGGGCGCCAGACCGGCCACCGTGGGCGACTCGAACAGCGCGCGGATCGGCAGGTCCGCGCCGAGCGTGGCGCGGATCCGCGCCATCAGCCGGGTGGCGAGCAGCGAGTGGCCGCCCAGGTCGAAGAAGCCGTCGTCGATCCCCACCCGGGCCACGCCCAGCACCTGGGCGAACAGCCCGCACAGGATCTCCTCGCGCGCCGTGCGCGGCCCCCGGCCGGCCCCGGCCGCCTCGGGCGCGGGCAGCGCCTTGCGGTCCACCTTGCCGTTCGGGGTCAGCGGGAGGGAGTCCAGGCCGACCACCACCGAGGGGACCAGATACTCCGGCAGGACGGAGCCCAGGGCCCGCCGGATCTCCCCGGGGTCCGCCGCCCCCACCACATAGCCGACGAGCCGGGGCCGCCCCTCGGGGCCGGGGACGGCGGCCGCCACCGCGTCGGTCACCCCGGGCCGGGCGCGCAGATACGCCTCGACCTCGCCGAGTTCGATCCGGTGGCCGCGGACCTTGACCTGGTCGTCGGCGCGGCCGAGGAACTCCAGCGCGCCCCGCCCCGTCCAGCGCACCACATCGCCGGTGCGGTACATCCTCGCCCCCGGCGGGCCGAACGGATCCGCCACAAACCGCTCACCCGTCAGTCCGGGCCGCCCCAGGTACCCCCGCGCCACCCCCGCACCCGCCACATACAGCTCCCCCGCCACCCCGTCCGGCGCCAGGCGCAGCCCCTGGTCCAGCACATACACCCGGGTGTTCGCCAGCGGCCGGCCGATCGCCACCGGGCCGCCCGCCTCGACCGGCGCGCTCGCCGACCAGATGGTGGTCTCCGTCGGCCCGTACATGTTGCGCACCCACACCGCGCGCGAGGCCAGCCCCGAGGCCAGCGTCCCGTCCAGCGCCTCGCCGCCGACCAGCACCCGCAGCCCCGCCACCGCTTCCGGGTCCGCCTCCAGCAGCGCCCGCCACAGGCTCGGCGTGGCCTGCATCACCGTCACGCCCCGCTCCCGCACCGTCCGGCCCAGCGCCACGGGGTCGCGCACCACCTCACGGCCCGCCACCACCACCTCGGCGCCGGACAGCAGCGGCAGGAACACCTCCAGCAGCGAGATGTCGAACCCGAAGGTCGTCACCGCCAGCCACCGGTCGCCCGGCACCGGCTCCACCGGCGACATCGCCGCTAGCAGGTTGCGCAGCGCCCCGTGCGACACCACGACACCCTTCGGACGCCCCGTCGAGCCCGAGGTGTACAGCACATACGCCGGGTGGCCTGGCGCCACCGCCACCGGGGGCAGCGGCTCCCCGTCCGCGTCCTCGATCAACACGACCGGGACGTCCAGGTCCGCGGGCAGCCGGTCACGCGCCTCACGGGTGGTCACCACCACGGCGGGGGACGCGTCGTGGAGCACATACGCCACGCGCTCGGCCGGGAAGTCCACGTCCACGGGCAGAAACGCCGCCCCCGCCGTCATGACGCCCGCCATCGCCACCACCGCGGCCGCCGAACGCGGCACCAGCAGCGCCACCACCGACTCCGGGCCGGCCCCGTGCCCGGCGAGCAGCCCGGCCACCGCGCGCGCCCGCGCGTCCAGCTCCGCGTACGACAGCGCCGCTTCCCCATCGGACACCGCCACCGCATCCGGCGTACGGTCCGCCTGGGCCCGCAGCAGCGCGGGCACCAGCGGCGGCGGCAGCTCGCGCGCGGTGTCGTTGCGGCGCAGCAGCAGCCGCTCCCGCTCGGCCGCGCCCAGCACGTCGATGTCCCCGAGCATGAGATCCGGCGTCGCCACCGCAGCGCGCAGCACCCGCTCCAGGCGGGCCGCCACCGACTCGGCCATGGAGCGGTCGAGCAGGTCGGACCGGTGGTCCACCCGCATCCGCAGCCCGTCCGGCGAGGGCGCCACGACGAGCGTCAGCGGATAGTGCGTGGCGTCCCGGCCCTTGGCGCCCACCAGCCGCAGACCGGAGTCCAGGCGGGCGGCCGTGGCGGGGTCCACGGGGAAGTTCTCGACGATCAGCGTGGTGTCGAACAGCTCGCCGACCCCGGTGAGGGCCTGGATGTCACTGAGGCCGAGGTACTGGTGGGGTCCCAGGTCCGACTGTTCGTTCTGAAGCCGCACCAGGGCCTTGGCGAAGGGCTCGGAGCCCGGGAGCCTGACCCGCACCGGAACGGTGTTGATGAACAGTCCGACCATGGACTCCACGCCGGGCACCTCGGCGGGCCGGCCGGAGACGGTCGCGCCGAACACCACGTCGTCCCGCCCGGTCAGCCGCCCCAGTACCACGGCCCAGGCCAGCTGGAGCACCGTGTTCAGCGTCACCGCGTGCCCGGCCGCCAGCCGCCGCACGGCGTCCGCGAGGTCGGCGGGCAGCAGCGTCTCGACGCGGTCCGGCATGCGCTGCGCCCGGCCCGGCTCGGCCGGGGTCAGCCGGGTGGGTTCGCCCACCCCGTCCAGCGCCTTGCGCCAGGCCTGCTCGCCGGCCGGGCGGTCCTGCCCGGCCAGCCACCGCAGATAGTCGCGGTACGGGGTGACGGGCGGCAGGGCGTCCTCGCCCCGCTCGTAGACGGTGAACAGCTCCCGCAGCACCAGGGGCGTCGACCAGCCGTCCAGCAGGATGTGATGGTTGGTGATCACCAGGCGGTGCCGCTCGGGCCCCTGGCGGATCAGCAGGGCGCGCAGCAGCGGGGGTTCGGCCAGGTCGAACCGCTCGGTGCGGTCCCGGTCCGCGAGCCGGGCCGCCTCCGCCTCGCGCCGTGCCGCGTCCAGCCCGGCGAGGTCCGCCTCGCGCCAGCCCGCCTCGGCCCGGCCCGGGATGAACTGGACCGGCTTGCCCGAACGCAGGGCGCGGAACCCGGCCCGGAGGTTGGGGTGGCGCCGCAGCAGCGCGGCCAGCGCGGCCTTCAGCCGGGGCGCGTCCAGCGGTCCGGCGAGGTCGACGGCGAGCTGGACGGTGTAGACGTCCTCGCCCTCGTCCTCACCCGCGTAGAGGGAGTGGAACAGCAGGCCTTCCTGGAGCGGGGACAGCAGCAGGACGCCCTCCAGCCCGGACGACGGCTTCCCCTCCGGTCGGACGTTACGGGTCACGTCACTTCCTCCAGTCAGCTTCGAGCTCGCCGAGCTCATCGAGCTCGTCCGGGTCCAGGTCCACCAGGGAGGTGTCGGGTGAGGTGCGGCCGTTCGCCTCGGGCCGGGAGGTGGCGGGGTGGGCGGTGGCGGGGCGGGCGGTGGCGGGGCGGGCGGTGGCGTAGGACGTCAGGGCGTCCAGGGCGGTGAACCACAGGTCGGTCAGCTCCCGGACCGCGGACTCCTCGAACAGCCCGGCGGGCCAGGTCCAGGTGACGTTCAGCCGGGGGCCCTCGGGCCCGTCGTGGACGACCGCGTTGAGTTCCAGGGCGTGGGCGAAGGGCAGGTCCGGGTCGGCGGGCGCCACCCGTACGTCCTCGGGGGCCGCGCCCCACTCGGCGGGCCCGCTCTCGGGGCGGACGCGCCCCAGGTAGTTGAACCCGATCTGCGGGGCGGGGGCCGCGGCCAGCTCGGCGGAGGCCACGGGGTTGAGATGGCGCAGCAGCCCGTACCCGACGCCCTTGCCGGGCAGGGCGCGCACCTGCTCCCGTACCCGCGCCGGCGCGCCGCCCGCGGCCGCGCCCCCGGCGCGGAACTCCGCCCAGCCGACGCCGGCGTCGATCCGCAGCGGATGCATGGCGGTGAACCAGCCGACCGTCCGGGAGAGTTCGGCCCCCTCGCCCTCGCCCCGGCCGTGGCCCTCCAGATCGACCAGCACCGGGCCGTCCGCGCCACCGCGGCGCCGCCGCCACTCCGCGACGGCCGTCGCGAACGCGGTGAGCAGCACCTCGTCCGCCGCCGCGCCCGTCGCGCCGGGCACGGCCGTCAGCAGCGGCCCGGTGCGCTCGGGCGGCAGCACGGCCCGGTGGCGGCGGAGCGTCCGGTGGGTGTCGACGGCCGGGTCCAGCGGCCGGTCGGACAGCAGCGGGTCCGGGTCCCCTGCCATCCGCCGCCACAGCGGGAGTTCGGCTTCGACGGCCTCGCTCCCGGCCCGCCGGGGCAGCTCTCGCGCCCAGGTGCGGAAGGAGGTGCGCACAGGCCGGAGCGCCGCCTCCCGCCCGGCCGTGGCGGCCGACCAGCAGTCCATCAGGTCGGGGAGGAGGATGCGCCACGAGACCCCGTCGACCACCAGGTGGTGGGCCATCACCAGCAGCCGTCCGGGCCGCAGGTCCCCGGCGTCGAACCAGACCACCCTGACCATCGCGCCCGCGTCCGGCGCCAGTTCCCGGCGGGCCGCCTCGGCGTGCTCGGCCAGCACGGGCGCGAGCCGCCCCTCCGGGCGGTCCGCGATGTCGACCCGGCGCACACAGCCCGCCGCGTCCACCGCCCCGGCCGGGGGCACCTCGAGACGCCAGGGCCCCTCGCCCGACCGGTCGAGCCGGGCGCGCAGCACGGCGTGCCGGTCCAGGACCGCTTGTACGGCGGTGCCCAGCGCGTCCTGGGTGAGCCCCGGGGCCACGCGGAGCAGCACGGACTGGTTGAACCCGGCCACCGGGCCGCCCAGCTCCCTCAGCCACTCCATGATCGGGGTGGCCTGGACGGTGCCGGTGCCGTCGTCGGCCGCGGGTGCATCGGGGTCCTCGTCCGCCGCGGTGGCGGCGAGCGCGAGCTCCGCGGGGGTCTGGTGCAGGAACACATCGCGCGCGCTGATCGCCAGCCCCGCCTGCCGCGCCCGGCTGACCAGCTGGATGGAGCCGATGCTGTCGCCGCCGAGCACGAAGAAGTTGTCGTCGGCGAAGACCTCGGGGGCGCCCAGCAGCTCCGCGAACAGCGAGCACAGCAGCCGTTCCCGGTCGTCCCGCGGCCCCCGGCCACCGCCGCCGCCGTAGTCGGGCACGGGCAGTGCGGAGCGGTCCAGCTTGCCGCTGCGCCCCAGCGGCAGGGCCGCCATCGGGACGAACACCGCGGGCACCATGTAGTCCGGCAGCAGCGCGCCCACATGCTCGGCCAGCGCGGCGGTGTCCAGCGCGGTGCCGGCGGCGGGCACGGCGTAGGCGGCCAGCCGCCGGTCCCCCGGCCGGTCCTCGCGGACGACCACGACGGCCTGGGCCACGCCGGGGAACGACGCGACCGCCGCCTCGACCTCCCCCAGTTCGATCCGGAAACCCCGCACCTTGACCTGGGCGTCGGCGCGGCCCGCGAACTCCAGGGCGCCGCCGGGGCGCCACCACACGCGGTCGCCGGTGCGGTACATGCGCGAGGACGGGGGCCCGAAGGGGTCGGCGACAAAGCGCTCGGCGGTCTGCCCCGGCCGCCCGTGGTAGCCGCGGGCCACGCCCTCGCCGGCCACGTACAGCTCTCCGGTGACGCCGGGCGGCACGGGCCGCAGCCGCTCGTCGAGGACGTACACCCGGGTGTTGTCCAGGGGCCGTCCGATGGGGATGGCCGCGCGGCGCCCCTCGACGTCCTCGCGGGTCAGCTCGTGGTGGATGACGCACTGGGTGCACTCGGTGGGTCCGTAGGTGTTGGTCAGCCGGGCCCCGGGGACGCGGTCCATGACCTTGCGGGCGGCCACGGCCGAGACGGCGTCACCGCCGACGTAGATGTCCCTCAGGCCGTCGAAGCTCTCCAGGTGGTTCTCGGCGAGCAGCCGGAAGACGCCCTCGCTGAACAGCCCGGCGGTGACCCGGTGTTCGGCCATGGTGCGGGCGAGGGCCGCGATGTCGGTGGCCTCGCCGTCGTACGCGACGATCCGGCCGCCCGTCAGCAGCGGCCCCCACAGCTCGTAGGTCGAGGCGTCGAACGACACCGGCAGGTGCATCAGCATCCGGTCCTCGGCGGTGTGCCCCCACCAGCGGTCCAGGACCATGTCGACGACACTGCGGTGGGAGACCGCCACGCCCTTGGGCTCACCGGTGGAGCCCGAGGTGTGGATGATGTACGCGAGGCCGCCGGGCGGCACGGCGGGCGCCGGTTCCGTCCGCCCCGTCCCGCCACGCGGCGGAGCCGCACATCGGAACGGCGCCGCGCCCGCGCCGTCGGCCAGGACGAGCGAGGCGTGGCCGGACGGGACGCGCGGGGCGGTCCGTGCGTCGGCGACCACCGCCACCGCCTGGGTGCCGGTGAGGATGTGCCGCAGCCGGGCCTCGGGGCTGCGGGCGTCCAGCGGTACGTACACCGCTCCCGCCTTGGCCACGGCGAGCACGGCCACCACGTGGTCGGCCCGCCGCTCCAGCAGCAGCGCCACCCGGTCCTCCCAGCCGACGCCCCGGGCCAGCAGCGCGGCGCACAGCTCGTCGGAGCGCGCGTCGAGCTGCTGGTACGTCAGGCGCAGCTCCCCCTGGACCAGCGCGGTGGCGTGCGGGGTACGGGCCGCCTGCCGGCGGAACAGCTCGGGCAGGGAGGCGTCCGGCAGGGCGTGCGCGGTGTCGTTGCGGACGACCAGCAGCTCGTGCAGCTCCTCCTCGGACAGCACCGGAAGCGCGCCGATGGGGCGATCCGGGTCCGCGACCGCCGCGCTGACCAGCCGGACCAGCCGGGCCGCCCAGGTCTCCATGGTGGCGCGGTCGAACAGGTCGGCGGCGTACCGGATCTGTCCCCGGATGCCCTCGGGGGCGCCGACGCCGTCAGCACCCTCCTCTGAATAGTGCTCGGTCAGGCTGAACGACATGTCGAACCGGGCCACGGGGGCCTCGGCCCCTTCCACCCGCCCGCGCAGACCGGGCAGATCGAGCTCCAGCCGGTCCGTGTTGCGCAGGATGAGCATCACCTGGAACAGCGGGTGCCGGGCGAGCGAGCGCTTCGGGTTGACCTCCTCCACCAGCCGCTCGAACGGCAGGTCCTGGTGGTCGTACGCGGCCAGGTCCGTCTCCCGCACCCGGGCGAGCAGGTCCCGGAAACTCGGGTCGCCGGAGGTGTCCGTGCGCAGCACCAGCGTGTTGACGAAGAAGCCCACCAGCTCGTCGAGGGCATGGTCGGTGCGGCCCGCGCTGGGGGCGCCGAGCGGGATGTCGGTACCCGCGCCCAGCCGGGTCAGCAGCGTGGCGAGAGCGGCCTGGAGCACCATGAAGACGCTGACCCCGCTCGCCTTGGCGAGGGCCACGACGCCCGCGTGCGCCTCGGCGCCGAGCGCCACCGGCACCCGGTCGCCCCGGTAGCTGGCGGCCTCGGGGCGGGGCCGGTCGGTGGGGTACGCCAGCTCCTCCGGCAGGCCCTCCAGCGCGGCCGCCCAGTGGCGCAGTTGCCGGGAGAACTCGCTGTCGGGGTCGGTGTCGTCGCCGAGGAGTTCACGCTGCCAGAGGGTGTAGTCGGCGTACTGGACCGGCAGCGGCGGCCGGCCCGGCTGTGCCTCGCCGCCCAGGCGCGCCGCATACGCCTGTGACAGGTCGCGCAACAGCGGGGCGTGCGACCAGCCGTCACCGGTGATGTGGTGCATGACGACCACCAGCGCGGCGGTGTCGCCGCAGACCAGCAGCCTGGTCCTCAGCGGCGGCCGGCTGACGAGGTCGAAGCCCTCGGTGACGGCCGCGTGGACGGCGCCCGGCAGCTCGTCCGGGGCGACCTCGGACTCCTCCAGTTCGGGCATGCCCGGCTCGGGGTCCAGGACCCGCTGGAACGGCACGCCGTCGACGGCGGGGAAGACGGTGCGCAGGGTCTCGTGCCGGGCGACCACGTCGCGCAGGGCCGCGCGCAGGGCGGGCCGGTCGATGTGCCCGGTGAGCCGCAGCACGAGCGGGATGTTGTAGGTGGCGCTCGGCCCTTCCATCTGGTTGATGAACCACAGGCGGCGCTGGGCGAAGGACAGCGGTACGGTCTCGGGCCGCGGCCGGGCCGCCAGGGCGGGCCGGGCGGGCGCCTCGCCGTCCAGGCGTGGCGCGAGCCCGCGGACGGTCGGGGCCTCGAACACGACGCGCAGCGGCACGTCCACCCCGAGGGCGGCACGGATGCGGGACACCAGCCGGGTGGCGAGCAGCGAGTGGCCGCCGAGGTCGAAGAAGCCGTCGTCGACGCCGACCCGGGCCACGCCGAGGACGTCCGCGAACAGCCCGCACAGGATCTCCTCCCGGGCGGTACGGGCCGTCCGGGAGGCGCTGACCGACACCTCGGGCGCGGGCAGCGCGCCCCTGTCCACCTTGCCGTTCGGGGTGAGCGGCAGCGCGTCCAGGACGACCAGCGCGGGCCTGGCGTAGTCGGGCAGCCGGGCGGCCACCCAGGCGGCCAGCGCGGCCGGGTCCAAAGCCGCGCCGGTCCCGGCGGCGGGTACGGCGTAGGCGACCAGCCGCCGGTCGTCCGCCCGGTCCTCGCGGACGAGGGCCACGGCCCGGTCCACCCCGGGGAACGACGCGACCGCCGCCTCGACCTCGCCCGGTTCGATCCGGTAGCCGCGCACCTTCACCTGGTCATCGGCCCGGCCCGCGAACTCCAGCACGCCCGCGCCCGTCCAGCGGGCGAGGTCCCCGGTGCGGTACATCCGGGACCCGGGCGGCCCGAAGGGATCCGCGACAAACCGCTCCCCGGTCTGCCCGGGCAGGTTCAGATAGCCCCGGGCCACGCCGGTGCCCGCGATGTACAACTCGCCCACCACGTTGTCCGGCACCGGGGACAGCCCCGCGTCCAGGACGTACACCCGGGTGTTCCACATGGGCCGGCCGACCGGCACCGGGCCGTCCGCCAGCACCGCCCCCGTCGGAATCCGGTGATCCAGACAACCCACCGTGGCCTCCGTCGGACCATAGTGGTTGACCACCTCGACACCCGGATGCCGGGCCCGCCACGACGCCAGCCGGGCACCACTCAGCGCCTCCCCGCCGATGACCAGCTCCCCCGTGGGCGAACAGGCATCCGGCAGCTCCTGAAGCACCGGCAAATGGCTCGGCGTCACCTTCGCGAACGTCACCCCACCCGGCACCGAAAGCCGCTCATCCAAATCCGCGACCACCAGACAGCCACCCGCCGCCAACGCCCCGTACAACCCCGTCAACCCCAAGTCGAACGACAACGGCGAATGCAACAACGTCCGCCCCGCCAAACCCGGATACGCCACCACACACCGCACCACGTAATCCACCAACGAACCCTGCTCCACCACCACCCCCTTCGGCCGCCCCGTCGAACCCGACGTATAGACCACATACGCCGCATCGCGTGCCGACCCCTCCACCCCGGGGTCCTTATCGCTCGCCTCCGCCAGCGCCGCCACCGTCTCCGCCGCGTCCAGCGCCACCACCTCGGCGGGTCCCGCGGGCGGCGCCGCCCCGTCCAGGGACAGCACCAGCGACGGCCGCGCGTCCGCCAGCAGCAGCCCCGTCCGCGACCCCGGCTGCTCCGGGTCCACCGGTACGTACGCCGCCCCGGCCTTCTGCACCGCCACCATCGCCACCACCGCGTCCGCGGAACGCGGCAGCGCCAGCGCCACCAGCGACCCGGCGCCGACGCCCCGGTCCAGCAGCAGCCGGGCCAGCCGGTTCGCGCGGGCGTCGAGCTGCCCGTACGTCAGCCGCAGCGCGCCGCACACCACGGCGGGCGCGTCGGGGGCGGCCGCCACCCGCGCCCGGAACAGCTCCGGGAACGTCGCCTCCGGCACCGCGCGCGCCGTGGCGTTGCGCTCCGTCAGCACCAGCTCGCGCTCGGCGGCGCCCAGCAGCTCCACCGCGCCGATCGGCCGGTCCGGGTCGGCCACCACCGCCTCCAGCAGCCGCACGAACCGAGCGGACACCGCCTGTGCCGACGCCCGGTCGAACACCTCGGCCGAGTAGCCCACCAGCGCCTCGACGCCGGCCGGTTCGCCCCGGTCGTCGTACCGCTCGGAGACGCTGAACTGGAGGTCCAGCTTGGCCAGGTCGGGGTCGTACGGCAGGACATCGGCGTCGAGCCCCGGGAGGGCGAAGCGGGCGCGGTCCAGGTTCTGGAGGAGCAGCTTCACCTGGAACAGGGGGTGGCGGCCGGGAACACGCCGGGGGTTGAGCGCCGCGACCAGCCGCTCGAACGGCAGGTCCTGGTGGGCGAAGGCGGCGATGTCGGTGCGCCGCACCCGGCGCAGCAGCTCGCCGAAGGAGGGGTCGCCCGAGGTGTCGGCGCGCAGCACGAGCGAGTTGACGAAGTAGCCCACCAGCTCGTCCAGGGCGTCGTCGCCGCGGCCGAACACCGAGGTGCCGATGGGGATGTCGGTGCCCGCGCCGAGCCGGGTGAGCAGGGCCGCGAGGGCGGCGTGGAACACCATGAACGGGGTCGTCGCGGTCGCCCGGGCCAGCCGCACCACCGCGCGGTGGGTCTCGGCGCTCACCTCGAACGGGACCACCCCGCCCCGCAGGCCGTCCGCCGCCGCCGGCCGCGGCCGGTCGGTGGGCAGCCGCAGCTCGTCCGGCAGCCCGGCGAGGGTGTCCTTCCAGTAGGCGAACTGGCGGGAGATCTCACTGCCCTGGTCCGCCTCGTCCCCCAGCAGTGCCCGCTGCCACAGGGTGTAGTCGGCGTACTGCACGGGCAGCGGCTCCCAGGCCGGGGCCTCGCCCCGCAGGGCCGCCCGGTACGCGAGGGACAGATCGCGGGCGAGCGGCGCCGCGGACCAGCCGTCGCTGGCGATGTGGTGGGCGACGACGACCAGGATGTGCTCGCGCGCGCCGAGGACCAGCAGCGTCACCCGCAGCGGCGGCTCGTGGGCGACGTCGAATCCGGCGCCGGCCGCGGCGGCGATCAGCGCGCGCACACCCTCGTCGTCCTCGCCCTCCGCGGCCACGACGGACACGGCGGGCGCGGCGTCCGCGGGGTCGAGCACGACCTGCCGGGGGACGCCGTC
This sequence comes from Streptomyces sp. NPDC097640, assembly GCF_040302705.1. Classification (NCBI taxonomy): domain Bacteria; kingdom Bacillati; phylum Actinomycetota; class Actinomycetes; order Kitasatosporales; family Streptomycetaceae; genus Streptomyces; species Streptomyces sp. NPDC097640. The sequence goes on from NZ_JBEOSB010000007.1 coordinate 315,282, forward strand.
GGCCTCGGGGAACACGGTGCGCAGGCTCTCGTGGCGGGCCACCACATCGCCCAGCGCGGCCCCCAGCGCGGCGATGTCGAGCCGGCCCGACAGGCGGACCACCAGCGGGACGTTGTAGGTGCCCCGGCCGGTCTCCAGCCGGTTGATGAACCACATGCCGCGCTGCACATACGACAGCGGCAGCACCTCGGGCCGGTCCCGGCGCACCAGGCCGGGGCGGGCGGGTCCGGCGGCCCCCAGGCGCCCGGCGAGCGCGGCGGGGGTGGGCGCCTCGAACAGCGTGGCGACCTCCACCTCCACGCCGAGGGCCGCGCGGACGCGGGACACCAGCCGGGTGGCCAGCAGGGAGTGCCCGCCCAGGCCGAAGAAGTCCGCGTCGGCTCCGACCCGTTCCAGCCCCAGCGCCTCGGCGAACAGCGCGCACAGGATCTCCTCCTGCGGGGTGCGCGGCTCCCGGTTCACGGTGCCGGGGAGGTCCGGCACCGGCAGCGCCTTGCGGTCCACCTTGCCGTTCCCGGTCAGCGGGACGGCGTCCAGCGCCACGACGGCCGACGGCACCAGATGGTCGGGCAGCGCGGCGGCGAGCGCCTCCCGCACCTGGCGGGGACTCGCCTGACCGACCACGTACCCGACGAGCCGGGGGTGGCCCCCGGGTCCCGGCACCACGGACGCCACCGCGTCCGTCACCCCGGGCAGCCCGCGCAGCCCGGCCTCGACCTCGCCCAGCTCGATCCTCCGGCCGCGGATCTTGATCTGGGTGTCCCGGCGGCCCAGGAACTCGAGCTGCCCGTCCGGCAGATACCGCACCCGGTCGCCGGTGCGGTACAGCCGGCCGCCGGGCGCGGCGGCGGGGTCGGCGAAGGGGTCGGCCACAAAGGTGTGCGCGGTCCTGGCCGGGTCGCCCAGATATCCGCGGCCGACGCCCACGCCCGCCACGTACAGATCGCCGACGACGCCCACGGGGACGGGCTGGAGCTCGTCGCTGAGCACATACAGCCGGGTGTTGCGGATGGCCCGCCCGATCGGGGACGTGGTGCGGCCGGGGTCGCTGGCGATGACCGCGTGCGTGACGTCGTCGGAGCACTCGGTGGGGCCGTAGGCGTTGACGACCGGGACGCCGGGGAAGCGGGCGAACCAGCGGCGGCACAGTTCGCCGGGCAGCTCCTCGCCGGTGACGACCAGCCACCTCAGGGACGGCAGGGCGGGCAGGGGCTCGCCGTCGTCCCAGGCGTCCAGCGCCGCGCGCAGCAGCGAGGGCACCACTTCCAGGACGGTGACCTCCGCGCGGGTCACCAGCCGGAACAGGCCCGGAGGGTCGGCCGCGAGCCGCTGGGAGACCGCGAGGGCGCGGCCGCCGACGACCAGCGGGGCGAGCATCTGCCACACGGAGATGTCGAAGGTCAGCGGGGCGTTGGCCACCACCGTGTCCGCGGCGGTGAGGCCGAGGTCCGCCACCTTGGCCGACAGGTGGTTGTTCATCCCCCGGTGGTGGACCATCGCCCCCTTGGGGCGGCCGGTGGAGCCGGAGGTGAAGATGACATAGGCGAGCTGGTCGGCGGGCGGCGCGCCCCCGGCGGCCCCGGGCCCGTTCCCGTACGCGGCCTCGTACACGTCCTCGCCCGTGTCCGCGTCCTCGTCCGCGTCCTCGTCCGGGCCGAGCGGAAGCACATCAACCACCCCGCCGGATGTCCCACCGGACGCTTCCGCCGCCTTGGCGGCCGCCTCCCGGTGCCCCGGCCCGGCCAGCAGCCACCGCGCCCCGGCGTCGGCCAGCGCGGCCACGGAGCGCTCGGTGGGCGCGCCGGTGTCCAGCGGCAGATACGCGGCCCCGGCCGCCAGCGCGCCCAGCAGCGCGGCCACCGCCCAGCGGCCCCGGTCCGCCAGGACGGCGACCACCGCGTCGGGGCCCGCGCCCGACGCCCGCAGCCGCCGGGCCAGCCGATCGGCGTGGACGACGAGTTCGCCGTAGCCGAGGTCTCCGTCGTCGTCGGTGACCGCGACGGCGTCCGGCCGGTCCGCCGCCAGTTCCCGCACCCGGCCCACCACGTCGCGCAGGGACTCGGGTGCGGCGGTGTCGTTCCAGCCCGTCAGCAGCCTGCGGTATTCGTCGTCGGCGAGGATCCGGGCGCCCGCGACGGGCGCGTCCGGGTCGGCCGTGGCCGCGCCCAGCAGGCGGCCGTAGCGCCGCAGCAGCTCCCTGGCGGTGGACTCCTCGAAGACATCGGCGCGGTACTCGAGCGCCACCAGGATCCCGTCCGCCGCTCCTTCGGGGGTGAAGCGTTCCCGGACGTTGAACGACAGGTCGAACTTGGCGGTGCCCGTGGGCACGTCCAGCAGCCCCAGCCGGAGCCCGTCCAGCTCGGGCGGCGTCCGGTGCGAGCTGTCCATGGCCAGCATGACCTGGAACAGCGGGTGCCGGGCCGCCGAGCGCGGCGGGTTGAGCGCCTCCACGAGCCGTTCGAACGGCAGGTCCTGGTGGGCGTAGTCGGCCAGGTCGGCCTCCCGCACCCGGGCGAGAAGCTCACGGAACGTCGGCGCGCCCGAAGTGTCGGTGCGCAGCACCACGGTGTTGACGAACAGTCCGACCAGGTCCTCCAGCGCCTCGTCGCCGCGCCCGGCCACGGGCACGCCGAGCGCGATGTCCTCCCCGGCGCCGAGCCTGCTCAGCAGCGCCGCCAGCGCCGCCTGGAGCGCCATGAAGGTACTGGCGCCGCATCCCCTGGCGAACTCGCCAACCCCGCGGTGGAGCGCGGCGTCGAGATCGAGGCTGACCAGGGCGGCCGGCGCGGTGGCGACCCGGTCCGGGTGCGGCCGGTCGAAGGGCAGGTCGAGCGGGCCGGGCAGGGAGGCCAGCCGCTCCTTCCAGTAGGCCGTCTGCCGCGCCGCGTCGCTCGCCGGGTCCGCGCCGTCGCCCAGGGTGCGCCGCTGCCAGGCCGCGTAGTCGGCGTACTGCACGGGCAGCGGCGGGAGTTCGTGCGCCCGCCCGGCCCGGCGGGCCCGGTAGGCGGCCGCGAGGTCGCGCAGCAGCGGGCCGTAGGACTCCGCGTCGGCCGCGATGTGGTGCACCAGCAGCAGCAGGACGTGCCGTCGCGCCGCCGTCCGGAACAGCCGGGTCCGCAGCGGCGGCTCGGTGGCCAGGTCGAAGGGGCGGGCCACGGCCGTGGCCAGTTCCTCGCGCAGCCGCGCCTCGTCGCAGGCCACGGTGGTCAGCCCGGGGTGGGCGCCGGGCGGCAGGATGCGCTGGACCGGTACGCCCGCGCGATCCGGGTAGACGGTGCGCAGGGTCTCATGGCGGTCGGCGAGGTCGCCGAGGGCCGCGGCCAGCGCGTCGGGGTCGAGGTCGCCGTCGAGGGTGAGGACCAGCGGGATGTGGTACGCGGCGCTGGGGCCCTCCAGCCGGCTCAGGAACCACAGCCGCGCTTGCGCGTAGGAGAGTTCGAGCTCGCCGTCGCGGGGCACCGGGACCGGTCCGGGACGGACGGGCTTCCCCCCGCCCGATTCCGCGCCGTCCGGTTCCGCGCCGCCCGGTTCCGCGCCGCCCGGTTCCGCGCCGCCCGGTTCCGCTTCCTCGCCGCCCGGTTCCTCGCCGCCCAGCTCCGCCGCGAGCCGGCGCACGGTGGGGGCGCGGAAGACCACGTCGACCCCGCACTCGGCCCCCAGCCGGGAGCGGATCCGCTGCATCAGCCGGGCGACCAGCAGGGAGTGCCCGCCGAGTTGGAAGAAGTCGTCGTCGATGCCGACGGCCTCGACGCCGAGCACCTCGGCGAAGAACCCGCACAACGCCCGCTCCCGCTCGGTGCGGGGCGGGGTGACGGTCCGTTCGGCCGCCGCGGACGGGTCCGGCAGCGCCTTGCGGTCGATCTTGCCGTTGGGGGTGACCGGCAGCGCGTCGAGCACCGTGAAGGTGGCGGGCACCAGATAGCCGGGCAGCCCGCTCTCCAGTGCCCCGCGTATCGCAGCCGGATCCGGTTCCGCCCCGGGGGCCGGTACGAGGTAGGCGGCCAGGGACGGCTCGCCGTCCGGCTCCTGACGGATCACCACGGCGGCCTGGCCGACGGCGGGCAGCTTCAACAGGGCGGCCTCCGCCTCGCCGGGCTCCACCCGGTAGCCGCGGATCTTGACCTGGTCGTCGGCGCGGCCCAGGAACTCCAGCGCCCCGTCCGGGCGCCGCCGGACCAGGTCGCCGGTGCGGTACATGCGCTCGCCAGGGGACCCGAAGGGGTTGGCGACAAAGCGCTCGGCCGTCAGCGCGTACCGCCCCAGATACCCCCGGGCGACGCCGGCGCCGGCCACGTACAGCTCGCCGGGGACGCCGGGCGGCACCGGGGCGAGCCCGGCGTCGAGCACATAGCCCCGGGTGCCGGGGATGGGCTCGCCGATGGGCGGCCGCTCCGGCCCCGACAGCGGCCCGCTCATCGTGGCGACCACCGTGGCCTCGGTGGGCCCGTAGGCGTTGACCAGCAGCCGCTCCGCCGACCAGCGCTCGGCCAGCTCGGCCGGGCACGCCTCGCCGCCCACGTACAGGGCCATGTCGTCGGGGAGGTCGCCGCGGGGGTCCATGACGGCCAGTGAGGACGGCGGCAGCAGCGCGTGGGTGATGCGCGCCCGGCGGGTGAAGGCCGCCAGCGGAGGTCCGGGCAGCAGCTTCTCCGCCGGGGCCGGCACCAGGGTCGCCCCGGACAGCAGCCCCATGCACAGCTCGGAGACGGCCGCGTCGAACCCCATGGACGCGAACTGGAGCACCCGGCTGCCGGGCCCGATCCCCAGGCGCCCGGCCAGCGCCCCGGCCAGCGCCGGGATGCCGCGGTGGGTGACCACCACGCCCTTGGGCGTGCCGGTGGAGCCCGAGGTGTAGATGACGTACGCGGGCCGGTCCGCGGTCAGTGGCGCGGTGCGCTCCGCGTCGGTGAGGTCGCCGTCCGGCAGGTCGGCCAGGGCCCGCGCGGTGGCGGGCACGTCGAGGATCAGCGGCGCACGGCCGGCGGCCGCGGCCAGGTGGGCGGTGGCGGCGTGCGCCAGGACGCATGCGGGCGCGGAGTCGCTCAGGAGGTGGTCGACGCGCTCGGCCGGATAGCCGGGGTCGATCGGCACATAGGCGGCGCCCGCCTTCATCACCCCGAGCGCGGCGGTCACATGGTCCGCCGAGCGGGGCAGCAGCAGCGCCACCCGGTCCTCCGGGCCCACGCCCCGGCCGGCCAGCAGCCGGGCGAGCCGGTTGGCCCGCCGGTTCAGCTCCGCATAGCCGATCGAGGCGCCCTCGTACTCGACGGCGGGGGCGTCCGGCGCGCTGCGGACCCGCTCCTCGAACAGGCCGGGCAGGGTCGGCCCCGGGGCCGGGTGGGCCACCGCCTCGTCCGGCGGGGCGACGGCGGCGCGGAGTTCGTCGTCGCTGAGCAGCGCCACCCGGGCCAGCGGGGTGGCCGGCTCCGCCAGAGCCCGGGCGATCCGGCCGACGAACCGCACATAGCGGTCCTGGTGCGCGGCGAGTTCGGCGGGGCCGTACAGCTCGGGGTGGGCGTCGAAGTCGACCCGGATGCCGCGGTCGCCGACCCGGTCGTAGACCGAGATCGCCAGGTCCTGGATGAGCCGCAGCGACATGTTGTGCGCGTCGGCCCGGCTGTCGGCGAAGCACAGGTCGTAGTCGAAGGGCACGACGTTGAGCAGTGGCCCGAAGTACCTGCGCTGGTCGCCTCGCAGGCCGAGGTCACGGCGCAGGTCCTCGCCCCGGTAGCGCTGGTGGGCGAGCACCCCGCGCAGCGCCGTGCGGGTGCGCTCCAGCAGCCCGCCCACGGTGGTGCCGGGGGCGACCTCGACCCGCAGCGGCAGCACGTTGGCGGCCATGCCGGGGACGTTGCGGGAGGCCCCGCCGGGGCGGGCGGTCACCGAAAGGCCCAGCACCACCTCGGCGGATCCGGTCATCCGGTGCATATAGGCCGTCGTGGCGGCGACCAGGATCCGGGACCGGGAGACCCCGGCGCGCTCGGCCGCCCGGTCCAGGTCGCGCCGTGTCCCGTCGGGCAGCCGGGCGCTGCGGCGGAGGAAGTCGGGGGTGGGCCGCAGCGGGTGCGGGGACAGCGCGCCGGGCTCGGGCCGGCCGTCGTACGTCCGGCGCCAGAACTCCCGGTCCTCGCGGAGGGCTTCCGAGTCGCGGTAGGCGGAGTCGGCGGCGAGCAGGGTGCGCACCGACTCGAACGGGGTGGCGTCCGGGGCGGCGCCGGCCGCGAGCGCGCTGTAGACGTGCGCGACCCTGCGGACGAACAGGGAGGCGCCCACGCCGTCCAACAGGATGTGGTGGTAGGCGTGGTACCAGAACCAGCGGTCGGCGGCGACGCGGAACAGGGCGTAGGTGAACAGCGAGGAGCCGGTGAGGTCGATCTTCCTGCGCAGATCCCGGCCCATCCACTCCTCGGCGGCCCGCCGGGGGTCCGGCTCCGCCGAGACGTCGACGATCCGCAGTTGCCACCGGGGCTCGGGCCCCACCACCTGGCGGGGTCCGTCCTCGGTGTCCAGGAACCTGAGGTGCAGGGCGTCCGCCTCGGTGACCACCTGACGCAGCGCCCGCTCGAATATGCCGGGGTCGACCGGGCCGTGGATTTCCAGATACTCCGCCGCCCGGAAGATGGGGCTGTCGGGGTCGACCCGCTGGGCGAACCACACCCCCGCCTGCGCGCCGGTCAGCGGAAGTGATTCCTTTTCACCACATGCTTCACCGCACGCTTCACCACCAGATTCACCGCACGCTGCACCATCAGCTTCACCCTCGACTTCTCCACCAGCGAAAGCCTGAGATCCGGCCATGACTCCTCGACTCCTCGCCATTCACCTGCGGATGGGGGCGGGGCAGGCCGGGCGGGAGGGAATTCCGGGCATGACGGTTCTCCGCGCGGCCGTCAGGAATCGCCGGGCGGTTCTCCGTCCGTGCTGTGCCTGCCTGGTTTACGCCTGGTTTACCGGACACTATCCAGGCCCTTCGCGGCCCGGCTGGACCGGCCCTGTACGGATATCTGCCGGGCGGCCGAAGATTGAGATTCAACCTCTCCAAGATCAATTCGGGCTCGCTTCGTCGGTTCTCCGGACAGCGAGGCGGCCCTCGCGCGATCGTGTCGCCGAGCGACCGGTCACCTCGCTGGCGGAACTGTCACTGGAACCGGTGTTGTTCCGGATCTTCGGCACTTTCCGTGAAGCGGACGATCTTGGGTTCCTGGCAGCGCGTTGTCAGTGGCTGAAGGCACGCTGCTCGCATGGATCACTCTTCGCGTGCTGTGTCTCGTTCAAGCCAGAAGTCTGCGGGCTGGGTGGAGTCCACGGGTGGCCCGTTGATCGCCGTGCCTGTGTCCGTTCTTGCGGAATGGGGTGGCTGTTCGGAGAACTGGGGCGAGGAATCGGGAGCCGTGGAGGATTACGACCGGGCTTGCGCTGTCGAGGGCTGGGCCGGACTGCTTGATGTCGGCTCGAGCGATGTCCAGGCCCTGGTCCTCGCGGACGAGCCCGCCACCAGCCGCTACCTGCCCGAGCAGCAGGTGTTTGTGCGCTGGCTGGCCGCCGACTCGGAGGGCGAGTTGGTTGCCGCAGCGCAGGCCGTCCTGGCCGATCCCGGCATCGAGTGGGAAGACGTCGGCGTCTGGGAGACGGACGGGCCGACCGTGCTCATGGATTCCACCACGCCGGGAGCCGAACTCAACCAGGAGTACCCGGAGGGCGACCTGCCTGAGCAGGCTCCGGTTGCTCTGCCGGCTGGCCGGTGGCGAGTCCGTGCGGTTCACACGACGGGCGAATTCCCCTGGGTCGGTGTCGTCAAGCTGCTGCCCGAAGCGCCGTCCTGAGTGGCGACGGGAGGCAGTGGTGGGGTGCGGTCAGCGAGCGAGGAGGATGCGTCTGCGGAGTAGGTCGAAGCCGGCCCGGCCATAGTGCTGGCGCTTGAGGAACTTGATTCTCGTGACGGTTGCCCTCCACGACACCTGAGTTCAGGGGCAGGGTGAGGTCGGCGGTGACGGCGTCGAGGTCCTTGCGTAGCCCGTTGGCGAAGGTGCGAGCCTCCTTGGCCTGGGACGCATCGGCCTCAGCAAGGCAGTCGCCAAGGCGGTGCCCGTCGCGACGGCGGAGGAACCGCTTGTGGACCGTTACGCCGGGCCAGGGTGTTGAGGAAGCGGCGGACGCTCTTGCGGCAAGTGCCGAAGAGCTGGTGTCCCGCCCGCGGACGGGCGGCGCCCTACTGCCAAGAGGTGCGAGCTCGCGGCCAGCAGTTCCGGGTATGGCTCGGCCATGCGCGCGGCGGTCAGGGCCGACGCGAACAGCGGCGTATCGACCAGGGATTCACCGGTGTGCTGCTCTGCCGCCTTCAGCATCGCCCACGTAGGGCCCTCAATGCCGAATACCTGAGCCTCGAACCCCGCGTCCTTCACTTCTTCGAGCAGCTGCTCGCCGGTGTGGAAGTAGGCCGCGGTGAAGCCCCTCTTCCCGTCGTGCACCTGAGTCCGGAGGATGTTCCCGATGTTCTCCTGCATCCGCTCCTTGTACAGGTGCGCGAACGCCGTGTGCTCAAAGAGGCTCGCGTAGCGGTTGATCCCGGCGGCAGCGAGCAGCCCCCCGGGGCGCAGGACACGGTACGCCTCGGCGAGAGCCCGATCCCGCTCGTCGCGCTCCAGGAGGTGGTAGAGAGGGCCGAGCAGGAGGACAACGTCGTAGGACTCGCTCTCTGCTGTGAGCTCCCGGGCGTCGCCCATTTCGGCTGTGCACCCCTCGATGCGCTTCGCCTGCTCAATGTGTCGGGGGACGGGGTCGACAAGGTGGACACGGTAGCCGTCCTCGGCCAGCCAGCGGGCGTGCGCGCCCGGGCCGCTGCCGACGTCGAGGATCCGCGCCGGGGCAGGGGGCAGATGGCGGCGCAGGAGTTCCTGTGTCCGCACCATCTCCAGTCTGCCGTCTGCCGAAGACGACAGCCGCGCGGCCTCGTCGATGACGGATGCATAGAAGGTCATGACTTCGGGGGCTATCCGGTGAGCCGTCATGACCGCATTGTGACTGCACTGGGGTGCCTGGGTCCGCTTTCCGGGTAACGTGCCCGGTCAACCGGTCCTCTATGTGGGAGCAGTCATGCCGCAGCTGAAGTACGAACAAATCGCCGATTACCTCCGAGCACGCATCACCGAAGGCGAGTTCGGCCCGGGCGATCTCCTCCCCTCCAGCCGTGAGCTGACCGAGCAGTTCGGCGTGTCCCGGGCCACCGTGATCAAGGCGATGGATGTCCTGCGCAACGACGGTGCGGTCGTCGCTCGTCAAGGCGCGGGCTTCACGGTCGTCGAGACTCCCGTGGCCCGTCCGGCCGGACGCCGGAGTTCTCACGATCGGGTGACACACGGGCGCCCCTACGAGCGGTTGGGCGTGCCGACCAAGGAGGTTCCGCCCCAGCGGGTCGCAGAAGCCATGCAACTCCCGGAGGGTGCTCGCGCGCTACGCCGGGCTCGGCTCGTGCTTCTTGACGACGGAGGGCCGTTCACGCTCGTTATCGCATGGTTTCCCTTGGACGTTGCGGATGCCTGCCCGCGGCTCGGGATGAAGGGGCCGATCGCAGAGGGGACGACGAACTACGTTGCCCGCTGCATTGGCCGGTCTCCCATGAGGGGAGTCGACGTCCACACGGTGCGGCTGGCGGCAAAGGAAGAGGCGGAGTTGCTGAGGTTGTCCCAGCCCGCAGCGGTGGCGGTCACCTTGCACACGGCCTACGACCAAGATGGGCGCGCCCTGGTCTGCGAAGAGGGCGTGACATCGGGCGATCTGTGGGAGTTGACGGACAGCTACACGATGGTGGCGTCGAGTTGACGACCCGCTTGACTGGACCGGTCAACCGGTCCAATGTGTAGAGGGTTGCACACGCTCCCTCACATATTGGAGCCGACCATGACCAGAGCCCTGCCATGGGCACCGTCGAGCGGATACGACGTCAAGGTCTTACCAGCGGGTACCTGGTGGGACGCCGTCAGGGCCTCAGGGCTCGTCGGCGAGCACGCGCTGAAACTGCTCGGGGACGAGTCCGGCGCCGTGATCCAGGACAAGCACGGCCCTCTGTACTGGCTTGTGGAGCCGGGCTCCGCCCACGGCTGGGACGTCCGGCAGGTGCATGTACTCGGCGCGGCTACCGCAGGTGCAAGCTACATCGGTGTACCGCCGGCGCACTGGACGGGTCCGCCGGGCATCCATTGGCGCATCCCAGTGGGCCCGGGCCGTTACCTCACCGACGCCGCGCTGTTGCGCCGGGCGCTCGCCCTGGCCGCCCTTGCCGAGCTCAGCCCCGGTGAGGACGCCGGCCGGTGACATCTCGGATCTGCGCCCGCTGCGACAAACCAACCAACGAGCCGGTCATCGTGGGGCACGTGCACTCCGCCAGCTGCGGCGGCCGCACTGCCTACGCGTGCCCCAGCTGCGCGCCGAGCTTCCCGAAGCAGCAGGACCCGCTCGCCGAACTCGCCGCCCTCCGCCACGCCCGAGAACGGGGCCGGTCATGAGCGCGCCGACTGAGCACATCCCGGCCTGCTGCTGGTGCCGGAAGACGGGCCCGGGACTGGGGCGGCAGTACCTGCCCGCACCATCCGGGCCAGGATGGATCCGGTACGTGTGCGAGGTGTGCGCTGCACTGCCGTCGAACCCAGAGCGCATCCCGGCCGGCGTCGCCCGGGTGCTGGCGCTGCGGACGGCCCGTATGGGGAGGGCATCCTGACCGTCCCGGTCGGCGCCCGACACATGTCCCCGTACTGCGCCCTGTACACCGCCGAGCCGGACACCACGCCCGCCGAGATCCACGCATTCTGCAAAGGACCGGGGGAGGTCCGGGCGGCGCCCATACCGCCCGCGACCCGGGGCGCGCTCATCTTCACCGTTCGCTGTGACTGCGGCTGCCATCAGGCCCCGCCCATCGAGGCGCAGAAGGCGAACGCCACATAGACCCCCTGCCTATCCGGGGCAGGGCCTCGCCCCGGCCTCCCGCTTGCAGGCCAGTGGCCGGGACGAGCACCGCGCAACCAGCGCGGGGGACACCCCTGCGCGCATGAACCCACAGGAGCCCCCATGCGATTACAGCATGTCGTCCGCCAGGACCCGGAGGACGGCGACACCATGCCGGACACGGACGTCCCGACCCCGGGCGGCCAGACTCCCGGCGACTCGGACGACGGCCGCCAGTACGCGAGGTAGCCGACGCCAGGCGCCGTAGGCAGACGACGGCCCCGTCCTCGGACGGTCCACTGCCCGGACAAGGACGGGCCGTTCCCGCCCCCGCAGGAGGTACTCCCGCATGACAGCACTGCTCCCGCCCATGCCGGATCACTGGCACTGCTACCGCTGGTCCGGAGAGCGACGTATGTACGACGACGAGTCCGCGCGCAGGCCGCCCCATCTCGTCGTCCAGGACATCTCGCCCCAGGAGTGGAGGCAGATCGCGGCTGCCTCGCCGGCCTTCATGGCGAGCGAGGTACCGCCGCTGGAGGTACCGCACTGGCTGCTCCGCCCAGCCAGGATGATCAAGGCCACCTTCCAGGAGCCGGAGAAAGCCTTGGCCTGGTACCAGGACCAGGTCGCCGAGTTGACCCCCTCCTTCATGACGGACCACGACAAGGACCCCACTCGGCAAGCCGAACGGTTCGCTGCCGCGAGGGACCGGCTCAGCTGGGGCGGGGACGTCGTGGGCGGCTGGTATCTGCGCGGTACCGGGTTCGCCTCGGTGCAGCTGGTGGCGTGCGGCGCGAATCGGACCCGTCCGGCGATCCCCTGCCCGATCAGCTGATGCGCGAAGTAACGGACCCCACAAAGTAGTCGCTGACAAGAGACTTGCCTGCCCAAGGTCGCTCAGTCGGACATGGCCACGAGAATGCGCCGCGGCCCGGTGTAGGCACGGCGCCCGTGGGCCACCGCCACATTGTCGACGAGCAGCAGATCGCCGGCCCGCCAGTCGACATCGACCGCCAGCCGCATCCCGGTCTCCTGGACATGGGTGATGTAGTCGGCCGGGATCGGGCTGCCGTCGGCGAACACGACGTTCTGCGGCAGCTCTTCCTCGGGCAGCAGGTCCGCGAGCATCGCCGCGTCCTCTCCCAGCCCGGCCGGGTGCCACTGGTCGGCCTGGTTGAACCACACCTCCGCGCCCGTGACGGGGTGTTTCAGCGTGGCCTGCCGGAGCTGGGTCACCCGCAGCGAACCGTCCGGCCGCCACTCCCAGTCCGCGGCCGCGCCCTCCAGGAACGCCTCGGCCCCGGCCCGGTCCTCGGTCTCGAAGGTCTGCTGCCAGCTCTTGCCGAAACCCATGCCGTCGTGCAGGTTCTGGGTGTAGCGGACGCCGGGGGCGAAGGCCGCGCGGACCTCGGGGTCCAGGGACTCCAGCCACAGCACCCCGTCGACCAGGGGGGTCGCCCCGCCGGTGTCCGGCGCGCGCTCGCAGTGGAAGAGGATCCGCGCGGGCCAGGTGTGGCTGTAGGACATCTCGTTGTGCATCGAGATCTCGTAGGCGGGCGGGTACTCGGTGGAGGTGTAGACGTTGCGCCCCACCTTGGTGCGCGGCGAGTTGCCGTGCACGTACGCCAGCCGGTGGGGCAACAGGTCGTCGGCGGCCCGGTCGTAGGTGTCGGGGGTGATCCCGAAGCCACGGAAGACCACGGCCCTCTCGCGCGTCAGCAGCTCGGCGAGGTCGGTTTCCCGCAGATACTCCCGCAGTCCGTCCGGGGTCGCCGGGGCGCCGGTGCCGCCGGGGTCGACCACCGCGGGCCGCCAGGCCGGGTCGGTTGTCACCGTGATTCCTCCTTGGTGTTCGTCGAGGGCTCCGTCGGGGGTTCGGGGGCCGCGGGGGCCGGCGCCCGTCGGCTGCGGAAGGCCGCCACCGCCTCCTGGACGTCCGGTGAGCCGGCGGCCACCACCTGTGTCGACGCCTCCCGCTCCAGGGCGACGGCGAGGGAGGGGGCGTCCGTGTTGGACTGGAGGATCCGCTTGGTCAGGGCCAGCGCGACCGGGCTGTTGGCGGCGATCCGCTCCGCCAGGTCCAGGGCCGCTGCGCGCAGCTCCGACGGGTCGGTCACCCGGCTCGCGAGGCCGCGGGCGAGGGCCTCGTCCGCGTCGACGGGCCGGCCGGTGAGCATCAGCTCCGAGGCGTAGCCGTAGCCGGCGATCCGCGGCAGCAGCCAGGAGGCCCCCATGTCCCCGCCGGACAGGCCCATCCGTACGAAGGAGGCGCGCAGCCGGGCCCGCGAGGTCAGCACCCGGACATCGGCGGCCAGCGCGAGGGACAGCCCGGCGCCGACCGCGGCCCCGTCCACGGCGGCGACCACCGGCTGCGGCAGGTCGCGCAGCGCGGTCACCGCCGCCCCCTGCCGCTCCAGCAGGGCGAGCAGTTCGGCGGGGGGCAGCGCCGCGATGCGGCCCACTTCGTCGATGTCGTAGCCGGCGCAGAAGTCCTCGCCCTCTCCGGTCAGGACCAGGACCCGCGCCGAGGAGTCCTGCCTGAGTCCGGCGCACAGCTCGCTCAGCGCGCGGAAGGTGTCCTCGGTCAGGGCGTTCATCCGGTGCGGCCGGTTCAGGGCCGCGACCACGACCCCGGGGCGCGGGCGGGTCAGCAGGAGGGGCGAGCCGACGGCGTGGTTCACGGGGCGCTCCTCATACCAGCGGGGTGAAGAAGAAGGTGTCCCGCCGGGCGAAGCGCCCGTCGTCGGCGAGCTCGAAGAAATCCGCGAAACGCACCCGCACCGACCTCCCGTCCTTCAGCAGCCCTTCGAAGTCGCCGTGCACCGCGACCCGGCCCGGCTCGGCCACCACATCGCGCAGGAAGTGCTTGCCGGACACGATGACGCGGTCGTTCCGGTAGAAGGCCTCCAGGTCCCCCATCCCGCGCATCGGCGGATAGCCGGGACGCTCGTACACGGCGTCCGCCGTGAACAGCGACACCAGGCCCGGAATGTCGTCCCGGTCCACCAGGTCGTAATACCGCTCGACGCGCCGTATGGACTCCTCGGCAACTGTGGTGCGCTCTGCCCTGGTCATACGAAGGACACCCCGTTCTTCCTCGCTCCGGTGAGGTGGCGCGCCACGAAGGCCAGCGACGCGGGCAGGGCGCGGTTCACGAAGTCCAGGTCGTGACCGCCCGGCCGCTCGTGGTACTCCGGGCTCCAGCCCCCGTTCCGCAGGGCGTCGCGCACCCGTCGGTTCACCTGGATCATGCGGTCGTAGTCCCCGGTGCCCACGTCCAGGTAGAGCGCGGGCCGGGGGGCGGGCTCCCGGCCGATGAGCCGGTACGGGTCGTACCGCCGCCGGGTGGCGCTCCCGGGCGGGCCCCAGACCCGCCCGTGGCTCTCCTCGGTGGGCATCACGAAGCCGGGGTCCGCGCGGTGCGCGGCGTAGGGGTCACCGCGCCGCAGCGGCGCCTCGAAGGCACCGGCGTGCGAGGCCACGGCGCCGAACACCGAGGGGTGGCGCAGGGCCAGGAACAGCGCGGCGGCCCCGCCCATGGAGAAGCCGCCGACGGCGCGGGCCGAGCGCTCGGCGCGGGTGTTGAACCCGGCGTCCACGGCCGGTACGAGATCCTGGAGCAGGTAGTCCTCGTAGCGGAGCCCGGCGTGGTCGTTGATGAACCACCGGCGCCCGCTCTCCGGCAGCACCACGATCAGCCGGCTGTCCCGCACCAGCTCCACCAGGGCGGTGCGCAGCAGCCAGGTGTCCCGGCCGCCGCCGTATCCGTGCAGCAGATACAGCACCGGATGCCCCGGGCCGCGGGCCGCGTATCCGGCGGGCAGCACGATGTTGACCCGCTTGCCCCGGCCCAGCGCCCCGCTGGGCCACTGCCGCGTCACGACCTCGACGGGCACGGCGCCTCCCGGTCTCGTTCCGCCGCCGCGGCCAGCGCGCGCCGGTCGGCCTTGCCCGTCGAGGTGCGGACGAGGTCGGCCACCAGCCGGAACCTGGCCGGGACCATGTAGCGGGGCAGCGTGTCCAGGCAGTGGCGGCGCAGCCGGGCCTCGTCCGGCGACCGGCCGGCGGCGGGCACCACATACGCCTCCAGCCGGAGCCCGGCGTCGGGGTCGGCGCCGTCCGGGGCCGTGACGCACACGGCCTCGTGCACCTCGGGCAGGGCCAGCAGCGCGGCCTCGATCTCGGCCGGTTCGATCCGGTAGCCGCGCACCTTGACCATGTGGTCGCGGCGGCCGACGAAGCGGTAGCCGTCCGCACCCTCGTGGCGTACCAGGTCACCGGTGGCATGGGCGCGCACGGGCGGTGCGCCGTGGTCGGCCGTGCCCCAGTAGCCGAGCATCACCGAGTCGCCCTCGACGACCAGTTCGCCCTCGGCGCCCGGGGTCCCCCGAACTGGCCGGCCGTCGGCGCCGACCAGCCGGACGGTCGCGTACGGGCAGGGTCGGCCGATGGGCGGGGGCGCCGTGCGTCCCGGCGCCAGGTCGGCGTCGGTGACCCGGTGGTAGGTGCAGACGTTGGTCTCGGTGGGGCCGTAGAGGTTGTACAGCCCGGCGTCCGGCAGTGCCGCGCGCAGCCGCCGCAGATGCTTGACGGGGAACTCCTCGCCCGCGAAGAGGACTCGGCGCAGCGGGGAGGAGCTGAGCTGCTGATGGTTCCGCGCGTCCAGCATCCGGGTCAGCGCCCCCGGCACCGAGTACCAGACGGTGATCCGCTCTTCGGCCACCAGCCTGTTCAGCGCCACGCCGAGGGCCTTGTGGTGCTCGGGGACCAGCACCAGGCAGGCCCCGGCGGCGGCCGCCGCGAAGACGTCGAGGACGGACAGGTCGAAGTGGAGGGGGGCGTGTGAGGACAGCCGGTCCCGGTGGGTGATCCCGAATTCCCCGACGGCCCAGTCGACGAAGGCCAGCGCGTTGCGATGGGAGAGCATCACGCCCTTGGGCGCCCCGGTGGAGCCGGAGGTGTACAGCACATAGGCCAGGTCTCCCGGGTCCACCGGCACCGGCGGTAGGCCGTCGGGGAGCGGCCGTTCCACCGCCTGCCGCCAGCCGATGACCTCGGCGGGGGCGTCCGGCGGCGCCTCGTCGAGCAGCACCACCGGGCCGGGCGCGGGCCGCCGCGCGGTGCCGGGGCCGGGGCCGGGGCCGGTCAGCGTGGCGAGCCTGACGCTGTCGGTGACCAGGCAGCTCACCGCGCAGTCGCCGAGGATGTACGCGGCGCGGGCCGGGGGCGCGGCCGGGTCCACCGGCACATAGGCGGCCCCGCACCTGAGCACCGCGTGGACGGCGACGATGGTCTCGGCCGACTTGACCGCCCACAGCCCCACCCGGTCCCCCGGGCCCACCCCGGCCTCCCGCAGGGTGGCGGCGAGCGCGTCGGCGGCCCGGTCGAGCGCGGCGTAGTCCAGCGAGTTCCCGCGGTGCCGGACGGCCTCGGCCCGCGGGTGGCGGGCCACCGTCCGCGCCAGCCGGTCAACGAGCGTCGCCACGGCCCTCACCCCCCGCCGCCCGGGCCGGTGCGGCGCGCCGCGCGCGGGCCGTGATCCCCATCTTCTCGGCCATCACCCGGCGTTGCATGTCCGAGGTGCCGGAGGAGATCCGGGTGCCGAGGGCGTCGCGGAGGTTCCGTTCGGCATCGGTGCCGGTGGTGTAGCCGAGCCCGCCGTACACCTGCATGGCGTCCAGGAAGGTCTGGACGGCGGCTTCGCTGGTGCGCAGCTGGGCCGCCTCCGGGAAGACGGAGGAGATGCCCTGCTCGAGGTCCCAGGCCGCCCGGTAGGTGAGCAGCCGGGCCTCCTCCAGCCGGACGCGCATGTCCACGATGCGGTGGGAGACCGCGTCGTTGCGGCCGATGGTCCGGCCGAACTGGACCCGGCTCCTGGCGTGGGCGACGCAGTCCTCGATCTGGCGCCGCATGGTGCCCAGCATCGGTGCCAGGATCAGGGAGCGCTCCCAGGCCATCGTCCGGGCCAGGATGCGCGAGCCCTGCTTCTCGGCGCCCAGCCGGCGGCTCGCCGGCACCCGGCAGTCCTGGAGGGTGATCTCGCCCCAGGGCGCGGTGCGCAGCCCGGTCTTCTCCGGGCCCGGCTCCACCGTCAGCCCTTCCTGGCCCCGTTCGACCAGGAAGGCGGTCACCCCGGTGAAGCCGAGGCCGGGATCGACGGTGGCGTGGACGATGAAGAGGTCGGCGATGGGCGCGTTGGTGACGAAGCGCTTGGTGCCGCTGAGCAGATAGGTGTCGCCGTCGCGGCGGGCCCGTGCGGTCAGCGCGAGGGCGTCCGACCCCGCCTCGGCCTCGGTGATCGCATGGGCCCCCACCAGCCGGCCGTCGCCGAGCGCGGGCAGGTAGCGGCGCTTCTGCTCGGGGGTGCCGAACTCCCTGACCGGCAGCTCGACCGCCCACAGGTGGGCGCCGAGCGCGATCAGCAGCCCGTTGTCCCGGCAGCCGTGGCCCAGGCCCTCCAGCGCGTACGCGCACGCGAGCGGGGACAGCCCGGGCCCCCCGTACTCCTGGGGCAGGGGCAGGGCGAGGACCCCGGCCTCCGCGCACCGCTGCCAGTCCCCCGGCTCCAGGCTCTGCGACCGCTCCCGCGCGGCCACTTCCTCGCCGAGCTTCTCCCCGAGGTCATGCAGGCGCTCGTGCAGGGCCCGCTGCTCCTCGGTCCAGTCGAGGTTCATGAGGTCGCGCCGGCGGAAAGGACCTCGGGCAGGGCGGCGAGCGAGGCGGCGATCCGCTCGTCGGAGACGGTGTGGTCCTCCAGGCTCCCCGCCAGGTACTGGTCGTAGGCGGACAGGTCGAGCAGCCCGTGGCCGCTGATGTTGCACAGGATGACCGTGGACCTGCGCTCCTCGCGGGCCCGCACCGCCTCGTCGATGACCGCGCGGACCGCGTGGGCGGACTCGGGGGCCGGTACGACGCTCTCGGTGCGGGCGAACAGCGCGCCCGCCTCGAACACGGCGTTCTGGCCGTACGCCACGGCCTCCATCCACCCGCGCTCGTACAACGCGCTGACCAGGGGCGCGGCGCCGTGGTAGCGCAGGCCGCCGGCGTGCAGGCCGGGCGCGACGAAGGTGTGTCCGAGGGTGTACATCTTGGTCAGCGGCGTGGTGCCGGAGACGTCGTTGTAGTCCCAGGCGTAGCGGCCCCGGGTCATCTTGGGGCAGGCGTCGGGTTCCACGGCGATCAGCCGGGTGGCGGCGCCGGTGCGCAGCCGTTCCCGGTGGAAGGGGAACGCCAGGCCGGCGAAGTTGCTGCCCGCTCCCATCGAGGCGACCACGACATCGGGGAACTCACCGGTCAGTTCCATCTGGCGCAGTGCCTCCTCGCCGATGACCGTCTGGTGCAGCAGGACGTGGTTCTCGCCGCTGCCGACCGCGAAGCGGGCGTCGTCCGCCCGGCGGGCGTGCTCCAGGGCCTCGGCGTTGGCGATGGCCAGGCTGCCGTCGCTGTCCGGGGACGCGGCCAGCACCGCGCGCCCGGCCTCGGTGTCCGGGCTGGGGCTGGGGATCACCCGGGCGCCGTTCAGCCCCATCAGCACCCGGCGGTACGGCTTCTGCCGGTAGCTGCACCGGACCATGAAGACGGTGCACTCGAGATCCATCGACTGACAGGCCATCGCCAGCGCGGTGCCCCACTGTCCGGCCCCGGTGCCGGTGGTCAGCCGCCGCACCCCGGCCTTCTTGTAGAAGTACGCCTGGGCCAGCGCCGAGTTGAGCTTGTGGCTGCCGGCCGCGTTGGTGCCCTCGTACTTGTAGTAGATGTGCGCCGGCGTCTCCAGGGCGGCTTCGAGGCCGCGGGCCCGCACCAGGGGCGTGGGCCGCCAGCGCTGGTACGCCTCGCGCACCTCGGCCGGGATCTCCACGAAGCGCTCCCGGCCGACGCTGCCCCGGTACATGGACAGCGGGATGTTGGGTGCCTGCCGGTTCGGCTCGTCGGTGCGGTCGGGGCGGTCGGGGCGTGCCCGGCGCACCTCGGCGACCGGTACGTCGAGGTCGGCGAGGATGTTGTACCAGTGCGTGGGGACATCGCTCTCGTCCATCAGGAACCGGTTGCGGACCGCCTTCACGCCTCGCCCTCCGTCCGCGGACCGCCGACCTGGTCCTGGACCAGCCGCAGCAGGTCGCCGACGGTGACCAGGTCCGCCTCCATGACGTCCTCGTCCTCGATATGGCGGCCGAACTCCTCCTCCACCGCGACCAACAGCTGGAGCAGGTTCAGCGAATCGAGCTGAATCGTCGGCGAGTAGAGCGGGATATCGGGGGTGATCTCCTCCGGGTTCAACCGCAGATCCAGGACATCGACCATGATCTTGCGCACCCGGTCCGCGATCTCGTCGTCGGTGCAGTTCATTCAGGACTCCTTGGACTCGTACCGAATCCGCCGGGTCCGCGCACAGGTTCGTTCGACAGCGCGTATGCCGGAACTCGGCACAAGGAATACCGGGCGCGGACTGCTTCGACATCTGCTTCGACATCAAAAACGCGGTTCGGCACCCTGAGGCGGGCAGACAAGGGCCAGTCTTTTCCGGCTCCGTACCCTAGCCGGTCCTCGGCGTTCAGTCACCGCCCGAAGGCCGGGGGGCAGTTTTCCATACAGCTTGCTTCCAGGCTGCCGATGTCCGCGTCCGTAAGGTGGCTTTGCTCGACTTCCAGCACGCGAACCGGTACACACATCGGCGACCGGTAAAGGAGCCGCTGCCCAGCCATGGAATCCCTTCCGTTTGAGTCGATATACGTCGGCGGTCAATGGATTCAACCGGATACCCGGAAGACCATCGCCGTAGAGAACCCCGCCACGGAAGAGGTCGTGGCCAAGGTACCCGCCTGCGGACGGGATGATGTCCGGCGTGCGGTGGAATCGGCCCGGGCCGCCTTTCCGGAATGGTCGGCCACCGACGCCGCGACCCGAGCCGAGACGCTCACCTCGCTGCGCGACGCGCTGGTGAAGAACCAAGAGGAATTGTCCGAGCTGATCACCAAAGAAATGGGCTCGCCGATCGCCTTCTCCCGGCGGGTGCAGGTGGGCCTTCCGGTCAAGGCGCTGGAGGGCTACGCCGGGGCGCTGGCCTCGGCCACGGCCGAGGAGCGCATCGGCCATTCCCTGGTGGTCAGGGAGGCGGCCGGGGTGGTGGCCGCCGTCACCCCGTGGAACTATCCGCTGCACCAGGCGGTCGCCAAGATCGGCGCGGCGCTCGCCGCCGGATGCACGGTGGTGCTGAAACCGAGCGAACTCGCCCCCCTGTCCGCCTGTTTCCTGGCCACGCTCATCGACGGGCTCGGGCTGCCGGCCGGGACGTTCAACCTGGTGCAGGGCGAGGGCCGGGCCGCGGGCCAGGCCCTGGTCACGGACGAGGGCGCCGATGTGATCTCCTTCACCGGCTCGGTCCGGGTGGGCCGGGAGGTCGGGGCCGCGGCGGGCCAGGCGGTCAAGCGGGTCTGCCTGGAGCTGGGCGGCAAGTCCGCCACGCTGGTGCTGGACGGCGCCGACCTGGCCGCCGCCGTACGGGACGGGGTCCGCGGCGCCCTGCTCAACGCGGGCCAGACCTGCTCGGCGCGCACCCGGCTGCTGGTTCCCCGGTCCCGGCTCGAGGACGCCGTGGACGTGGCGCGTTCCGTGGTCGCCCAGTACGTACCGGGCGACCCGACGGACCCGGACTGTGCGCTGGGCCCGCTGATCTCCGCCGCCCAGGCCGACCACGTACGGGAGAGGCTGTACCGCGCGGCGGACCGCGGGGCGCGGCGGGTGGCCGGGCCCGATCCCGACGCGGTGCCGACGGTGGGCCACTACGTGGCGCCGAGCGTCTGGACGGACCTCGCGCCCAGCGCTCCGCTGGCCCGCGAGGAAATCTTCGGCCCGGTGCTGGTGGTGCTGCCCTTCGAGGACGAGGACGAGGCGGTGTCCATCGCCAACGGCACGCCCTACGGCCTGGCGGCGACGGTCTGGGCGGGCGACACCGAGCACGCCGCCGCGGTGGCCCGCCGGCTTCGGGCCGGTCAGGTCGATCTGAACGCCGCGAAGTTCAACCCCGCGGCCCCGTTCGGCGGCTACGGGCTCTCCGGTGTGGGGCGCGAGCTCGGGCGCCACGGCATCCAGGAGTTCCAGGAGGTCAAGTCCCTCCAGTTCCCCGCCTGACCCCGCGGCCGGCCTGCGCCGGACCTCCCGGCCCCAGCGGCCCCTCAACCACGGGTGGCATCGTGACTCTCCAATATCCGCCGATCCGCGCGGACTTCCCCGCCGAGATCAGCCCCTTCGTGGACCAGGTGGAGGACAGCACCCGCGCCTTCGTGCGCCGGTTCGGCCTGGTCCCCGACGAGGCGTCCCGGCTCCACCACGAGCGGTCGCTGCTCGGCACGCTGATGTCCCGTGCCTACCCGCACGCGGAGCCGACCGAGCTGGCCCTGGTGACGGACTGGATCAGCTGCATGCTGGTCCTCGACGACCAGTTCGACGAGACCGACCTGGGCCTCGCGCCCGAGCGGCTGCGCCTGGTGTGCGACGCGGTGCTCGGCTGGCTGACCCCCGACGGCAGCGTGGCCAAGGCCCCGTCCGCCGCCACCGCCGCCGAGCACTCCCTCCTCGCCGTCTTCCGGCCCGCCTTCGCCGACCTGTGGCGCCGCACCCGCCCGTACACCTCGGACACCTGGCGGATCCGGATGGCCGGGCACATCGCCGCCTTCTTCGAGGTGTGCGTGTGGGAGGCGGAGAACCGCCGCGCGGGGCGCGTCCCGGGCCTGGAGGAGTACATCCGGATGCGCGGCCGGGCCCTGATGCCGTATCTGGACCTCATCGAGGTGACCACGCACGCCGAGGTCCCCCCGGAGATCTACCGGCTCCCGGAGTTCACCGAGCTGAACCAGTCGCTGTCCGACGCCGATCTGTGGACCAACGACCTGTTCTCCTGCGAGAAGGAGGACCTGCTGGGCGACCCGCACAATCTGGTCCTGGTCCACCGGCACGCCCACGGCACCGATCTCCAGACCTCCGCCGACGCGGTCGGGGCGATGATCCAGGGCCGCTTCGACCGCTTCACCGAGCTCAGCCGCGCCTTCCCCGCCGTCCCGCTGGGAGACGGGCTCGACCCGGACCTGACACGGATGCTGCGCCGCCATGTCGCCGGACTGCGCAGCTGGCTCAGCGGCCAGCTCCAGTGGCGCTACGAAACCCTGCGCTTCGACCCCGGCCGGCCCGAGGTGATCAGCGCCACCGGCTCCACTCCGCTGTAACCCGATTCCTCAACCGCCCTCCCCTGTGCCCTTCCCCTGGGCCCTCCCCCTGTGCCCTCTCCTGTGATCGAGGTACGGAATGCGAGCCCGGTACGCCACGCTGAGACGGCTACAGACCCTTGATCCCAAGTCGGACCACCAGAGAATCCACCGGATATCCTCCGACACCGAATTCCCCTGGGACTACGGCCGGGGCCTGGAAGTGGCCATCTGGCGCACCTGCTGCGTGCCCGGCATCTCCGAGACCCTCGACGGCAGCGGCGAGTTCGCGCTGCGGGCGCAGAAGCGCTACGACGACACCCGCATCCTGCTGGGCGAGATGGTCCGCGGCGGCTATGACTCCGACCGCGGCCGCGAGGCGCTGCGCCAGATCAACCGGGCGCACCGCCACTACGACATCGCCAACGACGACATGCTCTATGTGCTGTCGACGTTCGTCTTCGAGCCGGTCCGCTGGATCGACCGCTGGGCCTGGCGCCCGGTCAGCGAGACCGAGCGGCTGGCCGCGTTCTACTTCTACGTCGAGGTCGGGCGGCGGATGAACATCCGGTCGCTGCCGACCGACTACGCCGAGTTCGAGCGGTTCAACCGGGCGTACGAGCGCGAGCGGTTCCGCCCGGCCGCGTCCAACCACCGCGTCGGCGCCTCGGTGATGAGGCTCTACTCCTCCTGGTATCCGCGGCCGGTGGCCCGCCTGGTGGCCGCCACCCTGCCGTGCCGCCTGGACGCCCACGCCCGCTGGGCGCTGGGCATGGCCGTCCCGCCGCTGTGGGCGACGGCCGTCCACGGGACGGCCCTGCGCGCCCACGCGCGGGCCGAGCGGCTCGCCCCGGCCCTGATGGCCCGGCTGATGACCCGGCCCACGGCCAGGACGTACCCCGGCTATCCCAAGGGCTATCGCATCGGTGACATCGGCCCCGGCCACGCGGTCCTCGCCGCGTCGGGCGCCGAGAGCACGGGGGCTGATCACCGATGACCGACGTCGCGCCCGCACCGGAGGCCACCGGCCGTACGGCGGACCTCCGGGGCACCCCGCTGCGGCCGGTCCGGATCCCGCTCGGCGGCGGGCGGACGGCCCGTATCTGGCTGAAGCTGGAGGCGCACCAGCCGTTCGGCTCCATCAAGGCCCGTACCGCCGAGGCGCTGCTCGACCACCTGGAGGCGGCCGGGGCGCTGCGGCCCGGGCGGCGGGTCGTCGAGTCCACCTCCGGCAACCTGGGCATCGCGCTCGCCGGGCTCTGCGCGGCCCGCGGCTACCGGTGCACGCTGATCGTGGAGCCGACCACGCCGGGCAGCAGCATCGACCGGATGACCGCCTACGGGGCCGAGGTGGTGACCGTCGCCGAGGTGCCCGGCGGCCGGACGGTCGACGCCCGGCTGGAGGCGGTGCGCGAGATCCTGCGCCGCGACGGCGGCGCGGTGTGGACCAATCAGTACGAGAGCCCGGCCAACCCCCGCGTGCACGCCACCCGGACCGCGGCCGAGCTGGTACGGGACGCGCCGCGGGGGCGCTTCGACGCGGTCGCCGTCGCGGTCTCCACCGGGGGCACGCTCGCCGGTGTCGCCGAGTGCTTCCGGGACCGGCTGCCGGACGCCCGGATCATCGCCGTGGACGCGGTGGGCTCGGCCGCCCTGGGCGGCGCCCCCGCCGACCGCCCGTTCAAGCTCGCCGGGTTCGGCTCCGGGCGGGTCTCCGGGTTCGTACGGCCCCGCCACTTCGACCACCGCGCCCTCCTCAGGGACGAGGACGCCGCCGCGGCCTGCGCCCGGATCCGGCGGCGCACCGGGATCTCGCTCGGCGGCAGCGCGGGCGCCGCGGTGCTGGCCGCGACCGTCCACGCCGCCCGCGACCCGGCCCTGCGCGAGCTGGCCTGCGTCTGCCCCGACAGCGGCGAGAAGTACGCCGAACTCACCGACGGCGGCGAGGGCGGCGGCCCGGGCGCGCCGCCGGGGGCTCTCCCGGAGATCTCGGCGGCGCTGGCGCTGCTGGAGGGCGCCCGCCCGGAGGAGACGCACGATGTCCCACCGGCCGACTAGGAGACTGATGGAACCGACAACGGGGTGGCCCGGCCTGGCCGGGGTCCGGGTGCTCGACCTGTCACGGCTGCTGCCCGGGGGCTTCGCCACGTCGCTGCTGGCCGACCTCGGCGCCGACGTCATCAAAGTCGAGAGCCCCGACCGGGGCGACTACGGACGGCTGGTGGACCCGGACACCTTCGCCGCCCTCAACCGCAACAAGCGCTCGGTGATCCTCGATCCGCGCGAGGACGCCGGCCGCGAAACACTCCTACGCCTGGTAGCGGCCAGCGACGCGGTGGTGGAGAGCCACCGCCCCGGGGTCATGGAGAGCATGGGGCTCGGCTACGAGCGGCTGCGCGCCGCCAACCCGCGCGTGGTGCTCTGCTCGATCACCGGCTTCGGCCAGACCGGCCCGTACGCCTCGCGGCCCGGACACGACGTCAACTTCCTGGCGCTGTCCGGCTTCTTCGCGGTGCCGCACCGCCCGGAGGGGCCGGTCGACCGGGTGGGGGTGCGCGTCGCGGACATGTCGGGCGCCATGTACGCGGCGCTGTCCACGGTCGTGGCGGTCTTCGGGGCCCGGGCCACCGGTGCGGGCCAGCACCTGGACGTCTCCCTGCACGAGGCGGCCGCCGGCTGGGCGGCTCCGCTGGCCCTGCCGCTGTCGGGCCGTGACGCCGCCGAGAGCCCGCTCGTCACCGGGGACAACGATGTGTTCGTCCTGGCCGACGGGCGCCGGCTCGCCTTCGCCACCTTCGAGGACAAGTTCTGGCGCGCCTTCCGGCTGCGCTTCGCCGGCGAGTTCCCGGCGCTCGCCGACGACGCGTACGACCGCCGGGCCGACCGCACCCGGGCCAAGGGCGAGGTGCGCTCCCTGCTGACGGAGGTCTTCGCCCAGCGCGACCTCGCCTGGTGGTCGGCGGCCCTCGCCGAGCTGGACGTCCCCTGGGCCCCGGTCTACGAGTCGGCGGCCGAGTTCCTGGCCGACCCGCATGTCGCGGCCCGCGGCCTGGTGGGGACCGTACCGGGCTCGGCGGCCGACGGCCCCCGCAGACAGGTCCGGTTCCCCGTGCTCTTCGGGGCGGGGCTCGAATCCCTGCGCGGCGCGGCCCCCGCACACGGTGAGCACACCGCCGAAGTCCTCGCCGACACCGTCCCCCCGAGGAGCCCCAGTGCCCCATGACCCCGCCGCCAACCCCATCGCCAACCCCGCAGCCGCCCCGCGCGGGCACGCCCCCCTGCTCACCGCCTCGTACCGCCCCGCGGACACCGCGGCCCCGCTCTACCGGCACACGGTCGGACAGCTTCTGCGCGCCACCGCCGCCCGGCGCCCGGAGGCGATCGCCCTGACCGGCATCCCGGACGACGGGAGCGGGCCGCGCCGCTGGACGTACGCCGAACTGCTCGCGGAGGCGGAGAGCATCGCCGCCGGCATCCGCGAGCGGGTCCCGCTGGGCGGCCGGGTCGCCGTCTGGGCGCCGAGCGTCCCCGAGTGGCCCCTCGTCGAGTACGCCGCGGCGCTCGCCGGAGTCACCCTGGTGACGCTGAACCCCACGCTGCGCGCCGGGGAGCTGACGCACGCGCTGGGCGTCAGCGAGACCGAGATGCTGATCCACGCGGACCGCAGCCGCGCCTACGACATGGCCGCCGTGGTGTCCGGCGCCGCCGCCTCCCTGCCCCGGCTGCGGCACATCGTCTCCCTGTCCGACTGGGAGGAGCTGCGGGGCAGCGCCGCCCTCCCCGCCGAGCACGACATCGCCGCGGCCCGCGTCCCCGCCCAGCTCCAGTTCACCTCGGGCACCACCGGCGCCCCCAAGGCCGTACTGCTGTCCCACCGGTCGGTGCTCAACGTCTCGCGGCTGACCTTCGAGGCGCTCCGGGTCCGCGACACGGCCGAGGTCGTCTCGCCGCTGCCCATGTTCCACACGGCCGGCTGTGTCATCTCCTGTCTGGGACCGCTGTGGAGCGGCGGCACGTTCACGCTCATGGAGCGCTTCGACCCCAAGGTGCTCCTCGAGGTGCTGCGGCGGACCCCGGGCGCCGTGCTGACCAGCGTCCCGACCGTGCTCGCCGCCCTCAACGAGGCCGCCCGCGGGGCCCCCGACCTCCCCCCGCTGTCCGCCGTCCTCACCGGCGCGGCCCCGGTGCGCGCCCAGCTCATCGCGGAGACCGAGGAGTTGTTCTCGACCACCGTGTTCAACCTGTACGGGCAGACCGAACTCGCCTCCGTGCTCACCCTCACCCGGCCCGACGACCCCCTGGAGCTGAAGACGACCACCGTCGGCCGGCCGCTTCCGCACGTCGAATGCAAGATCGTCCACCCCGGCTCGGGCCGGGTGCAGCCGCTCGGCGTCACGGGCGAGATCTGCGCCCGGGGCTACCAGCAGATGGTCGCCTACTACGGGGACCCCGGGGCGACCGCCCGCAAGGTGGACGCGGACGGCTGGCTGCACACCGGCGATCTCGGCTCGATGGACGCCACCGGAACGCTGCGGCTGGAGGGCCGGCGCAGCGATCTCATCATCCGGGGCGGCGAGAACATCTCCCCCGTCTCCATCGAGGACGTCCTCACCGCCCTGCCCGGGGTGAAGGAGGCCGTCGTGGTGGGCCTCCCCGACGAGGTCTGGGGGCAGGTGGTGGCGGCGGTCCTCCAGACCGAGCCGGGCGCGGCCGTCGACCTGGAGGACGTCATGGCGCTGTGCGCGGAGCGGCTCTCCCCGTACAAGATCCCCGTCCGCTGGTTCACGGCCAGGGACCTTCCGCTGACCGCCTCCGGGAAGATCCAGCGGTTCCGGGTGCTGGAACTCGCCGTCGAGGGCGCCTTCCGCCGGCTCGGCGGCGCCGAAGGAGATGGACTGTGAAGATCTCCATGCAGCTCCGGTACGAAGGGGGCGCCGCCGCTGTCGTGGCCGCCGCCGACCAGGTCGCCGAGCTGGAGCGGGCGGGTCTCGACCTCGTCTGGGTGCCCGAGGCGTACGCCTTCGACGCGCCCAGCTTCATGGGATACCTCGCCGCCCGCACCAGCCGGGTGGAGATCGGGACCGGCATCCTCTCCGTCTTCACCCGCACCCCCGCGCTGCTGGCGATGACCGCCGCCGGGGTGGACGCCCTGTCGGGGGGCCGCTGCCACCTGGGCCTCGGCACCTCGGGACCGGGCGTCGTCGAAGGGCTGCACGGCGTCCCGTACGCCGAGCCGCTGGCCCGCACCCGGGAGACCGTCGAGGTGCTGCGCGCCTTCTGGAAACGGGACAGGCCGGTGACGTACGACGGCCGGGTGCTGCGGCTCCCGCTGCCGCCGCCCGACGGCGGGGGCGAGGGCGGCGGCACGGGCCTCGGGGTCCCGATGAGGCTGCTGACGCCGCCCGTCCGGCCCGCCGTGCCGGTCTGGGTGGCGGCGCTGGGCCCGAGGAACGTCCGGCTGACCGCCGAGGTCGCCGACGGCTGGCTGCCGATGTTCTTCGTCCCCGAGCGGTACGAGGAGATCTGGGGCGCCGAGCTGCGGGCGGGAGCGGCCGCCCGGGACCCCCGGCTGGGGCCGCTGCGCGTCTCCGCCGGTGGTCTGCTGGCCATCGCCCCCCACGCGGCCCGCGAGCGCGACCGGGCCCGCGGGCAGCTCGCGCTGTTCATCGGCGGGATGGGCGCGCCGGGGCACAACTACTACTACGACCTGGTCTGCCGGTACGGCTACGCCGCCGAGGCCGCGGCCGTCGCGCGGCTCTACCGCGCGGGCGACCGCGCGGGAGCGGCGGCGGCCGTCCCCGCCGAGCTGCTGGAGGCCACCACCCTCTGCGGCCCGGAGAGCTACATCAAGGACCGGATCGACGCCTACCGGGCGGCCGGGGTGACGCATCTCCAGGTCCAGCCGGTGCCCGGGGAGGGCCGGACGCCGGCCGCGCAGGTGGCGCGCCTGGCGGAGCTGTGCGCCTGACGACCCGGCCCGGCGGGCCACGATCAGGCGCCGCCGACCTCCCCGGGCGCTGCCAGGAGCGCCTCGAGTCCGAACTCGCGCGCGGCCGCCATCGCGTCCTCGGCCACCTGAGGCGGGAGGTCCCGGCCGTAGCGGTCCAGGTACTGGGCCAGATACTCCGGATCGTCCTTGAGGAAGGGAAAGTCGGTCGGGACCATGTGGCGCATCGCCAGCAGCGGCACCGGGCTGCGCAACGGGCGGAAGCCGGGGTTCCACAGCCCGGGCTTGGCGGGCGGCCCGTCATGGAACTCACCGATCATCAGGCCGTGTGAGACATAGTCGACCTTCAGCAGGTCCTGTGCCCCGTCGATGATGCCGGACACCTTGTCCGGGGGCAGTTCCGGGAACAGCACCAGGATGGTCGTGTAGTGGGCCGCGGCCCCGCTCTCGGCGGCGAGTTCGATGAACCAGTCGCGGTACTCGCGCAGCGAGTCGGCGACCTCCGTCACATCGCCCGGCACGCCGGGCTGCACCGCCAGATAGAACAGACCCTTGTGCATCGAGGTCTTTACAAAGGGACAGACATGCCCTCGTCTCCCTATATCAGGGTGCGGCCGGGAAAGATACGTGGACGCCCACTCGATGACCTCGCGAATCGGCTTCTCATAAGCAACCGAAACCGGGACGGGCAGCACATCGCGCCCCATATCGCCCAACTCAATCAGCGTTAACCCCGACTTGCCCGCATGACTCAACATACCCCAATCACCCCCGCGCAAGTAAATTCTCGGCGACCGCGCCAGGCACAAACAATGCGGCGATGGATCCGGGGTCGACATTCATATATGCGGAACCCATCTGCGGCAGGTATTGTCACGGAGTTGCTTCACGCGCGTAACGGGATGCTACAGACACTTTCCAACGGCACACTTGACATGCCCTATACGCGTGATCTGCCTCTTTCCCACCACCACTCCGGCATGTGGAATACAGAGCGAGCAAGCGTCGCCTGCCGGACCTCGACCACGGTGTGGAACCAGGCGGCCGCAGCAAGTTCCGCAACGCATCCGGGCGGGCCGCTCGCCTTGCGTTACGGCGTACCGGAAAGGCAATTGCGAAAACGGGGGCAGTCAGTGGCAAACGTACACAGAGCCATTCCCGGCCACCCCGGCCACCTGGGCGAGGTGGTCAGGGACGCCAGAGACCGGGCTCGGCTGAGCCAACGCGCCGTGGCCGAGAGATCCGGCGTCAGCCTGCGAACTCTTCGTGAGATCGAAAGCGGCCGGGTCCGTATGCCCCGGCTTCGCTCCATAGAGCGCCTGGCGGAAACGTTACAGGATTCCCGGCTCCTCGAGCACGGGGCCACCTGTGCGCCCGGGGACGATATCGCCTACGGACACGAGGACCATCTGATATTGCGGGTACTGGGACCGCTCAGCGCCACTCGCGGTCACTCCGTACTCAATGCCGGAACCCCGATGCAGCAGAGCCTCCTCGGTTTGCTGGCCCTTCACGCGAACCGCAGCGTATCGCAGGAGGAAATGGCACACATCCTGTGGGGAGAGGAGCCGCCCAACTCTTTTCACCAGCTCATTCACACCTATGTTTCGCGGCTGCGCGCCCTGCTCACGGCACACCAGGACCCGGAGACCGGGACGCCGTCGATCGTGCGCCGAAACGCGGGTTACGAGCTGCGTATCGAGGCCCAATGCCTTGACCTCCTCCAGTTCCGGGAACTGACCCGGCGGGCCGAATACGCGCGCCTCAGCGGCGACCTCACGCTCGAAGTACAGCTGCTGCGGGACTCCTTGCAAATGTGGTCGGGCCTGGTGCTCGAGGGATTCTCACCGCGCCTGCGGGAGCATCCGCTCGCCATGGAATGCGGCCAGCAGCAGATTTCCTCGGCGCTGAGATTCAGCTACCTCGCCGTCACCTCGGGCCACTACGAACAGGCGATCGACCAGTTGCGGCCGATCGTGCGCCACCACCCCCTGCACGAGGGGCTCCACGCCCGGCTGATGATCGCGCTGGCCGGCGCCGGACAGCAGGTGGAGGCCCTCGCCCTGTTCAGCAGGCTCGACCGGGCCCTGCGCAATGACTTCGGCATCGAACCGGGGGCGGAACTCCGCGCCGCGCAGATGGCGGTGCTCCGCGGCGTCGCACCGGTGGAGAACAGCGGGCCCGCGGCGGACCACACGGCCGGGCGGAAGGTGGAACGGCCCTATGAACTTCCCCCGGACACCCACGATCTCGTCGGGCGCGCCGAACACCACCCGGTGCTGCTCCATCTCACCCAGGGCGGCTCGCACACCGGCCTGTTCGGGCCCTCGCCGGTCGCCGCCATGTACGGACCGCCCGGCGCGGGCAAGTCCGTCCTGGCGGTCCGGGTGGCCAACTCCAGCCGGCTCCACTACGTCGACGGCATCCTCTACGCGGATATCCGGAACGAAACTTCCGGGGCCACCCAGACGAGCGCGATCCTGGAACGGTTCCTCCGCGTCCTGGGCACACCGGAGCGCGGCATTCCCAAGGGGCTGACGGAGCGCATCTCCTGCTACCGCAGTCTGCTGGCGGAGCGCCGCGTCCTGGTGGTCGTCGACAACGTCGTCCGGGAGGAGCAGATAGCGCCCCTGCTGCCCGGTGGATTCAGCAGCGCACTGCTGTTCAGCAGCCGGACGCCGCTCGTCGGCATTCCCGGAGCCCGTCATTTTCCGCTGTCGCTGTTCACCACCGAGCAGGCCTTCAGGCTGCTGGCCAGGATCGTGGGGGAGGACCGGGCCCACGCCGAACCCGACCGGGTCGCCGAGATCGCCGAGCTGTGCGGCCATCTGCCGCTCGCCATCAGGATCGTCGGCCGGCGGCTGGCCGCACGCCCCCACTGGTCGCTCGCGCGCATGGCGCAGCGGCTTCGGAACGAGGAGGGCCGGCTGTCCGAGCTCGCCCACGGCGACCTCGATGTGCGGTCCCGCCTCGACACCCATGTCGCCTCGCTGGAGGAGCCCCTCAGACAGACCCTCATGCTGCTCACCGACTGCGCCGACCCCTTCACCGTCGACACCGCCGCGGACACGCTCGGATGTTCGCCCGCGGCCGCCGAAGACCTGATCGACTCCCTTGTCGATCACCAGTTGCTGACCGGCCCCGACGCCACGGGACGCTATGAGCTGCCGGTGCTGACCCGCCTGCACGCCCGGACGCGGGCCTAGGACGGCTCCTTCACCGCCGGATGAGCAGCCGGATGAGCCCCGCTCATCCGGCGGCGAAGGAGACCGGGAGACTGCTGATCCCGTCCAGAAAGTTCGAGTGGACCCGCCGCGGTTCCGCGGTGACGGCCAGGTCCACCACCCGGGCCCGCAGCGCGTCGAGCACGGCGGCCACCTCCGCACGGCCCAGATACGCCCCGATACGAGGAGTTCCACAGGGTCACGATCTCGCCCGGGCGGACGGTGTGGGACCCGATGGTGACCTCCTCCACAGCGGTGCGGCCGAAGTGCATCGCCGGAGTGGTCCAGCGCAGGACCTCCTCCGCGGCGGTGTCCACACCCACCTCCCCGCCCCTCAGCAGCGCCCACTGGGCCGGATGCTCCGCCAGCGCCGGAATCGCTCCGATCATGCTCATCCGGCTGGTTTCGTCGCCGCCGATGATGAGGCTGTAACAGTTGAAGACGATCTCTTCGTCGGAGAGCTTCCCCTCGCCTTCCCGCCCGTTCGCAAGGCCGCTGATGATGCCCTCGCGAGGGTTCTTCCGAACCCCGTCGAGCAAATCCAGGAAATAGAGCAGAATCTCATTCCTGGCCCATACGGCGGAGGACTCCGAGGCGTTCTCGTGATCCGAACTCAGCGCGGATTTCGTCAGCTTCAGAAGAAAATCCTGGTCGCTCTCCGGAATGCCCAGCAGGTAGCAGATCGTCCCCATGGGGATCTTCTCCGCCACATCCCTGGCGAAGTCGCATCCTCCCTGCTCGACAGCGCCCTCGAGCAACCGCCGCGCCATCTCGCGGACACGCTGCTCGACGGATTCGAGAAAACGCGGCGAAAAGACCCTCAGCATGACGTTGCGCAACCGCTTGTGCCGTGCGCCGTCCGTGACCGCGAGCATCTTCCCGGCCGCCGAATCCCCGCCCGCCAGCAGCGTCGTCAGCACATTTCCGCGCTCCGAGGTGAATCTCCGGTTGTCCCGGTAGACCTCCATGATGTCCGCGTGCCGGGTCAGCACCCAGAATCCTGGCCGGCCGCTCCCCGGCGGATGCCAGAACACCGGCCGCTCCGCCCGGAGCCGCCGCCACATCTCGTTCCGGTCATAGCGCTGGAACGTCCTGGGATCGGTGAGGTCCAGCGTTGCGCAGTCGTCGGGGAGTTCCTCGACCACATTCATCGGTTTCCCCCGCCTCCCGACCGGACCGACCCACCAGGCATCTGAGATCGGGCCACGCTAGCAACCCGGACCGGCCCGCCCTCCACGCGCTCTATACGCGCAGCTCAGTCCGGATACGGCGGAAACCTCCCGGCCAGCTCGGCCACCTCGCGCCGCACCGCCCCCTCGCCCCGCAGCGCCGCCATCAGCAGTGTGGCGATGAGCACCATCTCGTCCGCCCCCATCCCCTGCGTGGTCACCGCGGCGGTGCCCAGCCGGACGCCCTTGACGCAGCCGCCCGGCTCGGTCGCGGACGCCAGGGCGCAGCTGTCCAGCACGAGGCCCGCCGCGGCGCAGCGGCCCCGGGCGGCGGGTCCGTCCAGGTCCAGCGGGGCGGGGTCGAAGGTGATCAGATGGGTGTCGGTGCCGCCGGTGGTCACCGGGAGCCCCTCGGCGATCAGGGCGTCGGCCAGGGTGTGGGCGTTGCCGACGACCCGGTGCGCGTACGAGGTGAACGCGGGCTGCGCGGCCTCGCCGAACGCCACGGCCTTGGCCGCGACGCTGTTCATCTGGGCGCCGCCCTGCGTGAAGGGGAAGACCGCGCGGTCGATCCGCTCGGCGAGGTCCGCGCCGCACAGCACCATCCCGCCGCGGGGCCCGCGCAGCACCTTGTGCGTGGTGGCGCACACCACGTCGGCGTACGGCACCGGGTTGGGCGCCACCTTCCCGGCCACCAGGCCGATGGGGTGGGCGGCGTCCGCGATGAGGTAGGCGCCGACCTCGTCGGCGAT
This sequence comes from Streptomyces sp. NPDC097640, assembly GCF_040302705.1. NCBI lineage: Bacteria > Bacillati > Actinomycetota > Actinomycetes > Kitasatosporales > Streptomycetaceae > Streptomyces > Streptomyces sp. NPDC097640. The sequence continues at coordinate 348,513 of NZ_JBEOSB010000007.1, forward strand.
CTCCCGGAAGGCGGCGTAGTCCAGATGGCGGGGGTAGGTGATCGAGCCGCAGACGATCGCCTTGGGGCGGTGGGCCCGCGCCAGGTCGCGCAGCTGGTCGTAGTCGATGAGGCCGGTGTGCGGGTCCACGCCGTAGCCGATGAAGTCGAACCAGCGGCCGGAGAAGTTGGCCGGGGAGCCATGGGTGAGATGTCCACCGTGCGCCAGCGCCATGGCCATCACCGTGTCGCCGGGCCGCAGCAGCGCGGCGTAGGCGGCGAGCACCGCCGAGGAGCCCGAGTGCGGCTGCACATTGGCGTGCTCCGCGCCGAACAGGGCGCGCGCCCGGTCCATGGCGATCCGCTCGGCGACGTCGACCAGCTCGCACCCGCCGTGGAAGCGGGCGCCCGGGTAGCCCTCGGCGTACTTGTTGGCCAGCGGCGAGGCCAGGGCGGCCAGCACGGCCCGGGAGGTGAAGTTCTCCGCCGCGATCAGCTGGAGCCCGGAGCTGACACGGTCCAGCTCGCCCAGGACCACCCCGGCGATATCGGGGTCCTGCCGACGCAGCGCGTCGAAGTCGGGCTGCCATGGGGCACCGGTCATACGGACCGCCCCGGCATCGCTGCCGGGCGGCCCGCCCGGGGTGCCGCGGGGCGGCGCGGGGGTAGCGGCCATCGGCTCACCGCCTCGGGGAGAACAGGCGCACGTGGGAGCAGTGGTGCGCAGTGGTGCGTCCTCCCAATGTAGGCCCGGGCCCGGCCTGGTGCTACGCGGGAGCGGGCACCCCCGTCAGGGCCGTCACCACCGGGTCCAGGGCCTCGTGGATCTCGTCGCCGATGCTGCGGAAGAAGGTGATCGGCGCCCCGTACGGGTCGTGCACCTCGTCCGCCTCCTCGGTCGGCGCCAGCAGCCAGCCGCGCAGCGCGGCGGCCGCCTGGACCAGGGCGCGGGCGCGGTCCACCACACCGCCCGCCTCCTCCGGATCGGGCAGCGTCGCGGGGTCTATGGCCCGCACCAGCCGGGTGAACTCCTTGAGCGTGAAGGTGCGCAGCCCCGCCGAGTGCCCCATGGAGATGACCTGGGCGCGGTGGTCACGGGTCGCGGTGAGGACGAGGTCGGCGCGGATGACGTGCTCGTCGAGCAGCTCGCGGCCGAGGAAACCGCCCGGGTCGGCGCCGAAGTCGGTCAGGACGGTGGCGGCGTGCGCCTCCATGGGCGCGCCCTCGTGGCCCCAGGTCCCGGCGCTCTCCACGATCAGCCCGCTGGTGCGCTCGCTGCCCAGGCGGTCCGCGAGGGCATGCCGGGTCAGCCGCTCGGTGATCGGCGAGCGGCAGACGTTGCCGGTGCTGACGTGGAGGATGCGGAAGGTGTGGTCGGCGCTGTGGTGACGGTGTTCCGCTATGCCACGCCCCTCAGGGGCTGTCAATTGGCCACCTCGAGGTCGGGTACGACCTCCCGGAGCTGCTCGGCGGTGAGGGCGCCCGCCCGCAGCAGCACCGGTACCTTGCCGGTCACATCGACGATGGAGGACGGGACGGCGGCGGGGGTGGGCCCGCCGTCGAGATAGACCGAGACCGAGTCGCCGAGCATCTCCTGGGCCGCGTCGCAGTCCTGGGGCGAGGGGTGGCCGGTGAGGTTGGCGCTGGAGACGGCCATCGGGCCGAAGTCGTTGAGCAGCTCGATCGCGACCGGGTGCAGCGGCATCCGGACCGCGACGGTGCCGCGGGTCTCCCCCAGGTCCCAGGTGAGCGACGGCTGGTGCCGGGCGACCAGGGTGAGCGCGCCCGGCCAGAAGGCGTCCACGAGCTCCCACGCCTGCTCGGACAGGTCGGTGACCAGGCCGTGCAGGGTGTTCGGGGAGCCGACGAGGACGGGCGTGGGCATGTTGCGGCCGCGGCCCTTGGCCTCCAGCAGATCGCCGACGGCCTCGGCGTTGAAGGCGTCCGCACCGATCCCGTACACGGTGTCGGTGGGCAGCACGACCAGCTCGCCGCGGCGGACGGCGGACGCGGCCTCACGCAGGCCGGTCTTGCGGTCGGTCGGGTCGCCGCAGTCGTATCGCCGTGCCATCATTTCTCCTTCGCTGGGTATCCGGCAGTGCGGAACATCACCGGATCGCTACTTTCCGTCCGCTCGGATCACGGCATGGCCTTCCGCGCGGTGGCGAAGCGGGGCCGCTTGTTCAGGTCGGGGTGGTCGGCGGCGTCCGCCCAGCCACGCTCCTCCGTGAAGATCCACGGCACCTGGCCGCCCTGGGTGTCGGCGTGCTCGATGACCACGACCCCGCCGGGGCGCAGCAGCCGGTGGGCGGTGCGCTCCAGCCCGCGGATCACATCGAGGCCGTCCTCGCCGGAGAACAGCGCCACCTGGGGGTCGTGGTCGCGGGCCTCGGGGGCGACGTACTCCCACTCGGTCAGCGGGATGTACGGCGGGTTGCTGATCACCAGGTCCACCTGTCCGTCGAGCTCGGGCAGGGCCCTCAGCGCGTCTCCGTGGTGGAGAACGACGCGGGACCCCTCGACGTTCTTGCGGGCCCACGTCAGGGCGGACTCGTCCAGCTCCACGGCGTGCACCCGCGACCGCGGCACCTCCTGGGCCAGCGCCAGGGCGATGGCGCCGGAGCCCGTGCACAGGTCCACGATCAGCGGCTCGACGACGTCCATGGCCCGTACCGCGTCTATGGCCCAGCCGACGACCGACTCGGTCTCGGGGCGGGGCACGAAGACGCCGGGGCCCACCTGGAGCTCCAGATAGCGGAAGAAGGCGCGGCCGGTGATGTGCTGGAGGGGTTCCCGGGCCTCGCGGCGGGCGATGGCCTCCCAGTAGCGGGCGTCGAAGTCGGCGTCGGCGACGCTGTGCAGCTCACCCCGCTTGACGCCGTGCACAAAGGCGGCCAGTTCCTCGGCGTCGAAACGCGGAGACGGCACGCCGGCGTCGGCCAGCCGCTGAGTGGCCTGCGCCACCTCGGCGAGCAGCACATTCACTGAATTCCTCCAGCCGGTCCGGACAAAGGCTAAGGCTAAGGGTGTGGCCCTACTGCGCGGCCGCGAGCTTGGCGGCGGCGTCGGCGTCGACACACGCCTGGATGACCGGATCGAGTTCGCCGTCGAGCACCTGGTCCAAGTTGTACGCCTTGAAGCCGACCCGGTGGTCCGAGATCCGGTTTTCCGGAAAGTTGTAGGTGCGGATGCGCTCGGACCGGTCCACCGTGCGGACCTGGCTGCGCCGCGCGTCCGACGCCTCCCGCTCGGCCTCCTCCTGGGCCGCGGCCAGCAACCGCGAGCGCAGGATGCGCAGCGCCTGCTCCTTGTTCTGGAGCTGGCTCTTCTCGTTCTGGCAGGAGACCACGATGCCGGTGGGCAGGTGGGTGATGCGCACCGCGGAGTCGGTGGTGTTGACCGACTGGCCGCCGGGGCCCGAGGACCGGTAGACGTCGATCCGCAGGTCGTTCTGGACGATCTCGACCTCGACCTCCTCGGCCTCCGGGGTGACCAGCACTCCGGCGGCGGAGGTGTGGATACGGCCCTGCGACTCGGTGGCCGGCACCCGCTGCACGCGGTGCACGCCGCCCTCGTACTTCAGCCGGGCCCACACACCCTGGCCGGGCTCCGGGTTGCCCTTGGCCTTCACCGCGACCTGGACGTCCTTGTAGCCGCCGAGGTCGGACTCGTTGGCGTCGAGGATCTCGGTCTTCCAGCCGACGCGCTCGGCGTAGCGCAGATACATCCGCAGCAGGTCGCCCGCGAACAGCGCCGACTCCTCGCCGCCCTCGCCGGCCTTGACCTCGAGGATCACGTCCTTGTCGTCGCTGGGGTCGCGCGGGACCAGCAGCAGCCGCAGCCGCTCGGTCAGCTCCTCGCGCTGCCCCTCCAGCTCCTTGACCTCGTCGGCGAAGTCGGGGTCGTCGTGGGCCAGCTCCCGCGCCGTCTCGATGTCCTCGCCGGTCTGCTTCCAGGAGCGGTACGTGCCGACGATGGGGGTCAGCTCGGCATAGCGCTTGTTGAGCCGCATCGCCTCGCGCTGGTCGGCGTGGACCGCGGGGTCGGCGAGCCGCTTCTCGAGGTCGGCGTGTTCGCCGATCAGTTCCTCGACCGCCTCGAACATCAAGGGCTCCTGGGTGCGTGGAATGGGCTGCGTGGGGGGGCTGTGTGCAGAGAGTGAAGGACCGTAACGGCGACGACGACAAGCCGTGACGACAAAACGCCGGTCCGGCCGCCCCAGGGAAGGGGCGACCGAAGACCGGCGCCGTGCGGGTCGCTACTTCTTCGCGGACCCGGCGTTCTTGCCGAAGCGGGCCTCGAACCGCGCCACACGGCCACCGGTGTCGAGGATCTTCTGCTTGCCCGTGTAGAAGGGGTGGCACTCGGAGCAGATGTCGGCACGGATGGTGCCGTCCGCCACGGTGCTACGGGTCGTGAACGAGGCGCCACAGGTGCAGCTGACCTGCGTCTCGACGTACTCCGGGTGGATGTCGCGCTTCAAGGGATTCTCCTAGGTTCGGGAGGGCTCCGGGTCGACAGGCTGGTTGCCTGACGTGAACCGGGGCCGACGGTCCAGTCTGCCAGGACTGGCCGCATCCCCCAAAACCGGGGGTGGGGCCCAGGTATTCCCGGGCGCCCCGACCTCCGGGGCCGGGGGTCCGGAGGCCGGGGACCGGCGCCGGAAGAACCGGGCTCAGGACTTCTGGACGACCTTGCCGGCGCTGGTCGCCTCGGCCGCCGAGCCCTTGGTCGCGGAGGCGGGGATCGGCTTGTCCCAGCGCAGCGCCCGCCAGACCTGCCGGGCCTTGGATTCGATCGGCACCACGCGGTTCGGGTTGTTCGGGTCGTACCGCACGGGCAGCGTCACCATCCGCATGTCCCCCGAGCCGATGTTCTTCAGGCTCTTGGAGAAGCCGTACAGCTTGTTGACCGAGGCCAGCTCGGAGTCGGTGGTCAGCGCCTTGGTGGAGGTGTCGGCGAGCCCGTAGAGCTTCTTGGGGCTGCTGAACAGGTCGACGGACTTGATCTGGTCCATCAGCGCCTTGATGAACGCCTGCTGGAGCTTGATCCGGCCGAGGTCGCTGCCGTCGCCGACGCCGTGCCGGGTGCGCACCAGGCCCAGGGACTGCTCCCCGTTGAGCTTGTGCGCGCCGGGCGCCAGGTCGAGGTGGCTCTTGGCGTCGTGGATCGGCTGGGTGGTGGTGATGTCCACGCCGCCGAGCTGGTCTATGAGGTGCTTGAAGCCGGAGAAGTCGACCTCGAGGTAGTGGTCCATGCGGATGCCGGTCAGCGACTCGACGGTCTTGACGGCGCAGGCCGGGCCGCCGACCTCGTACGCGGAGTTGAACATCGCCAGGCGCTCGGCGGGGGCCGTCCGGCCGTCCTTCTCACAGGCGGGGCGCCGGACCAGGGTGTCGCGCGGGATGCTGACGACGCTGGCCTTCTGCCGGCCCTTGTAGACGTGCACGATCATCGCGGTGTCGGAGCGCGAGGTGCCCTCGTCCTTGCCGTACTGGGCGTTCTTGCCGGCCCGTGAGTCGGAGCCGAGGACCAGGATGTCCATGGAGCCGTTGTCGATGTTCTTGGGACGGTCGGAGCCGAGGGCGGCGTTGATGTTGACCCCGGTGAGGTTGCCGTCCAGCTTGTAGTAGAGATAGCCGATCCCCGCGCCGCCGAGGACCAGCGCGGTCCCCAGCGTCCACACCGTGCCGCGCAGCACCCTGCGGCCCGTACTGCGGGGTGCCGGCGCCTTGCGGCGGCGGCCGCTGCCCCCGCCCCGGCCCGGGCGCGAATACTCCGGTGTGCTGTTGCCGTCGTCAGCCATGCGCTCCTCAGTCCTCGATGTCCGGTTACCCCCCACCACGGTCAGGCCTGGTCTCGCCGTGATTCGACCTGACAGACGACAGGTCGAGGGTCAGGGTTGCATACGGACCTCTCGGGTTCCGGCGGCGAGCCGATCGACCCCCCGACCGGCCGATCTTCCAGGGCCACCCGGCTGACCTGCGCCTTCGTCGCGTACGACGGAGATCGCGCGGGTTGGCGGGGATGAGGAGGGATGTGGCCCAGATCTCACACCGACGTGACGAGGGCCTCCCCGCGTGTGCGGGAAGGCCCTCGTCATTTGTTGAGCGCTGCTGGTCAGTCGCCGTTGCCCGGAGTGGGCGTGGTCTTGGCGATCTGCATCAGGAACTCGGCGTTCGACTTCGTCTGCTTCATCTTGTCCAGGAGCAGCTCGATCGCCTGCTGCGAGTCGAGCGCGTGCAGCACCCGGCGCAGCTTCCAGACGATGTTCAGCTCCTCGGGCGCGAGGAGGATCTCCTCCTTGCGGGTGCTGGACGCGTCGACGTCGACCGCCGGGAAGATGCGCTTGTCGGCGAGCTTCCGGTCGAGCCTGAGCTCCATGTTGCCGGTGCCCTTGAACTCCTCGAAGATCACCTCGTCCATCCGCGAGCCGGTCTCGACCAGCGCGGTGGCCAGGATGGTCAGCGAGCCGCCGTCCTCGATGTTGCGCGCGGCGCCGAAGAACTTCTTCGGCGGGTAGAGCGCGGTCGAGTCGACACCACCGGACAGGATGCGGCCGGAGGCGGGGGCCGCGAGGTTGTACGCGCGGCCCAGGCGGGTGATGGAGTCCAGCAGGACGACCACGTCATGACCCAGCTCGACCAGGCGCTTGGCCCGCTCGATGGCCAGCTCGGCGACGGTGGTGTGGTCCTCGGCCGGGCGGTCGAAGGTCGAGGAGATGACCTCGCCCTTGACCGACCGCTGCATGTCGGTGACCTCTTCCGGCCGCTCGTCGACGAGGACGACCATCAGATGGCACTCGGGGCTGTTGCGGGTGATCGCGTTGGCGATCGCCTGCATGATCATGGTCTTACCGGTCTTCGGCGGGGCCACGATCAGACCACGCTGGCCCTTGCCGATCGGCGCGACCAGATCGATGATGCGGGTCGTCAGCCCGCCGGCCTCGGTCTCCAGACGCAGTCGGTCCTGCGGGTACAGCGGGGTCAGCTTGCCGAACTCCGGCCGCCCGCGGCCGGTTTCGGGCGCCATGCCGTTGACCGAGTCGAGGCGGACGAGGGCGTTGAACTTCTCGCGGCGCTCGCCCTCGCGCGGCTGACGGACCGCGCCGGTGACGTGGTCGCCCTTGCGCAGGCCGTTCTTGCGGACCTGAGCCAGCGAGACGTACACGTCGTTGGGGCCCGGCAGATAGCCGGAGGTCCGGATGAAGGCGTAGTTGTCGAGGATGTCGAGGATGCCCGCGACCGGGATCAGGACGTCGTCGTCGGACACCTGCGGCTCGTTGCCGAAGTCGTCGCGGCCACGGCGGCCACGGCGGTCCCGGTAACGGCCGCGGCGCCCGCGGCGCCCGCCGTCGAAGTCGTCGTCCATCTCGTCGGCGCCGGGGCGCTGCTGGCCCTGGCCACGTCCGTCGCGCTGCTGGCGGCCGCCGCCCTGCGCGGCGCCGTCCTCGCCCTTGCCGCCGCGGCGGTCACGGCCGTCACGGCCGTCACGGCCGTCACGGCCATCGCGCTCGCGCTGGCCGCCGCGCTCCCGGCGGTCGCTCTTCTGGCCGCGCTCGCCGCGCTCGGACCGGTCCTGGCCCTTGGCGCCCTTGCCCTCGGCCGTGTCCACCGCGGCTTCGGCCTTGGCGGCGGGCTCGGTCTTGACCGCGGCCTCGGCCTTGGCCTCCGTCTTGGTCTCGACGGCGGTGGCGGTGGAAGCGCTGTCGGTCGTGGCGGTGACGGGCGCGGTGGCCCGCCGGCGGCGGCGTCCCTCGGCCGGCTGCTCGTCGGCGGCGGGCTCGCCCGGCTGACCGGGAATCTCGATCTGCTGCTGGGCGGTGGCCTTCTCCGCCTTCGCGGACTGCTCGTCCTTGGCGGCGGGCTCGGCCTTGGTGGCGGCCTTGGCCGCGGCCGGCTCGGCGTCCTCGCCCGTACGGGCCTTGGACGTCGTACGGCGCTTGGGCTTTGTCACCCCCTCAGCGGCGGCGGGGGCGGCCTCGGCGGACTTGGCGGAGGCGCCGGAGCCGGAGGCCTGCTTCTCCTTGATGACCTCGATCAGCTGGCTCTTGCGCATCCGCGCGGTGCCCCTGATGCCGAGGCTCGAGGCGAGCTGCTGGAGCTCGGCCAGGACCATGGCGTCGAGGCCGGTGCCCGAGCGGCGTCGCCGCGGGGCAGCGCCAGTGGCAGCACCGGTGGCAGGCGCGGAAGCGTCCGTGGCGGGCGCGGCATTGCCGACACCGCTGTCGGAGGTGCCGGAGGCGTTCACGCCCATCAGATCGGTGGTGTCGCTCACGAAGGGTCCTTCCCTGGAGCGGGCGTCGGCCTGTCTGGCTCGGCGACCGGTTGTGCTGTCCGGCTGTGGTCCTTCTCGTGCGGACCGGCCGGGGCGGAGGTCCGCCAGGTGCGGCGGAGAGATCAATTCATTGGTTCCCGACGAGACGGAGGCTGCGCCTGGATCCGCCGCGCCGATTCCGGAGCGTGCTCGATACTGCTCAGGCAGGCTGCTCAGGCAGTTTGGGAGGCTCCCGGAAGAAAGGTGGTCCCGGAGGGGGACACTGAGCACTGCGCCTCCCCGCCCGGCGATCACTCCGAGCATGAGGCATCAAGTGCAGACTTGAGGTTAACACTACCGGATCCAACAAACATTCCCCCTCTCCAAGACCGGCTATCGAGTTTTTCGGGACTCCCAAGGCCCCCCTGGGCCGCATCGGGCGTCCGCGGTGTCAGGTGAGCGGCAGGACGCTCGCCCCCCCGGCGTCGAGAGCCAGCCGATTGGCCGCCCACCCCTCGCCCGCCAGCCGTGCGACCTTGTCGGCCGCACCGTCTTCGACCAGCGCGAGCACCGTGGGGCCCGCGCCCGAGATGACCGCGGGGACGCCGTCCGCCCGCAGCCGGTTCACCAGGGTCACGCTCTCGGGCATCGCCGGCGCGCGGTACTCCTGGTGCAGCCGGTCCTCCGTCGCCGCGAGCAGCAGCTCGGGGCGCCTGGTCAGCGCCTCCACCAGCAGCGCGGCGCGCCCCGCGTTCGCCGCGGCGTCCACATGCGGAACGGAGCGCGGCAGCAGCCCCCGGGCCGTCTCCGTGAGCACCGGCCGGCCCGGCACGAAGACCACCGGAACGATGGAATCCGCAGGGTCCATTCTGATCGCCCGGGCGGCCCCCGCGTCCGTCCAGGCCAGGGTGAAGCCGCCGAGCAGACAGGCGGCGACATTGTCGGGGTGGCCCTCGATCTCGGTGGCCAGCTCCAGCAGCGCCGCGTCGTCGAGCCTCTCGGCGCCGCCTATGGTCACCGCGCGGGCCGCGACTATCCCGGCGCAGATGGCGGCCGAGGAGGAGCCCAGGCCCCGCCCGTGCGGGATCCGGTTGGCGCACACGACCTCGAGGCCGCGCGGCTGACCGCCCAGCAGGTCGAAGGCGGTGCGCAGGGAGCGTACGAGCAGATGGCCCTCGTCGCGCGGCAGCGTCTCGGCGCCCTCGCCGGCGATGTCGATGTGCAGGCCGGAGTCGGCTACCCGGACCACCACGTCGTCGTAGAGCCCCAGGGCCAGGCCGAGGGCGTCGAAACCGGGACCGAGGTTGGCGCTCGTGGCGGGCACGCGCACTCGGACGGCGGCGGCGCGGAACGCTGGACCGGCCATCGCTCGATGACTCTCCTTGTGTGACTGGGATTGCTCGAAGAGGTACGGAACACCGCGAGGGCCGTGACGGGAAGTACGGCAACGCCGTGCAGAGGCGGCTGCTCTGCGTCGGGGCGGATTCAGTACAGCCTATCGAAGGAAGGTTCTGTGGCGACATAGGGCGCACGGGAGGCGCACGGTGCGTGTCGCGCTCCCTCTCGTCGTCCGCGACCACTGTACTGGAGCGCTCCGCGCGCCCTCCTCGCTCCCGCGCTTCTCCGCCCGCACTCTAGTGGATCTTGAGGCTCGGCGCCGGTGGGCCGGGCGGACAGCTCCGCCCGGCGCACCGGCGCCGTGTGAACCAGGGCTGCTGGGACCGGAGATCGAGCCGACCGGCCCCTGGCGACCCGTGACCTGCGACCTGCGACCCGCGACCCGCGACCGCGTAACGGCCGGATCAGGCCAGCCCGAGCCGCTCGGCCGCCGCGTCCGCGTCCACCGGCACCGTGACCGGCTGCGGGGCACCCGCCACCGCCCAGTCCGGGTCCTTGAGGCCGTTGCCGGTCACCGTGCACACGATGCGCTGGCCGGGGTCGACCAGACCCGCCTCGGCGGCCTTGAGCAGACCCGCGACGCTCGCGGCGGAGGCCGGCTCCACGAAAACGCCCTCCTGGGCGGCGAGCAGCCGGTAGGCGGCGAGGATTTGACGGTCGGTCACCTCGTCGATGAGGCCGCCGGACTCGTCGCGCGCCTGCTCGGCGAAGGCCCACGAGGCGGGGTTGCCGATGCGGATCGCGGTGGCGATGGTGCTCGGGTTCCTGACCGGCTCACCGCGCACGATGGGCGCCGAGCCGGAGGCCTGGAACCCCCACATCCGGGGCGTACGGGAGGCGACCGCGCCGAACGGGCCGTCCGTCGCGTACTCCTTGTAGCCCTTCCAGTAGGCCGTGATGTTGCCCGCGTTGCCGACCGGCAGCACATGGATGTCGGGCGCGTCGCCGAGCATGTCGACGATCTCGAAGGACGCGGTCTTCTGCCCTTCGATACGGGCCGGGTTGACCGAATTGACCAGCGCCACCGGGTACTTCTCGGACAGCGAGCGGGCCAGCTCCAGGCAGTCGTCGAAGTTGCCGTCGACCTGGAGGATCTTGGAGCCGTGGACCAGGGCCTGGCCCATCTTGCCCAGCGCGATCTTGCCCTGCGGGACGAGGACGGCGCAGACCATCCCGGCGCGCACCGCGTAGGCGGCCGCGGAGGCCGAGGTGTTGCCGGTGGAGGCACAAATAACAGCCTGGGCGCCCGCCTCCTTGGCCATGCTGATGGCCATGGTCATGCCGCGGTCCTTGAAGGACCCGGTGGGGTTCGCTCCCTCGACCTTGAGGTGCACCTCGCAGCCGGTGCGCTCGGAGAGCACCTGGGCGGGGACGAGCGGGGTGCCGCCCTCGCGCAGGGTGACGACGGGGGTCGTCTCGCTGACCGGCAGCCGGTCGCGGTACTCCTCGATGATGCCCCGCCAGCCGTGCCAGCGGCGGGTGCCGGACATCGCGGGCCCGGCGTCAGCGATTGTGTTCATGATCTTCCTTTACTCCCCTTGCTCCCCTGCTCGCCCTCATTCACCCTCGACCCGCATGATGCTCGCGACATCGCGGACCGTGTCCAGCCGGCGCAGCGCCTCCACGGTCGCTGTCAGGGCGGCGTCGGTCGCCTGATGGGTGACGACGACGAGGGACGCCTCGCCGTCCTTGCCCTGCTGGCGGACGGTATCGATGGATACGCCGTGCTCGGCGAAAACCGTGGCGACCGATGCGAGAACTCCTGGTTTATCGGCGACGTCCAGGCTGATGTGGTAGCGCGTGATCACGTCGCCCATGGGGCTGACGGGGAGCCGGGTGTATGCGGACTCACCGGGTCCGGTGGACTGGGCCAGCTTGTTCCGGCAGGCGGCGACCAGGTCGCCGAGGACGGCCGAGGCGGTCGGCGAGCCGCCGGCCCCGGGCCCGTAGAACATCAGTCGGCCGGCGGCCTCGGCCTCGACGAACACCGCGTTGTACGCCTCGCGGACGGAGGCGAGGGGGTGGCTCAGCGGGATCATGGCCGGGTGCACCCGCGCGGTGACCGACTGGCCGTCCTCGGCGCGCTCGCAGATGGCCAGCAGCTTGACCGTGCAGCCCATGCGCTTGGCGGAGGCGATGTCGGAGGCGGTCACCTCGGTGATGCCCTCGCGGTGCACATCGTCGAGGGTGACCCGGGTGTGGAAGGCGATCCCGGCCAGGATCGCGGCCTTCGCGGCGGCGTCGAAGCCCTCCACATCGGCGGTCGGGTCGGCCTCGGCGTACCCGAGCGCGGTGGCCTCGTCCAGCGCCTCGCTGTATCCGGCGCCGCTGGTATCCATCCGGTCCAGGATGAAGTTGGTGGTGCCGTTGACGATGCCGAGGACCCGGTTGACCTTGTCCCCGGCCAGGGACTCGCGCAGCGGCCGCACCAGCGGGATCGCACCCGCGACGGCGGCCTCGTAGTACAGGTCGGCGCCGCGCTCCTGCGCGGCCGCGTGCAGTGCCGCGCCGTCCTGGGCGACCAGCGCCTTGTTCGCGGACACCACGCTGGCGCCGTGCTCGAAGGCGGTGGTGATGAGGGTGCGGGCGGGCTCGATGCCGCCGATGACCTCGACGACGACGTCGATGTCCCCGCGTTTGACCAGGGCGGTGGCGTCGGTGGTGACCAGCTCGGCCGGCACCCCGTCCCGCACCCGGTTGGGGCGGCGCACGGCGATCCCGGCCAGTTCGACCGGGGCGCCGATGCGCGCCGTGAGGTCCGCCGCGTGCGTCGTCATGATGCGCGCCACCTCTGAGCCGACCACTCCACAGCCCAGCAGCGCCACTTTCAGCGGACGCGTACGCATCATCCGACCTCGCTTCTCATCCATCTAGGTGGTGCACCAGTCTCACTCACTGGACGGGACTTTCTACCCCTGGTCCAGTATCCGAGATTCGTTTCTCGCCAGCCGAGCCAGCTACTACTCGGCTTGCTCGGCTAACCGACATCGAGCCGCAGGAGGTCTTCCTCCGTCTCGCGCCGGACGATCTCACGCGCCTGCCCGTCCTTCACGGCGACGACGGGCGGGCGGAGCGCGTGGTTGTAGTTGCTCGCCATGGAGCGGCAGTACGCGCCGGTGGCGGGGACGGCGATCAGGTCCCCGGGCGCCAGGTCGGCGGGCAGGAAGGCGTCCCGTACGACGATGTCGCCGGACTCGCAGTGCTTGCCGACCACGCGGGAGAGCATCGGCTCGGCGGTGGACGTACGGGAGACCAGCGCGACCGAGTACTCGGCGTCGTACAGCGCGGTACGGATGTTGTCGGACATCCCGCCGTCGACGCTGACGTAGGTCCGCAGCGCCGGCAGCTCCTTGACCGTCCCCACCTCGTACAGCGTGAACGCGGTCGGCCCGGCGATGGCCCGCCCTGGCTCCACCGACAGCCGCGGCACCGCGAGACCGGCGGACTCGCACTCGCGGTGGACGATGTCGCGGAGCGCCTTGGCGATCTCGTACGGCTCGCGGGGGTCGTCCTCGGAGGTGTACGCGATGCCGAGGCCGCCACCGAGGTCGATCTCGGGCAGCTCGACGCCGTGCTCGTCACGGACCTCCTTGAGCAGCCCCACCACCCGGTGGGCGGCCACCTCGAAGCCCGAGGTGTCGAAGATCTGCGACCCGATGTGCGAGTGGACGCCGATGAGCTCGAGCCCGTCGAGCTTCAGCGCCCGCCGCACGGCCTCCGCAGCCAGCCCGCCGGCCAGCGGAATGCCGAACTTCTGGTCCTCGTGGGCGGTCGCGATGAACTCGTGCGTGTGCGCCTCGACGCCGACCGTGACCCGGATCTGGACGCGCTGCCGCTTGCCGAGCCGCTCCGCGATGTGCGCGACGCGCACGATCTCCTGGAACGAGTCGAGCACGATCCGCCCCACCCCGGCCTCGACGGCCCGGCGGATCTCCGCCTCGCTCTTGTTGTTCCCGTGCAGGGCGATCCGCTCGGCCGGCATCCCGGCGCCCAGCGCGGTGGCCAGCTCCCCGGCGGAGCACACGTCGAGGTTCAGCCCCTCCTCGTTGAGCCAGCGCACCACGGCGCGGCACAGGAAGGCCTTCCCGGCGTAGAACACATCGGCGTCCTCCCCGAACGCCTCCCGCCAGGCCCGGCAGCGGGCCCGGAAGTCGGTCTCGTCGAGGAAGTACCCGGGCGTCCCGAACTCCTCGGCCAGCGTCTTCACATCCACCCCGCCGACGGTGACCACCCCGTCGGCGTCACGGTCGACCGTACGGGCCCATACGCGCGGGTCCAGGGCGTTGAGATCGGTGGGCGGTGCGGCGTAGTGCCCCTCGGGCAGCACATCGGCGTAGCGGGGCCCGGCGGGGTGTGCGGAACGGCTCATGGCGTCTCTCTCAGGTGTCTCACAGATGTTCCGGTGCGCTGATGCCGAGCAGATGCAGGCCGCCGGCCAGCACCGCCCCGGCGGCCTCGGCAAGGGCCAGCCGGGAACGGTGGGCGGCCGAGGGTTTCTGCTCGCCGCGCGGGAGGGGCGGGCACGCGTCGTGGAAGCGGAAGAACGCGTCGGCGGTGGCTTCCAGGTGCCGGGCGAGGCGGTCGGGAGCGCGGTGGCGGGCGGCGGATTCGAGGAGGCGGGGGTAGTCGCCGAGGAGGGAGATCAACGCGACCTCGGCGGGATGGCCGTAGGCAGCGTCGGGGCTGCTGTCGGGGCGGACCCCAAGCTGATGCCCATTCCTGATCAGCGCCCGAACCCGGGAGTGGGCGTACCGCACCCGGAACAACGGATTGCTCTCGCGCTGGGCGAGGAGCCGACCGGGATCGAGGTCGGGCAGATCGTGCGCCGCGGGCCGTAGCAGCGCCCAGCGGGCAGCGTCGCTCCCAAGCCGCCCGAGCAGTTCCTCAGCGTCGGCCTCGACCGGCCGCACGCCGAGCACCTCACCCCCGTCAGCGACCTCGCCCTCTCCCCCACAAACGTCCACGAGCCGCCCCACGACGACCCCGACCAGCGCCCCACGCACCTCCCGCGCAGGCGCGAGCCGCACCGAGGTCCCGACCAGAGCATCCGAGCGCCCGTAGTCCTCGCCACGCTCCAGCACGCCGCGTACGAGCGCGGCATGCCCGCCGGGATCGACGGTGATGTTCAAAAACCCGGGCCCGGCGATCTCCACCCGAGCGATCCCAGGCGTACGCACCAGCCGCCGCCGCAACACCTCGGCCACCCGCAGGGCGGCCGAGGGCCCGCCATCCCCCTTGACGAGCTTGGCAAGCTGGAGCGCCACATTAGTCGCGTAATCCCCACACCCCGGCCGCGGCGGAGTCTGCACCTTCACCCGCTCCGGCAGCACAGCCACCCGCAGCTCGTCGGCCTCGACGGCACGACGCACGGTCTGTAGCACGGTGCGGGAGAGCTGGGCGGGTGTCACGGCACAAGCGTATGGGAGGAGGGGGGCGACCCCGCGAATGGGTTTCGCCCCTCGGACGGCGAACACCCAGCCCAGCCCGACAACCGGACGCGGCGCCCGGGCGCCGGGGGCCGGGCGCGGGGGCCAGGCGGGGGGGGCGGGCGCGGGGACTGGGACAGCGGGCACCAGGACAGGGGACAGCCCGCCCCGGCCCCGCCCCCCAGACCCACGGACTCAGCCCGTGGGCCCCACAACGGGCTCCGCATCCCCAGGCGCCGCCGCAGCGGCCCCCCGGGCCATCAGCCGCCGCACCAGCTTCACCAGCGCGGCGGGGTCAAAGGGCTTCGCGAGGAACGCATCCACCCCAGCGGCCTTCCCGCTATCCACTTCGTGCTGCGTACACGCGCTGATGATCGCGACGGGCACATGACACGTACGCGCATCGGCACGTAACCGGGATGCCGTATGAAGCCCATCCAGTCTGGGCATCACGACATCGAGAGTGATCACATCGGGCCGCACCTGGTGAACGATCTCCAGGCACTCGGCACCATCGGCCGCGGTCACGACCTCGAAGCCCTCAAGCTCGAGGTTGACCCTGATCAGCTGCCGGATGACCTTGTTGTCGTCGACGACAAGGACCCGGCCGGACAAGCCAGGCACATCTCGAAGGGTAGGCGCGCACCCAGCGCTGCGTCCGGGTTTTGCCCACTTCCGCCACGCGCGGGGGACCTTTCCTCAAGACGCCACCACCACGCTCCCGAATGCGGTATACCCCCCTCCGCCCACCCCGATCGGCCACCCGCCGGCCACCCCCGAAAAGCGTTCATGACCACCCCGAGCAAGCTGGTAGGGTTCTACCCGTCGCCGCAAACAACAGCGACGCCGCCCCCGTAGCTCAGGGGATAGAGCAACGGCCTCCGGAGCCGTGTGCGCAGGTTCGAATCCTGCCGGGGGCACCCAGAGATTGGGAATGGATGCGACGGTTTTGTCGCGACTGTCCGTCCTGGGTGCCATGATCGGGTGCAAGCACTTCGATGCGGGCGCCCGATTTTTTGTTCCATGGGTCCAGCTCACGGGTGACGGCCACCAGTCCGTCAAGCAGATGCCCCGGGATCGTCACCCGTAGGGTCACTTCTTCCCGGGGCCGGCTGTAGCGGACTTCCAGCCCGAAGGCGTTGTAGAGCCGCCGCTGGATCTCCTCCGGGACCAGGGCAAGGTCGATGTTGAGGAGCGGAATCGCATCCAGCAGGGCCGCGCTGTCGGCGGGGCGTGCCGCCTGTTTCGGGGCTTCCAGACGGGCCAGCTGCTCGGCGAGCTCGGTGCGCTGCCTGCCCAGGGTGGCGTGCTCCTGTCGGATCGCGTCGCGGAATTCCTTCTCCTGATCGGGGTCGGGCCCGCCGTCGGCGAGCGTGCGGATGAGCCGGGCCTGGCGCTCGCCGATGGCCTTTATGGCCTGCTCCAGCGCGGCGCGCTCCTTCACGGTGCGGTCGCCGGGCCCGTCCGCGACCCGAGCGGCTTCAAGTGCGGCTTTGAGGTGGGTGCGCCGGTCGGGGCCGAAGACGTGTGTGGCGAAGAAGCGGGAGACGGGTGTGATCAAGAACTCTTCCCGAACCCACAGGCTCTTGGGATGGTCACGGAACCAGGGCCTGTCCCGATGCTCGTTCGGGTCGACCTGGCAGGCGTAGTACGAGATCCGGTGGCGGTTCTTGCCGAACATGCGGCGGCCGCAGATCTCGCAGATGACGTACGACCGCAGGACGTAGGAACGCCGGGTGGCCGGGTGGGAGTTGGGCCCATGGGCCGTCCGTGATCCCTGGCGCTTGCGCGCCACGGTAGAGGCCACGTCGAACAGCTCTTTCGAGACGAGCGGCTCGTGAGTGGGCTGCGGGGACCACACCCAGTCCTTGGGGTCGTTGTAGCAACCGCCTTTCGACGTCGAGCGGCGGTTCCAGACCTGGTAGCCCGTGTACTTGGGGTTGCGCAGGATCTCTCGCACGGCCGATCCGCTCCAGCGGTGGAGGGCCATGTCGGGGCGGGTGGGTTCCGGGGGCGGGTACGCGACGGGATCCAGGTTCAAGCAGTCGGCGATGGCGTCGTATCCGAGCTTGTCCAGTCCGCGGAGCTGGAAGATGTAGGTGACGGCCGGGGCCCGGGACGCGTCCGGGACGAGCCGGTGCTTGGTGCGGCCTTCGGCCCGGCGGGCCGGCACGGGATGCGGGACCTTCTCCGCGAGGTAACCGTAGGGCGGCTTGCCCACATTCCAGCCCTGGGAGACATGCTCGATGAAGCCGTCCCACGACAGCTCCAGCATCTGCAACACGTACCACTCGGAGACGGCCTGCTTGACGCGCCGCGTGAGCGTGGGCGTGGCGCGTTTGGCTCGCGGGCCGGTGACGATCGGCTCGTCGGCGGCACACAGAGCCACGCCAGCCTGCTCCAGCTCATACTCGATCTTGGTCCCGAAGTAGGTCCGGCGCGCGACACGTTCAATGGACTCGCAGATGACCGCGGCAAAGCGGCGGTCGGGCTGCTGGGCCTCGTCAAGGAGATCGGCGACACTGCCGTCACGGGGAATGGGGATCTGGAATTGCTGATGCGCGAGGGAGTTACCCCGCTCGCGCAACTCCTTGCGTCCGGACTCCACATCGTAGAAATGGGCGACGATCACCCAGCCGGGCGGGAGCGCGGCTCTCGCGTTACGCAACTGCCGGGGCAGCGACAGGGTGGGGTCCTGGGCGTCTTCCGTAGAGGTCCGGCCGAGCCATGCCACCGGGACGGTCACCGGAAGCGCCGCGGCCTCCGGAATACCGCCTGTGGACCAGGGGCGGCCGGGTACGGGCTGCGCCCATGGCCGAGTGCTGGGCGGGGTGCCTGACATATATTGTCCCTCTCCCAAGGGTCCGGGTGGGGAGGCTCAGGCGTGGCCGGTCTCCGGGGCGCTGTGACCGGCGTACAGCCACTCCAGCACCTCACGAATCGCGGCCCCTTGGCGCTGGGCCAGCGCCTGAGCCTCCTCACCATCGACGACGACGTACTCCACGACCACTCGCAACCCCTCTGAACTGCGCGTTTCAACGTTGTCGCGAACGATCGTCGTCCATGGACGCTCCGACTCGGCTGTGTCGTCAAGGCCGCGATCTTTCGTGTCGGGTCTCCGACGCCGCATCACCGTGGATTCCGTTGAGTGAGCTGAGTTTCGGGTGTCGCGGACGTTCGTCATCTGGAACCCCCGGTGCTGTGATCGGGCCGTCTGGAGCTGACGTGATCAATAGAGATTCCAGAGGGACGGCTTTGCCACCGACCAGACCGGGCCCACTCCCCGGCTGCACCTCATGCAGCCGCACCGGGGACCCCGGCAGTTCCTTACGCGAGCCATCAGCGAGGCAGTAACGGTCCACCTTGGCCACGCGGACGAACACGCGAGCAGGCGCGACCCCCCGCACCGGGTGCACGACCGCGACCACCGGGGTGCACCGCACCCGGGTGCACCCGGGCCACCCAAACCCGGCGGCGTCAGCCGCCAGGCCGCCCAGAATGCCCGCACCCGGCCCCCGCAACCGCCGCACCCGCCCCGTGGGCGCACTGCACCCACAACCGCGAAGCGTGCGCACCCGCCCGCACCCCAGGGACCGCCCCCGAGTGCACCCGCACCCCGGGTGCGGATGCACCTGAACCGCTCCCCACCAACCCACCACAGAGCCCCTCAGAACCCTCGTCTCATGCAAATCCCGCAAGATGTCGACGATTACGTCATTGGTTCTGGCCGCCATTCCGTGAATGATCTTGTCGTTGCCGTCACAGGCTCAGCAGCAGGTCCCGGACTGCGGCGGGTTGGGATAGGAACGGGTGGTGGCCGGCGTCGAGTTCGACGACGTTCCCGGCTCGGCGGGCGAACTCGCGCTGCAGGCGCGGCGGGGTGCCCCGGTCCTGGGCGCAGATGAGGTATGTCGAGGGCACCTGCTGCCATGCGGCCGCCTTGACCGGCTGCCCGGTCACCTGCAGGCTCTGCCGGGCGAGGTGGCCCGCCGCCTGCGCCTGGATCTTGGGGTTGCAGTCCTGCAGGAATGTGTCCACGAGTAGCTCGGGGCGGACACCGAAGGTGCTGGCGTCGGAGTCGATGTCGAGGAACGGGGCGGGGCTGCCGTCCCCGAACTCCGACAGGCTCTGCCCGACCTCGGGCAGGTAGCTGGAGACCAGCACCAGGTGGCGCACCGACCGGACGCCCGCGGCGGCTTCTGCGGTGATAATGCCGCCGTAGCTGTGGGCGACCACAACGGTGGGCTCGTCGCTGTCCAGCAGCGCCTGCCGCACCGCCGCGACGTCCTCGTAAAGCCCCGGGCCGCTGGCGCCTCCAGGCAGGCCCGCCTCACCGCAGCTCGGCAGCGCGGGGGCCACGCTCAGCACCCCTCGTTCCTGCAGCAGCTCGGCGGTGCGGTGCCACCACCACGACCCGTCCCGCACACACGCCCCATGAACGAACACGACCCTCATCGCTGCCTCCAAGTCTGCCTTGGCTGCCTTCGACCGACGGTAGACGTAGCCGCCGTTACGGCAGGGAGCCAAAGATCATTCACGGAATCGCAGCCAGAACCAATTTCCTGACCGTCGACACAAGGAGAACGCATCCGCCGCAACCCGGCAGCCGATCCCGCAGCAACACGCATACCGCCCACGCCCGGCCGCCCTGACCCTGTAGATCGAGATGCTTTGCTCTATCGATATACAGTCGCCCTCGCTGGCTCGCGGCTCGCATACCCCCTGACCTGCGGTGCTCCCGATGGGAGGGGTGTCGCATCCAAGGACGGAGGGGGAAACGGCCCCCGAAACGAACCCCGAAACGACAGGGGGAATGCCAGCGAGCCACTTGCGACCAAACCACACGCCGACGCACGTCAATCCCCGGACTGTCCTTCGCCGTCAACAGGCAAAGTCAAGGCAATCCAGGCTGCCTTTGTGACCCCCGACCGGCGGAATCCCCAGGCTCCTCTGGTCAGTTCATGCACAATGTACAAGCCCCGCCCGCGCTCCGACAACAGCGTGCACAACGTTTCCAGACCGCTACCCCGCCCCTCCCGTACTGGAGTAAGCAAAGCATCCACCGCAAAGGACGGAATCTCCGGATCGTTATCCACCACTTCGCAAATGACGTCCGTTGCCGTTCGGCGCAGCCTCAGCTCATACGGCCCCACCGCGTGCTCGACGGCGTTCGCCACCAGTTCCGATACGGCCAGCACGGCATCGCTCACCGCCTCGCCGTCATACCCCAGACCACTCAGGGCATTTTCCAAGGCGGCCCGGGCACGAGCAAGAGCCCCCGGCTCCCCACCATGCCAGTGCCACAGCACGACTGATGCGCCGTCCGACATGCTCTTCGTATTCATCGGTGCCCGCTCCGAACCGCGTGACGCCCACACCGGGAACAGCGATGTCGACCCCTACCAGGTCCTACGACAGCCCGCATCCCGGGCAGCACAAGCGGCCCGCCGGCCATGAGACAGAAACCGAGCAGAGCAGATGTGACCAGAACCGGCACCGCCACAACGGCCTCCAGAGGGGATCGCGACCAGAATGCGACCACCACACCGTCGACCTCACCAAGAGCGGAACCGTCCCTCCCACTAGCCTCGCGCTTTCACGAGGCGGGTTGTCCGGCTGGTGATCAAGAAAGCAGAAAGTGCCTCTGACCAGCGAGAATGAGGATTGCTGAGGTCCTTGTTCCCGCCACCGCCGGAGGCACTTTCCAGGTGAAGAAGCGTATCGGGTCCTACCCGCGTGTCCGCGTCGAGGGCGGCGGTCGCGGAGTCGTCTCGCAGGCCGGGGCCGTGCTGCTGGTCGAGACGATCCGCAAGTCCGGCCTCGATACGGCGATATCGGCGGCGCTCGTGCCGTGGCGCAAACCGAGGGCGGTGCACGATCCGGGCAAGATCCTTCTGGACATCGCGCTCGCCGTCGCGCTGGGCGGGGACCGCCTGGCCGATGTGGGCATGCTGCGCGCCGAGCCGGCCGTGTTCGGGCCGGTGGCCTCCGACCCCACGGTCTCCCGGCTGATCAGCAAGCTGGCGTCGGGTGGACAGCGGGTCCTGGCCGCGCTGCGCGCCGCCCGTGCTGAAGTACGCGAACACGTGCGGCGGTTGGCCGGTGGAGCAGCGCCGGACGTCGGCGGGCAGGTGATCGTGGACATCGACGGGGTCCTCGTCCTGGCCCACTCCGAGAAACAGGACGCCGCCGCGACCTGGAAGAAGACCTTCGGCCACCACCCGCTGATGGGGTTCGTCGACCACGGCCGGGGCGGGTCGGGGGAGCCGGTCGTGGGCCTGCTGCGGCCCGGCAACGCCGGCTCCAACACCGCCGCCGACCACATCGAAGCCACCAAGCTGGCCCTGGCCCAGCTGCCGAAACGGTTGCGGCGCGGCCGGCAGACGCTGATCCGTACCGACTCCGGTGGCGGCACCCACGAGTTCGTCGCCTGGCTCGCCCAACGCGGAAGGTGGCTGTCGTACTCGGTCGGCATGACCATCACCGACGCCATCCACCACGCCGTCCTCAAGGTCCCGGCCTCGGCCTGGACACCGGCCGTCGAACCCGACAGCGACATCCGCGACGGCGCCTGGGTGGCCGAACTCGCCGACGACTGCCTGACCGGCTGGCCGAAGGGGCTTCGGCTGATCGTGCGCAAGGAACGGCCGCACCCCGGCGCCCAGTTGCGCTTCACCGACGCCGACGGCATGCGCTTGACCTGCTTCGCCACCAACACGGCGGACAAGACGATCGCCACCCTCGAACTACGACACCGCCAGCGCGCCCGGGCCGAGGACCGCATCCGCGCCGCCCGCGCCACGGGTCTGCGCAACCTCCCCCTCCACGACGCCGCACAGAACCAGATCTGGCTGGAGATCATCCAGATCGCCCTGGACCTGCTGGCCTGGATGCCCCTGCTCGCGTTGACCGGCCAAGCCCGCCTGTGGGAGCCCCGCCGTCTGCGGCTTCGACTGTTCTCCACCGCCGCCCAACTCATCACCACCGGCCGACGCCGCTACCTCCGCCTGGCCAAGCACTGGCCCTGGACCGACGTGGTCACCGAAGCCCTGGAACGACTCCATGCCCTCCCGAACCCCGGCTGAACAGCACGTTCCCGTCCCTGCGAGCAGCATCATTCCGACCGGAGCCGTGGACCCCGGCGCACACCCGACGCGACAACCGGGCCATCAGCCTGCCCAGACTCCGAAAACCCCACCAAAACTCACCACAAAGGGCCCGTCAGCAAGCTGACGGACCCTCAAGAACGATCGAGGCTAAAGCGGGTGTCGCAGGTACGAAGCCTGCCGGGGCACAGAGAAGCTCAAGGCCAGAGACCCAGGCCCTCTCGACGGTCGGTGACGTTGCATCTACCGTGTATCGAGTTGAATACCGGCAGCGTGCTGACCTCTGGGGGCGGGATGCAGCGCAGGGTGGTACTTCGGCAAATCGTCAGCGAGTTCGGCGCGACCTGCAAGCAGGCACTGCTGCATGGGCAGAAGGAAGCCGCGATACGTTACGCCGTAGAGACTCTTCTCGTCGACGCGGCACGTGCATGGGGATTACAGGCCGTCCTGCATGCCGAGGTAGCGATCGCCGCGCACCGAATCCGCCCCGACTTGGCTGTGCGGATCGGGAAGTTATCGCGCAACATCGTCGGCTACATCGAGCTGAAGAGCCCGGAGAAGAGCGTGATCCATCCCGGCGGGCTGAACCCTCGTGACCGACGACAGTGGGAGGGCATGGCGAAGCTCCCCAACTTGATCTACACCAACGGCCAGACGTGGATCATGTACCGCTCAGGCCGGCAACACGGCGACACCATCCACCTCGAAGGTGATCTCCGTACCGCCGGCTCCCGCCTGCGGCTACCGGCAGCCAGCGAGGCCGCCTTCGCATCAATGCTGACTGCGTTCTTCGGTTGGCAGCCGCATCCACTGACATCGATGCGAGAAGTGGTCGCCCAGGTAGCCCCTCTGTGCACTCTCCTACGCGACGCCGTCCACGACAGGCTCGACGCCGAAGCCGGCCTTCCCCGCCACCAGCGTCCCTTCACCGACCTGGCCTCCACCCTTGAAATCGATCTCTTTCCCACCACCGACGACCGGGACAAACGTGCGGCCTTCGCCGACCGCTATGCCCAGTCCGTCACGTTCGCGCTCCTGCTCGCCAGCTCGGACGCTGCCGATGGCCACGGCAGCGCACTGGCCAAGATGAGCTTGCATGAGGTCGGCCGGCGTCTGGGAGCGGAGCACTCCGTCATGGGGCGCGCTCTGCAGATCCTCACCGACCAAGTCGAGGGAGAATTTCGCAACAGCCTCGACATGCTCGTTCGCGTCATCGACGCCATCGACTGGCGGAGTGCCTTGGCCAGCGAACCCGGCTTCCACATACACCTTTACGAACACTTCCTGCAGGAGTACGACCCTGACCTCCGTAAGGATTCCGGCACCTACTACACCCCAGCGCCGCTGATGGAGGAGATGATCCGCCTCGTCGACGAAGTGTTGATCACCACGCTGGGTTGCCCGGACGGTTTCGCCGACCCCGGTGTATCCATCATCGACCCGGCCATGGGCACCGGCACCTTCCTCACCGGCATCATCGACCTCGTCGCCCGCAAGCAATCCGAGGGAGGCAATGACGGCTTCCGCGCCGAATCCGTCCAAGAACTCGCAGGCCGGCTGATCGGCTTCGAAAAGCAGATGGGTGCCTTCGCCGTTGCACAGATGCGTGTCGGGCAGATGCTGCGATCTCTCAACGCCCGAGTCCGACTGCGCGACATGCGCCTACATCTAGCCGACACCCTTGCCGACCCCTGGCGGCCAAGCGAACTCTTCACCCGCTACGGCGCCCTGTGGGGTCCCCTACGTGACGATGCTGAAGCTGCCAGCTTCATCCAGCGCGAAGGCCGTATCACTGTCGTCATCGGCAACCCTCCCCACCGCGAACAGGCGGAGGGCCAGGGCGGATGGATCGAGAACGGCTCACCAGACCGAGGCGCCCCACCCCTGGACGCCTTCCGGCTACACGGTGCGGCAGGAGTGTACGAAAACAAACTGAAAAGCCTGTGCACCTACTTCTGGCGCTGGGCCACCCACAAGGTGTTCGACCAATACGACGACCACCGTCACGGCGTTGTCTGCTTCGTCAGCACCGGCGGGTTCATCCGCAGCGCCGGCTTTCAGGGAATGCGCTCGTATCTGCGCCGCACTTGTACCGAGGGTTGGGTCATTGACCTCACCCCCGAAACGAAGAGACCCCCACTCAACAGCCGCTTCTTCCCCGCCGTCCAACAGGAATTGGCCATCGCCATTTTTGTCCGCAAACAAGGCGAGCGGCGAGACCAACTGGCCCCCGTCCACTACACAGCTGTCCATGGCACTCGCCAGGACAAAGAAGAGCAACTGCACGACCTGCACATCAACGGCCCCAACTGGCGCACCTCCCGGCCTGCCAAGCACGCCCCCTTCACACCCGCCTCCCACAGCGGCTGGGATACCTTTCCCGCACTCACCGACCTCATGCCTTGGCGTAAACCAGGTATAAAGCCCAATCGGAACTGGGTCTTTAGCCCATCCAAAGCCACCTTGCGCCGGCGCTGGAACCGCCTCGTCCAGGAACGTGACCCCGCCACGCAGAAGGCGCTGTTCAAAGAGACCCGCGACCGCACCCTGGACAAGGCAGCCCTCCAGATACCCGGGCACCCCCACCCGCCGACCCTTCTCCGCGACGAGCACAGCCCCTGTCCTGCTCCGGTACGCATCGCCCGCAGAGCCCTGGACCGCCAATGGCTCATAGCCGACGGGCGAGTCATCGACTTCTCCCGCCCGGAGCTGTGGCAAGCCGCCGTCGACGGCCAGGTCTTCGTCGTCGAACAGCACTCGCAACGCCTGCAGACCGGCCCGGCGCTGCTCTTTACCGCTCTCATCCCCGACATGCACTACTTCAATGGCAATGGCGGTCGTGTGCTGCCGTTCCTGCACGCCGACCGCACCCCCAACATCGCCCCTGGGCTGTTGCATCACCTCGCCAACTCCTACGGTCTCCAAGAAGCCCTCCCGGAAGACCTGCTCGCCTACATCGCCGCCGTCACCGCCCATCCCGCCTTCACCGAGCGCTATGCGGACGACCTCAACTCGCTCGGCGTACGCATCCCGTTGACCGCCGCTAGTGGCCTCTGGCATGAGGCCGTCAGCCTGGGACACCACATTCTGTGGGCCTCCACCTTCGGCACACGGAGCATCAACCCAGGTGACGGCCGCCCCGCAGGCACATCGAGCTGGTGGCGACGCTTACATCCCGAGATCACGTACGCCCGAGGAGTCGCGCCTGATGCGCTCCCTTCCACGATCACCTACGACTCCGAAAACGAGCACCTGATCATCGGGAGGGGCGTCTTCACTGGCGTCACGCCGCGCATACGCAACTACACCACCGGCGGGCGCAACGTACTCGACAGCTGGCTCGCCTACCGCAGCAACCGCACTGTTGGCAAGGTGACCAGCGAACTCGACCGCGAGCGCCCCGAGCACTGGGAGCACGAATGGAGTCGGGAACTCGTGGAGATCCTCGCCGTACTCAGTCACCTCACTGCCCTGGAGCCGCAGCAGGCAGAGTTACTCAACCGCATCGTGGCCGCACCCCTGATCGATGTGGCTGAGCTGAATCGACGCCGCATCCTCCCAGTACCCGAGCGCACCAAGAACGCTCGCACTGGCGCGGACCACGCGTTTCTGCCCGGCCTGGAAACAGTCGATGGCCAACCGCCTGGACCTGTCGAACCCCTAACGCCCCCGAATGACTCCCCGGGTATCGCGGCGCCCGGGCGGCACTCCCCTGTGCAGCCCAGTCCCCGTGCCCGACGGCGCCGCGGTCGAGCCTGATCGGCACGGACGGCAACCACGCGTGCTGCCGTATCTAAGAATCCACCTGCTGATCGACCGCTGCTTCGTAGAAGGCATCCGCGAGGGCGACGATGACGAAGTTGATGGCCGGCCCGTCGGTGAAGAAGTAGTCAGCCATCGTGTTGTGGGCGTCCTGGTTGTCTGCGACCGCCTCCGTAACGGCTGCTTGGAAGTCTGGTGACTCCATGAACTGTTTCTTGGAGTTCACCTTGGTCTGCCTGATCAGGTTCGGGTCGGCGAGCAACCGCTGGACGAGTCCCTGCACGAACTCCCTGACCTGGGACTCGGCGAACGATTCGGCGCCGAAGAGGTCGTTCATCTTGTCTATGACGACCTGGAGCGCGACGTACTTCGGATCTTTCTTCATTCCCGTGCCGGCTGCGCTGATGCCCTTCAGCTGCCCGCCGCCCACGAGCGAGATGTTGACCGGGATTTCCTTGTTGTGCTTGACCCCGACCAGCACCACGTCGGAGAGGTCCACGTCCGCCGCCCAAGAGGACTCGGCGATGACCTTCTCCAGCAGGCGCAGGAAGATCGAGAGCATCTCCATGTAGGGGTCGCCGTAGTCGACGATCTGGGACATGAAGTCATAGAGACGTACGTAGGTGGAGACATCCTTGCGGAATAGGTCGAGCGCCTGGAGCGTGACCTTGTCCTCCTCCTCGATCGCCCGCGCGTAGCGGCGCCGGAAGCCGTGCTGCGCCGGGCTGATCGCCGCCGAGAGCGCGTTGTTACCCTTCCGGGTCACCCACAGCTCGGCGACCTTGCGAACGTCGTCCTCGGTGTAGATTCCGGCCTGGGCAAGCTTGTTAGCCAGGTGGACGACGACGTACGGATCGGTCTCGGTCTCCAGAGTCGCGTTCTTGAAGTACGGCTCGAAGGCTGCCTTGATGTCCTCGGGCTTGTTGGCGAAGTCGATGACGAACGTCTTGCGCTTCTGCTCCCCACCAGCGGTGCGATGGGTGCGGTTGAGCCGCGAGAGCGTCTGCACCGCAGTGACCCCTGACAGCTTCTTGTCGATGTACATCGCCGAGAGTAAGGGCTGGTCGAAGCCGGTCTGGAACTTGTTGGCGACCAGCATGATCTTGTACGTCTCGCCCTTGAATGCGGCTGCCAGATCAGCCCCGGCGCCGGGGTTCATGTTGGCCTCGGTGAACTCGTCATCCTTCGACGGCTGCGGGCCCCAGTCGCTGTGCCAGGTCTCGTCCTCGGCCATCGTCACCCCGGCGGAGAAGGCGACCAGGGTGCGGTAGTTATACGAGGCGTCCTCGGTGCGGCGCCTGGCGATGTAGGCGTCGATGGCCAGCTTGTACTTCACCGCGGACTTGCGCGAGTCGGTCACCACCATCGCCTTCGCCTTGCCTTCAAGAAGGTAGGCGACGTTGGCGTGGAAGTGCTCAACGATGATCTGCACCTTCTGGCTGATGTTCGTCGGGTGGAGCTGCACCCACCGCATCAGACCCTTGCGGGCGGCGGCCTCCTCAACCTCTCCCCCGTCACCGCTCTCGGCCCTTCCAGCGATCTTCAACGCGGTGTCGTAGGGCTGATAGCCCTTGAGCACGTCGAGGATGTAGCCCTCCTCGATCGCCTGCTTCATCGAGTACAGGTGGAACTCGAGCGGCTTCCCATCGGCATCCTTGCGGCCGAACAGTTCGAGGGTCTTGTTCTTCGGCGTCGCGGTGAAGGCGAAGTAGGAAATGTTCTCCGACTCGGCCCGCTCGGTCATCTCCGATGCCAGCACCGACTCCACATCGACCTCGCCGCCCTCCTCGATCTCCTTGACCTCCTCAGCAGTCAGCACCTGCTTCAGCTTCGAAGAGATCTGACCCGACTGGGAGGAGTGCGCCTCATCGGCGATGACGGCGAACCGCTTGCCCTTCAGGCCAGCGTCGGTCCGGATCTCGTCCAGCGCATGCGGGAAGGTCTGCACCGTCACCGCGATGATGAGTTCACCGTTCTTCAACGCTTGCGCCAGCAGACCCGACTTCGACTTCGCGCCAGCCTTGCGGACATCCTCGGGGCTGATAGTCGCGACGATCTTGCCGGTGCCGTCGATCTGCCGGATCGCATCCTGCAGCTGGGAGTCGAGCACGGTGCGGTCCACGACCACGATGACCGAGTCGAAGACCTTCCGATCATCGACATGCAGCCGCGCCAGCCGGTGGGCCGTCCAGGCGATAGTGTTCGTCTTCCCCGACCCGGCCGAGTGCTCAATCAGGTACCGCTGCCCGGCACCCTCCTCTTTCACTGCCTCGACGATGCTCGTGACGGCCTCCCACTGGTGGAACCGCGGGAAGAGCATACTCGTACGCCGCACCGACGTACCGGTGGTGACGTCCCACTCCTCCTTGGTCTGCACGATCATCAGCCGCCCGATGATGTTCAGCCAGGCGTGTTTTTCCCAGACGCGTTCCCACAGGTACGCCGTCGACGACCGTCCGTCCGCGCCGGGCGGGTTGCCAGCACCGCTGTCGAAGCCGATGTTGAACGGCAGGAAGTGGGTCCTCTCCCCCTCCAGCCTGGTGGTCATCGCAGCGAGGTCGTTGGAGACCGCGAAGTGGACCAGAGCGCGGTGTCCGAAGGACAGCAGCGGCTCGGGCCGCCCCTTAGTCAGTGGGTTGCGGTCCTGCTTGTACTGGTTGATCGCCTCATCCAGCGACTGGGTGAAGTCAGTCTTCAACTCCACCGTAGCCACCGGAAGGCCGTTCACGAAGAACACCAGATCGAGGATGCGCTGGTCAGCGGTCGAGAAGTACACCTGCCGCACCACCCGCACCCGCATCGCCTCGTAGTGTGCCGTCGTGGTCGCGTTGAGCGAGGTCTCGGGGCGGAACTGCGCCATCTTCAACCGGCCGCCACCGATGTACTGCACCCCGTTGCGCAGAATGTTCAGTGTGCCCCCGCCATGCTCCAGCGGCCTGTCCAGCGCCGCGGTCAGCACGTCGAGGAACTTCGCCTGCGAGCCCGCCGCCTTCAACGCCTTCTCGTACGCCGGCTTCTGTGTCTCCTCCAGCCACGCGTACAGGTCGTCCGGGAACAGCGCCCGCTCCCGGTCGTACTCACCACCGTCACGGTCGTTCGCCGAGTACAGCCAACCGTGGTCCCGGAGGTACTCGCAGATCTCAGTCTCGAAGACCACCTCATTATGGTCAGCCATCACGCCACCTCTTGTACGTCGATCTGCCCCGTCACCGCCGCCGTGATGAGCGCTTCACGTCGCTCCTGTGCGAGCTCGATGAACCGCTCAGTCTCAGCGATCAGCTGGTTGATCTTGGCGGTCAGTTCGTCGAGATGCTCAACGATCAGGGTCTGCTCATCCGCAGGCGGAACAGCCACTGGAAAGCCAGCGAGAAGCGGACGCCGCAGCGACTCCATTGTCACGGTGTTGCTGCCGGCAAGTGCGATCGGCCTCAGGAATGTCGAGAGGTAGTAATAAAAGTACCGACCAGTGATCCCATGGAAGTCGGTGAAGACGTAGACTCGCTGGTGGGCCTGGAATTTTCCATCAAAGTAGTGAAACACCTTGCCGGTTCCACCCTGCCCGTCACCTGGGGTCATCACAGCCTCACCATCGAACGCGTACGCATCCGATCGCAGAATCTCGCGCCCGCGAACATAGAATGGGTAGGCGCCATCGTCGGAAGCATTCCCCGAGTCTTCATCACCTGTCGTGATGGTGCAGAGATGGCGCGTCGGAACCATGGCCCACGCTGACGGAATCAAACCGAGAAACTCGCTGCCCGAAGCACGTAGAGGCGCATCGTCGTCCAAGCCGCGCAGCAGGACCGCTCGGATCGCAGATTCCTGGCGCTCGCGGAGCATCTCGATCAGCCGCTGCTGCTCTTCGATGAGCGTGTCGATTCGGGCCGCCTCGCGGTCGAGGTAGTCGGCGATGACGCGCTGCTCCTCTGCAGATACGAGAGGTGCGGCTATCGACAGCAGGTCGGCGATGTTCAGTCGGGGAGTTCGGACGTTCCCAGCCTCTGTTCCGCCGATACCTCGGACCAGACTGGCCATGGTCGCCACTGTGGATCCGCTGGTGAGGAAGTAGTTCAGCCAACGTGAGTCGATCCTCGGGTCGACTCTGAGCACCGCGTAGTCCGGGCTGACGATCCCGTCCTCCGGGGCGATGCCAAGGGCCCCCTGGAACGCCCGCATACGGTTGATGACGAGGTCACCCGCGCGGCAGATCTTGTAGTTGGACAGATCCTCCGCCGCCGCCCTTGTAGTTGTGCCCGCAGCCTCCCGACGCCGGACGCCCCAACTGATCGACACCGACAGAAGCGGCAGGGCTTCGGCTTTCACCCCCGCTCGCACGTCGGATTCCGAGAGCAGCCGCTTGAGGCGGACGGAGTCGCTCATCCCTCCACCTCACGGAGAAGATCGAGGATCTTGGCGACCTGTTTCTCCAGGTCGGCGTCGATCTCGGCGAGAGGGCGGGGTGGGGTGTACCTGTAGAAGTGGCGGGTGAAGGGGATCTCGTAGCCGGTCTTGGTCTTGGCCCAGTTAATCCAGGCGTCAGGAACGTGCGGCTTCACCTCCGCGTCGAAGTACGTCTGGATGACTTCGCGCTCCCCTGCCGCGCCGGCGGTTGAGCCGCCGCAGGTGAAGGGCACATTTTCGGTGTCACGCTTTTTCGAGTCGGGCTTCGGGTTTCCCTTGCGGTCGACGACAGGCTTCCCGTCCTCATCGAGCAGAGGACGCTCGACGGTGATGGTCCAGTAACCGAACTCGTCGTTGCGCAGCATCTTGGAGAGGTCGGGGTCGGCGTCCTCGAAGTCGGCGTACAGCCGCACGACCTTGGCTCGGTCATCGTCGCTGATCTCGCGTCCCTTGGACCCGAGGTTCTTGCGCATCTTGGTCCAGAACGACGTGCCGTCGATGAGCTGGACTTTGCCCTGACGGTCGGGATGCTTGGTGTTGTCGAGGATCCAGATGTAGGTGGCGATGCCGGTGTTGAAGAACATGTTGGTCGGCAGGGCGACAATCGCCTCGACAAGGTCGTTCTCCAACAGCCACTTGCGGATGTTGGAGGGGCCGGATTCGGCGGCGCCGTTGAAGAGCGGCGAGCCGTTCATGACAATGCCGACGCGGCCGCCGCCGTCCTCGGGTGCGCGCATCTTGTGGGCCAAGTGGAGCAGGAAGAGCATCTGACCGTCTGAGGTCGCGGGGAGTCCCGGTGCGAAGCGGCCGTAAGGGCCGGCGGAGTCGCGCTCCGCCTTGACCGCCTTGGCGTACTGCTTCCAGTCCACCCCGTAGGGCGGGTTGGACATGCAATAGTCGAACTGGCGGCCCTTGAAGGCGTCCTCGGTGAGCGTGTTACCGAAGGCGATGTTGGTCGTGTCGTGGCCCTTGGCGAGCAGGTCGGACTTGCAGATGGCGTACGACTGCGGGTTGTACTCCTGGCCGAATAGGCTCAGCTTGGCCTCGGGGTTCTGGGCGAGCAGATGCTCCTCTGCCAGGGAGAGCATGCCACCGGTACCGGCGGTGGGGTCGTACAGCGACCTGATGATGCTGCCCTCGGAGAGGTCGACGTCCTTCTCCGCGAAGAGCAGGTCGACCAGCAGCCGGATCGCGTCGCGCGGCGTGTAGTGGTCTCCGGAGGTCTCGTTCGCGGCCTCGTTGAACTTACGGATGATGTACTCGAACGCATCCCCCATGTCTGCGTTGGACACCACGTCGGGGTGCAGGTCAACGGCGCCGAAGGACTTGACGATCTCGCGCAGGAGCCCAGCCTTCTCCAGGGCCAAGATCTCCTTCTTGAAATCGAAGTATTCGAACACGTCCACGTCGGCCGAGAACCGGTCGATGTAGTCAGCGAGGTTGTCCGCGAGCCCGTCCGCATCGGCCAGCAGGTTCGCGAACTCGTAGTTGGAAGTGTTGTAGAACGTCCGCCCCGTGGCCTTCTTGACCTCGACCTTGAGCCGGTTCGGGTTCTCGTACCTCGCAGCCAGCTCCCGTACCGCCGCGCGGTCCGGCTCGAGTACGCAGTCGAGCCGTCTCAGGATCGTGAACGGGAGAATCACTGTCCCATATTGGTTGGGGCGATAGGGACCCCGAAGTTGGTCAGCGATTGACCAGATGAAGCTACCGAGCGTGCTCACAAGTTCCTCACGAGAGTCGTTTAGCGGTGCCGACCACTTTGCCAGAGGCAGCAGCCACCGTCCCATGGTTCAGCCATGGGACCCCGCCGAAGGGCTGAAGCGCCGGCCTGTGCCACCGTCCTCCCTCCGGATCTCTGCAGAGCTGCGAATCAGCGGGTTCTGACGTCCACGGCTGACATCAACGACGCCGGAAGGGGACGTACACCAGCGCCTCTGCCCGGCTGTCCCACCAACCGACGACCTCAGCCGGAGAAGGCTCGGATCGAACTCCTAAGCGAATGTCACCCACCTCAACGTCCGAGTAGGAGCCATGCCCACGCCCGAGCGGACTGAGCAGGGGCACCTCTGTCCGTCAGGGCAGTGACGCAGGTGACAGAGCATGCTCCGCTGCCGTTCCGTATGTACCCGGGTACATGAACGGGCCAGCGCTCAGTACGGCGGGCCCGTAGCCGCGAGGCTGGGGCCCGCCGTACTCTTAAGTGTCCTGCGTAGAAGGCGTCTACCTAACGAACAGGACGTAGTAGCCCACGGTCCCGACGATGGCAGTCGTCGTGATCAGGGACTTCAGGCGGGCGGTCCGGGATTCGTCGGCAATCGCGAACCGGACCGTCTGCCCTACCTGCGTGAACAATTCGCGCACCAGCACCTCCATTATTTGTTTAACTCCCGAGTGGAGCTTCTAACCTTGCCTGTTACGAAACAAGAAAAGCCCGACCTCTAATCACTCCGGCGCCAATACGCCATCGTCGCGAAAAGAAATCAGGCTTGCGATTTCACAATATCTATTTATAAATATTCGAGCTTTGATTTATCCCCTGGCGAACTGAAGCCCACCCCCTGATGCCGTAGCTCAAGGCGCGAAGAGATCAAGCGCGAGAACTATATCACAGCCTCTAGCCTGCAACTTTGCCTCGGGAACGTCCTCCGCCACCGCGACGGTCACGCCGTCCTGATCCATCTCGATGGCCTCGCCTTGGCCCCGCGCGAGTGGGACATGATCCTCACCGCGTTCCACTACGAGCGACACAGGTGGCACACCCGTGAGGAGTGTGCGGAGTTCGTCCACTGGTATGGCTTCGACCTGATGAACTGGCTTCGGGCCCGGCGTAAACGCTCGCTGACGGGGTCCATAGGTATGTGGTGGTTCGGCCGATCTACTCTGCGTGGGCGGCACGGAGGCCACCACCGGCCACGCAGCCAGTGACACGTGTCGCACAAGTCAGCCTATACAACGCAGCGCGCTGAAGCGAGCACGGCCCCGCTGCCTGGGAGAACTCTGAGAGAAGACCTTCTCCCAGAGCCCCCGAGACCGCTCCAAACCAATCGGCACCCACCCCCGGACCTGCGCGAACGTCAGCACCAGCAGGTAGTGCACCTGCATGCCCCTCGGGGACGAATAGGTCGTGAGTCAAGTCCCGGCACGAACTGAATGAAACACGAAGCCAGGAGCCTGCGCCACGGGGTGGTTACGAGGAGCCCCCAGCCCATCGGGGCGGTGTCCCGACGGCCAAACGGCATGAGCAGGGGCGCACGATCTGACGCCCGTGAGCGGCTGTCCCCTATCCCCACTCCTGCCTCTCTTCTCGGCCTGAGGAGGGCGCGCCAGCGTCCCGGACGGTCAGCGGCTCGGCGGCATCGATTCGCACTGCCGAGCCGTCGTCCAGGGCTAGCACGACGGTGAGCCCGCCCGATGTGCGCTGCTGGCTGCCCACGCTGCGGACGGTATGCCACTCACCCCACACCCGTACGCACTGACCGGCACGGACCGTCAAGGCAGCGACCTCTACCCCGTCGCGTTCAGACACCAGATCCGGGGCCTTCAGCTCAGCCCAGACGGTCTTCCCGATCCCGCACGCCCGCCTTTCATAACCCCAGCGGTGAGCCAAAGCCTCCACAAGCAACAGCCCTCGCCCGCACGTCTCGTTCTCGTCCGGCCTTCGCACCTCGGGCTTACCCTCGCCGGCGTCGCTGACTTCGAGCCGAAGCACGCCTTCATCCACTAGCCGCACGATCCGCACCCCCACCAGTTGGTCATTGAGCACACGCACTCGCAGGGCGTTGGTCACCAGCTCGGACAAGACCAGCTCCCCCACCTCCACCGTCTCCTGCCCGATGCCCCAGCCGCCGAGCACGGAATGCAGCAGCGCTCGCGCCCTCGGAACGCTGTTCCGCCGAGGGGACAGCCGGAACTTGACTTCGTACGGTTCGCCCATGACAGCTCCCACCGATCCAGCGAGCAGTTCGAACTCCAAGGTGGGAGCGAGAACGTGCTCGGTCGTCAGTCACCCGTGCCTCTGAGTCATCGCACGGAGCTTGGCCACGCTCAGCATTCAGTTGAGCGCATAACGTCATGAACGCTAAGCTGCGCCCCACATCCTGGCAGCGTCAAGTCACACGTCGTGTCAATTGACACGACGTTGCGTATTGATCGTTCCTGGCCATATTGGGGTCGAGAATGTTCCTCATCCGCTCGGTCTTTGAGTTCAGCTCGCGGGCACAAGGAGAGAAGCCATGACCAACAGCAACAGCACCTTGCTGATGTCACGCGTCACGTTCGGCCGGACTCTGCGGCGTCTGCGGCATGAAGCCAATCGCTTCACCATCGCGGAAGTCGCGTCGGCGCTCGGCTGCGACGTCTCCTTGATCAGCCGGATTGAGAACGGAAAGCGGGTCTGCTCCCAGCAGCACTTCGCCCAGCTCATGGACCTCTACGAGGTCCCCGCTGACCAGCGTGACGAACTTGCCGAGCTGCACGCAGCCGCCCGGGAGCGGCGCCAGCCGTGGTGGGCGCCGTACAGCGAAGTGATCAGTGCGCAGTACGAACGCTTCCTCGGGTTCGAGGCGGCAGCCTCGACTGTCCACGAGTATCAAGTCGGGATCGTGCCAGGACTCTTGCAAACAGAGGCGTATGCGACGGCCGTCACCGGCGTGGGCTTCGCCTCGCTGGGACCCGATCAGATCGAGACCCTTGTCGAGGTGCGCGGCTTGCGTCAGCGGCACTGCCTTCACGAGACGAAATCCCCACTGGAATGCCACTACGTCATCGCGCAGGCTGCTCTGGATTTTCAGGTCGGTGGTGCGCGCACGCACCAGGAACAGTTGGAGCATCTACTGGGGGTCTCAGCGCATCCGAGTGTCAACCTCCGCGTCATCCCCTACGAGAAGGGTGAACAGGCCGCGCAAATCTCAGCCTTCAGGATCCTTCAGTTCTCGGACGAAGACGTGCCCGACGTGGCCTTCGGCGAGTCGGTCGCTGGTAGCTTGACGATGGACGACCCACGGGACCTGCGACGCCTGCACCGACTGTTCCGCAGTCTCACCGATGCGGCCCTCTCCCCAGAAGAGAGCCGCGACATCATCGCTCGTACGAGAAACAGGGAAAGCTGACTGATGGAGAAGATAGACCTCTACTCGATCGACCCCGCCTCCCTCACCTGGCAGAAGAGCAGTTTCACCGCGAACAATGGTGAGTGCTTCGAACTGGCACCCCTCCCTGATGGAGGGGTGGCTGTCCGCGACTCGAAGAACCCGTCCGGCCCGCATCTGTGCTTCACCTCTGGCGAGTGGCGAGCCTTCAAGGCAGGGATGACCGCCGGAGACTTCGACAATCTTTAGCCTGATCTTTCGCGACGGGTCACCGGTTCAACTTGCGGCTTTTCGGTTGTTCGGCGGGTGGCGGAGGTGGGAACGCCCAGGGAGATGAGCGTGTCTGAGCCTACCGAGAAGTACTCGATCACGATGCCGCAGGCCATCGCGGAAGCCGCCCGCGTGCGCAGCACCCCTTCCGACCTCTCCGCGTACGTCACCCGCCAGATCGAGCGGGACAATCTCAATGAGCTGATCTCGATCGCCGAGGCCGAGCACGGGCTGATCAGTGAGGAAGAGACTCAGGCCCAGCGAAAGCAGCTGCTGGACGCCCGCGAGCAGCAGCCGGGAGGCTGATGGAGCGAGCCCTCATGGGGCCGTCAGACAGCCTCCGCCTGTTGGTCTCGGTGGACTGCAACCAAAGAGGTCACCGGAGCGGCGACCCTGCCGCGCCCACGCCGGCCTGCGCCTCGACCGCTGCTTCAGCTTGTTTCTGTCAGCCGACGTTCGATGTTCTCGCGCGCCGCCACTGCGCGAGAATCGCCGAAGTCGGTGAGGAGCCTCAGCGCCTGCGCCCAGTGCCGACGGGCTTCCTCCGAGTTTTCGTCGAGTACGGCCGAGCCCAGACCATCCAGGGCCAGGGCCTGGTGCCATTCATCGCCGAGATCGCGGTGCGTCGAGGCGGCCTGGCGGTAGAAGTCGGCCGCCTCCGCATGACGCCCGAGCCGACGGTACACCTCGCCCACGCCCTGCCAGGCCAGCGCCTCCCGGCTGCGGTCCGCGAGGCGTCGGTGCAGCGTGGCGGATCGCTGATAGGAGATCAGGGCCTCGGAGAACTGGCCCTTCACCTGCTGGGCAGCGCCGAGAGTCAGCAGCCAGAAGCCCTCCAGACGCAGGTTGCGGAGGCCAAGGGCGATGTCAAGCGCAGTCTGGGCGAAGACCAGGGTGTTTCTAGCGGGGTGAAGTAGAGCCGGTAGGGCGGTGGTTTTGGAGACCACTGGTTCGGCGGTGGGAATGAGAGCCACCTGGTGTGATGGTGTG